>CADBVG010000080.1:6689-25387 GCA_902798105.1 uncultured Eubacteriales bacterium
CTGTTCTTGTAATTAAAACAAATCCCGCAGGGATTTGCACCATCATTCCTAATTCCTCATTCCTAATTCCTCATTCAATTCTGATTTGTCGCCCCGCGACAAATCAGAATTTTCCAATAAACTCAAAGGAGGTCCATTCATGTTCATACAGGATGACGGCATTCGCCTGAACATCAAGCTGGACATGCCGACGGGCTGGCAGCCGGGGCAGAAGTGCCCGCTGGTGGTGGTCATCCACGGCTTTACCGGCCACATAGAGGAAACACATATCGTGGCCGTATCGAAGGGCATCAACGCTGTGGGCTTTGCCACCCTTCGAGCGGACATGTACGGCCACGGCCATAGCGACGGCGAATTCAAAAAGCACACGCTGTTCAAGTGGATGACCAACGCGCTGACGGTCATCGACTACGCCCGTACACTGGACTTCGCTACTGACATCTACCTCTGCGGCCATTCCCAGGGCGGCTTGCTGGTGATGCTGGCGGCGGCACTGAAGCACGACATCATCAAGGGGCTGATTCCCCTGTCCCCGGCATGGATGATCCCCGAAATCGCCCGGAAGGGCGAGCTGCTGGGCGAGCGCTTCGACCCGGACCACATTCCGGAAAAGCTGCATGGCTGGCACGATTTGGACCTGGACGGCAACTATGCCCGCGTGGCCCAGACCATCCACGTGGAGGAGGCCATCGACCGCTATCGCGGACCGGTGCTGATCGTCCACGGCGACGAGGACGAGGCCGTGCCGGTGGAATACGGCATAAGGGCCGCCAAGCGGTACGCCGACGCAAAGCTTGTGCTGATCGAGGGCGACGATCACTGCTACGACCGCCATCTGGACCGGGTGGTGGACGCGGTGCAGGATTGGCTGCGGCAGCGATGAAAAAGCCCTGTTTTCAGGCGCGTGGGTAATTATGGCAATACTTGGACAACGGTTGGAAGGGAATGCAGCGCCCTTCCAACTTTTTTATGCGACTTTTTACAGCAATATTAAATGGATTGATCAATTCACACTGAAATTTGATTTTTATGGTAGTGAAATGATATAATTCCCATGAATATGATATTCGCTTGATTATGTCGGCGAAATCATTACGTTTGTGTGACAACAAAGCCCCGTACGCAGCGGGGCATGCCGGTGGCGTATGGGAGGATATTGCGTATGCGGTTATGGTATCGTATTTTGGCATTGGCTGTGGCGCTGGCCTTCGCCCTCTGTGGCATGGCCATGGCGGAGGCGGTTGACCCCGTGGTGGTGCGGGTGGGCGATTACAGCTACACCCAAAGCATGCTCCAGGGCTCGCTGGACAGCATGATCGAGCTGTCACAGATGCTCAGCGGCGACGCGCCAACCGATGAGGAGAAGGCGGCGCGGCTCCAGGGCACCATCGACAGCTTTGTGGGCCTGGGCGTCATTGAGAACAAGCTGGCCGAGGTGGGCAAGAACGATTTCACCGACGCCGAGAAAGAAGCCCTGAACCAACAGGCCCGCAGCAAGTATGAGGAGCTGTGGCAGCTGCTCTTTCAGCAGATGCAGCAGGGCGACGCCGCCGTCACCGAGGAGGACGTCACCGAACAGCTGGAGCTGATGGGCTATACCTTCCAGGCCATCTACGACGAATTGGAGTTGCAGACCCGCCAGAACCGGGCCATCGAGGAATTTGTCGGCAATATCGTGCTGACCCAGGCCCAGGTGGACGCCTACTACGAGGAGCAGTTCGTCGCCCCGGACCGGGCGGACTATGAGGGCAACGTCGACAGGTATGACCAGGAAATCCTGATGAACAACAACGAGGCGTTTTACACGCCCGAGGGCTATCGCTACATCCACCAGATCGTGCTGGACATCCCCGAGGCTGCGCTGAAGGCGGCGCGCACCGAGCAGGTGGCGCTGAACCGGGCATCCCAGTCCATGGCAAC
The DNA here is from genome assembly GCA_902798105.1 of uncultured Eubacteriales bacterium. GTDB lineage: Bacteria > Bacillota > Clostridia > Christensenellales > Aristaeellaceae > UBA2862. Next base: position 8,610 of record CADBVG010000080.1, read on the forward strand.
CGCCCTGCAGGCCCTGACCCTGGCCGCCACCACCGCCGAGGGGTGGGAGGATATGACCGAGGCACGGGCGCTGTACGACGAGGCCAACGAGGCGCTGCAGACTGCCCAGGCGGACTATGCAGCACGGCTGGAGGCGGAGACCCTGCCCCTGGTGAAGGAGACCACCGACGAAATCGCCGCACAGTACGCGGCGGGGATCGACTTCAAGTCCCTCATCAGCCGCTACAGCACCGACAAGACCGAGCGCAACCTGAACGGCGATGGCTATCCCTTCCATCCGGAATCGAAGCTGTGGCCGGAAAACTTCATCAAGGCGGCCTCGGCGCTGGAGAAGGTGGGCGACATCTCCCAGCCATTCGTTACCGAGCAGGGCGTACACATCCTCATGTACGCGGGCGAGGTGCCTGCCGGGGATCACGTGCTGACGGACGACGAGCGGGAGCTGCTGAACGCCGCCGCGCTGCGCTATTACCAAATGGAGAAGCTGAATGACCTGATAGACGGCTGGCAGGCCGACTACGAGATCGAAACCCATCCTGAACTGTTGAAGTACTGATCCATTGAGGCGCGACTTTTCCGGGAGGAATACCTATGAGGAAGCTGCTCTCCGCGTTGGTGTTGATCGTCATGCTGGCTCAGGTGCTGCCGCTTGACGCCCTGGCAACCGTGGGCAAGGTCCTGTCAAAGGACGAACTGGCGAAGGCCTACGCCCTCACGGGCCTGGGCACAGGCGGGCTGGTTGCCAACAATGACGGCGCGTATCATGCCGGAATGACGCCAAATCTCAGCTGGAATGCCTCGCAGATGCGGGACTGGCTGGATGATAAGCTGGCCACGGACCTGAATACCGTCACTGACCTGCTGTCCCAGACCGCCTTTACGCTGTCCGAGCTGGAGGAGAAGGACCCGGCCGCCTATGCCAGACTCGCGCGGGGCGATGATATCCAGCAAGCCCAAAGGGCTTACCTGATGGCGGAGGCGTTGCGCGAAACGCTGCGGTACTATCAGGACCAGCTGAAGGAGGCCTCCGGCGTCATCGCCGAATACGGCCGGCTGATTCAGGAAGAAGCAGACAGCCTGTTCGATTCCGACCGGGTTCGCTATTCCGCTTGCATCGAGGAGTCTGCCGCTGAAATCGCGGAAATTCGCCAGATCATCGCCGATAGCGCCGGGGAATGGGAAGGGCAGATTTCATTGCTGTCCGAATTCCTGAAATACGGCCCTTCGTCACAGGGGGAGGAACAGCAGGACTGGGACTGGATCAATAACGTGCTTTCCGGCGGCGGCGAACCGGTGACCAATTCCGCGCCGGTTACACGGGTCAGCGCCTCCAATTCCCGGTCGAACCGGCTCTCGGCGGCGGCGGGGGTCGCAGCCAACGACGTGGACGCCAACATCACCGTATTGTCTGAAAACGAGGTCGCCATCGAGCTGAAAACCGGCACAAAGGAAAAGCCCGATCCCGTAAAGGGCGTCCAGGTCAAGGTCAGGGATGCCCAGGGAAAGGATGCAAAGCTGAACAGCTACACCACCAATGACAATGGCGTCGCCGTGATCCCGGTCAATCTGTTCAGCATGGACGCCTATGAGATCCTCCATCTGTATGTCGAGGTGGATCCCCGTCCCCAGGGCTATCGGGATTTCATCATCGAGGACATGGACCTGGCGAAGGGCGAGAGCTATAAGCTGTTCCTGACGCCGGTCAACGGCCAGTCGTCCAATGGGGAGACCGCCAACGCGGCGAACGACGTCTACCCCTACATGATGACCTTCAACGGCAGGGACATCATGAATTCGGAATATGACATGATCTATTCCACCGCCAACGACTACGAATTTGAAATCAAGGTGGCCTTCCGCAATACCGACGGCAAGAACCTGCCGGGCCTGGTGATGCGCTACTATGGCACCGAGGACAGGGTGCCGGGCGCGCGGGACATCTACGTCGAGCCCACCAGCCACAACGGCGACGTGTACACCTTCAAGGGCAAGTGGAAGCAGCGGATCCTGCCCACCTCGGGCAAGGACCGCAAGTACGTGGCGTTCATGTTCGGCAAGGACGCCGCCGCGAACCTGACCTTCACCTCGAAGCTGGTGTCCCACAAGAGCGCCACCGATGCGCCGATTGACGAGGGCACCGGCTCCACCAGCGTGTTCCAGGGCGTGCTGGAAAAGAAATTCAGCCTGGGCTGCAAAATCCCCGTCATCGATGTCAACATCAACTTCAACCTGCCCTTCATAGAGTACTTGCCGAAGATCAACATCAATCCCGGCGGGTATGTGACCATCTACATGGGCAGCTCGATCATCGAGGACGACACGAAAAAGCTGCTGGGCAACTGGCAGAGCAAGGACCTGCGCGCCTACAAGCAGGCCGAGTCCTTCATCGAGAAGAAGGGCACCTATGCCAATTACAAGGGCAAGTACAACCTGGCCAAGGACTTCTACAAGACCAAGGGCTGGAAGTTCATGGGAGAATCCGGCATCGATGTGGGCTTCTTCGTGGTGGCCACCGGCCGGTGGGAGCTGGACAAGGACGTGCCGGACGTGAAGTCCACCAATGTCAGCCTGCGGGTGGGCACCGGCATTACCATCTCCTACAGCTTCAGCTGGACCATCAGCTATCCCATCGGCCCGGTGCCGGTGTACGTGTCGTTCACGCTGGGCGTCGCCGCGGGCTTCGCCATGGAGCACGCGCTGAACTTCTGCTGGGTCAACGGCGGCTTCCAGAACTGGGAGCTGAAGCCCTACAACGACATCACCATCTCCATCAGCCTCTCCCTGGGCGCGGCGCTGGGCGTGGGCATCAAGGGCTTCCTGGACGCCTGGGTCGAGATTTCGGCCACGCTGAACCTTGTCATCACCCTGAGCATCACCAGCAAGACGCCCACCAGCATGACCCTGGGGGGCCAGGTGAAGCTGTCCGTGGGCGCGACGGTGTTCTTCATCTCCTTCCGCAAGGACTGGGAGCTGGTCAATGGCCCGATCTGGTCCAGCAACGCCTCCTCCAACCTGCTGGACGCCTACATGAACGCCGACAGCCAGCAGCCCAAACAGGCCCAGGTGACCTACGGCGAGCCCCAGGCCTATCCCCAGCTGGCCAAGGACGCCCGGGAGGTGGCCACGGCTGCCGGCCAAAGCAACGTGGATGCGGGCTTCAAGGTCGTCGAGGCGGGGGGCAAGACCTTTGCCTTCCACCTGCAAAAGGTGAAGGGCAAGGACGGCAAGGAGTTCAACCGCGTGAGCTGGCAGTGCCTGAACCCGGACAGCGGCGTGGACGGTACCGGCTCGACCCAGCAGATCGTGGAGGACAAGGAGCTGAATACCCCCTATAACCAACGCGACCAGTGGCTTAAGAACCTCTCCGAAAGGAACGATTACGCTTTCGATGTCGCCGCCGACAACCGATTCGTGTTCCTCGTCGTGACCGCCGCAAAGGATTTCGACAAGGACGGATTCCCGGTGCGCAACGAGCTGAAGGACCAGACGTTGGATTATCGGTTTAACCAAAACATGATGGTCTACATGGCGGTGCTGGAAACGGACGGCAAGGGCAAGCTGAGCCACCGGCTGTCGTTCACGCCTGAAAACAGGCAAAACTTTATCGTCTGCTTCACTTCGGTGTCCGGATATTCCGATAGCGTGAGGCGGCCGGTCGCGGATAATTACACAAAGTATACCTATGACAGCTTCACCAATCCCCACATTTCCTTTGCCCGGGCGCTCAACATGGATCCTCGGGATCCGGCCCATAGTGCCGCTGACTTTGAAATTTATGGAGAGATGCCCACCGTCGCCTACAAGGACGACAAGGCCCAGATGGGCACCACCGCCTTCTACTATTGGCGTACAAATTTTAAGCTCCTTACCGACAAGAACGTCGCAAGCGGCATGGGCAGCGGCTATGAGCGCGTCAAGACGCTGAACACGCTGGGCCTGACGAATATACTGAACGACGAAGATGAGAACTATGGCTATGGCATGGAATTCGTGGCCATCAGCCAGCCGAAGAACGGCGCGGCGGGGGAGAAGGCGCTGGAGCTGTACGACTACGAGGCGAACAAGATCGGCAAAGTGAACCAGGGCAAGACCTCCGTCGTGCTGGACAAGGGCGACATCGACAACCTGGTGGCGGCGACGCGGGACCGCAAGAACGATAACATGGAAAAGGTCGACCGCCGGTTCTTCTACGTTAAGCGGGAGAAGAGCAAGGACGGCGCGGTCCAGAACCGGCTGTACGGCCTGGTCATCGCGCCCACCAAGGGCCGGGGCACCAACGACTTTGAGGTCGACGTGACGAAGTACGTGTACGACGCCGTGATGCCCACCAACCACTTCGATACCGTCATCCTGAACAACGTGACCTACCTGTACTGGGTGGCCGCGGCCCAGAAGCAGAAGGACAGCGACCCGACGGTCTGGCGCATATGGGGCATGGCCTTCGACCCGAACACCAACACCGTGCTCGACCCGTCGGTGCTCGCCGAGTTCAAGCTGCCCAAGCTGCATTACAAGAACGGGCAGGCCGAGGCCGAGCTGAACGCCGCGGTGAGCAACGCCATCCTGCTGGGCTCGGGCACAGGCTACCTCAACGCCGTGGCTACGAACCTGGACAAGATCGCCGAAAAGGACCGCCCCAAGGTCGCCCCCATCGCGCTGTTCAGCTTCGAGGAAAAGCTCAAGCCCGCGGCGAACCTGATCACCGCCATCCCCCGGGCGCTGGCCGTGAAGGCGGGCGACTTCGAGGACGTGACCCTGGGCATCATGAACGAGGGCAACGTGCCCATCGCCGCCTTCGACATCGGCATGTACGAGGTGGTGGACGGCAAGGAGGGCGACAAGCCGGTGGAGACCGTGCACATCAACGGCATCGACTCCACGAAGAACAAGATCACCATGGCCGACGGCAAGGTATCCCGTACCGGCAAGGAGGTGGCCTACCGGGAGGAGGACTATGGAAACATCTCCCGCAAGCACGACTGGGTGCTGGACAGCGAGACCAAGGCCTACAAGCTGCACAAGAACCCGGACAGCGTCACGCTGAAATCCAGCGACGTGATCAAGGCCAGCAAGCCCGAGCACATCAAGGTCCAGACGCTGATGCCCGGCGCCGTGGGCAACTACTGCGCCGCCTTCAAGATTCCCGAGAACTGGCATGGCGATAAGACCTTGCGGCTGAAGGTGACGGCGGTGTCGGTGGAATCCAACGTGATGGCCGCCGTGGCCAACGCGTCGGGGCTGGCCGCCAATGGCGAGGGTGAATCGGCGACGCTGAACTACGCGCTGAACCCAAAGACCGGCAAGCTGGAGCTGCAAATGCCCGTCCAGCCCAATGGCGTGGTTGCGAACGCCATTGCCTCCGGCCTGTACGCCAACGAGATCGATGTCATGGACACCGACGTGGTGCTGGATGTCCACGACATTGAACTGAAGCATCGCATCTACGAAGGCCCCGAAGGCGAGCGGATGCTGGACATCACCGTACGCAACTATGCCGCGACCCGCGAATCGCTGAAGCTGAGCTGCGCGGTGTACGCGGACGGCGCGAGCGAGCCGGAGTACCTGAACCTGCCGCTGTATGAGAAGTCCACCTCCAACCGCAGGGCCCAGACCATCACCATTCCCGTCAGCGCGCTGGTGGACGATCCGTCGAAGCACGCCTACGCGCGGGTGGCGGTGTCGGTGGTGGGCGTCAATGAAAACGCCTACGCCAACAACGAATTTGACGTCGTATTCGGCGGGGAGAACCCGCTGCGCTTCACCAGCCAGCCCGAGGATGTGGTCGTCCAGGAAGGCGAGGACGTGTCCTTTGATGTGGAGGTGGGCGGCGGCAGCCAACCCTATACCTATCAATGGCAGGTGTGGGACCCGGTGCATGAAAAGTGGGTGGACCTCAAGGGCTTCACCGAGCCGACCCTGCGCCGCAAGGACATCGAAAAGAAGTGGGACGGTTGCGTGTTCCGCTGCGTCATCACCGATGCCGCCGGTACGCAGATCATCAGTGAAACCGTGACCCTGACCGTGCGCGATAAGGTGGATACCGGCGACCACAGCGATTTGCCCCTGTATTCCATCGTCGCCATGATAGCGATCATACTGCTGATCGCCCTGCGCAGGCGGCGGGAGATAGGGTAAATTCTGATTTATCGAGCAGGGCTCGATAAATCAGAATTGAGGGATCAGTGGTTAGTGGCTAGTGACTAGTGGTGGTACAAATCCCTACGGGATTTGTTTGATTCAAGGGAAACGGCAGAAGTTCCAACGCCTCTCGGCCTATTAAATCAAATTGTCGCTCCGCGACAAATCAGAATTTGTCAATCCATTATCGAAACGAAGGTGCCAACATCTTGCAGCGAAGAAACAGACGTCGAATCCGCTACCGGCCGGGGAATAGCCCTGCGCCGCGCGTTGCGCGCGCAAGCGCCTCCCCGGCGCGGCGGCGGAAGCGCAGGCGCTTCCGCGTGGTCAACCGAAGGCGCTTCATGGCCGCCCAGGCTGTGTTGGCGCTGGTGGTTGTGGTGGCGCTTGGGCTGTCTGCGTCGGTGATCGTTCGCAGCATCCGCACCGCGCGGCTGAACCGCCAGCTGGCGGCGATGTACGGCGTCAGCGGCGATGAGATGCAGGCCCAGATTGCCGCGCCGCCTATTGGCGGTGAGGTCCCGGCTTTCTCCGCCAGGGCTTCGGAGGCGACGTCGTCGCCCTATGGTGAGCTTTCGGCGATGGTGCTGCCCGACGGTACGCCCATCGATGTCCCCGAAACCGCCCGGCTTCCGGTGGCGGAGGGGGCGGAGGCTCCCTGGACGGCCGCCTTCCACCGCACCGACCTGGACATCCTGCCGGAGCTGCGGGAGCTGACCGAAAAGAACCCCGACACCGTGGGCTGGATCAGCATATCCGGCACAGTACACCTGCCGGTGGTGTACCGGGACAACACCTTCTACCTGGATCACGACTTCACCGGAGCAAAGAATGCCTCCGGTACGCTGTTCCTGGACGAGCATTCCCCGATCAACGCCGACACACAGAACCTGCTGATCCACGGACACAGCATGAACGACGGCAGCATGTTCGGCATACTGACCCATTATCGCAAGCTGGATTTCCTGCGTCAGCATCCGCTGATCGCGTTCAGCACCCTGTGGGAGAAGGAGAGCTACGCCGTGTTCGCGGTGATGCTGGTGTCGTCGAAGACCGGGGACGCGAACTACTTCAACTATTTTTCGAATCCGACCTTCGCCTCGGATGCCGATTTCAACGGGTACATCGCCGAGGTCGCGGCCCGGTCCGAGTTCACCATCCCCGTGGATGTGGAGCCCAACGACGCGTTGCTGACGCTGTCCACTTGCATCGATGACGACCGACTGGTGCTGATGGCCCGGCGGCTGCGTCCCGGCGAAACCAAGGACGCCGTGGTCTCGGCGGTGGAAGAAGCATACAAGACCTGAAACAATTGATGTAATACTGTAGCGGCGGCGCCTGTGCCGCCACCGTCCTCCTGTCATAGAGAAGGATTCGGTGGCGGCGCAGGCGCCGCCGCTACATTTATCTGTTCAGCTATTCCTGTGGCATCGTACCCTGTCCAGCCATGACACCCATGCGGGCAAGGTAGCCCTGCAGCGCCTCGAAAGAGGGGCGGCTGATGGCCCGGGTGATGGCGGCGGCCTCGGCGTGGGCTTCCTGCTCCGTCACGCCGGAGAGGACCAGCAGCCGCTTGAAGTAGTCGCAGCTGTCCCGATGGCCCGTTGCGCGGCGCTCGCCCGAATCGGTCAACAGCAGCGCGCCGTGCGGTCCGACCTGCACCAGCTCCTGTACGATCATCTGCTTCAGGGCCATGCTGACGCAGGCCTTGGAATTGCCCAGATGATTGGCGACATCTACTGAACGCACGATGGGAATGCGCTGGCGAAGCGTCAATATGGCGCCCAGGTAGCGATCCAGCGTGGCGTCGCTGATCGACCGGGGCGTCTTTGCCTTCCTCTCCATAGCTCCTCCCTTCACCGCCTGGTTGACGGCACGCTTCCGAGCCGGTATTCGGTGGGCGTCATGCCGGTCATCTTCCGGAATACGTGGGAAAAGTGGGCAGAGGACACAAACCCCACCTGCTCGCCTACCTGGGAAATGCTTCGGTCCCCCAGGCAGAGCAGGTCCTTGGCCCGTTCGCAGCGGATGTGGTTGTGATACCACAGCAGCGTATGCCCGGTGTTGGCCTTGAATACCCGCAGCAGGTAACTGCCGTTGACGAACAGGGCGTCGGCTACCGCCTGGAGCGCGAACTTCTCCGCGCTGTGGGATTCGATGTATTCCCTCGCCGCCTGGGTCAGCGCCTGCCCCGCATCCCTGCGCGGCGCCGGGCTCCGATCCACATGACGTTCCTGCTGTGTCATGTCCTGTCGCCTCTCTTAGTTCATATTTACTAATATATGTTAGCATAAAGTAACTAAATGTACCAGTCATGCGCTATAAATAGTCAAAAACAGACAAGTTAAGATCGTGGGAAATTCTGATTTATTGCAACGCGACGAATCAGAATATCTCCCACCATTAGTCATGCTAAATAATAGTTAAACCTGTCAAATAGTCAATATCAGAACACCATCCAGGGTTAGTTTATGCTAAAATACTTATGCGGATTAGTAATGATAAACAAACTCCGGTCCGTGCGCCCGTTTGGATGGGCGGGGAAAGGAAGTCCTTTGAGCATGAGCAGAAGGTCAATCGCTTGGCTGGGGATATTCGCCATGCTGGCGATGCTGTTGATGAACCTGTGCGCGCCAGCGCTGGCGGAGGCAGACACCCGCTGGGCTGACGCCGCGGATGAGATCGATAAATACCTGGACGCCGCCTTCGAGTCCTACCTGGATGGCGACGCTTCGGCGGCCTACGACAACGTCAGCAACGCCTATTTCCGGGTATACGAGACTACCGGCTTCGAACGCCAGACGATGAGCTACATCTCCGGCAACCGCAAGAACGCCGTGGAAATGCAGTTCTCCGCCTGCAAGTCCGAGGTCAAGAAGGAGAACACCGAACAGGACGTGATCGTCCGCGTGCGCTCGGCGCTGGTCAAGCTGAAGGGCATGATCCGCGAGGACGGCAACAAGCTGGCGGCGCAGCAGGGCGGCGCGCAGAGCGAGAACAAGTGGTACAAGCGGGGCGAGCTGGTTTCCACTGACCCCTATCCTGAATACTCCGCCGATCCCAACGCGGCCCAGAAGTACGAAAGCTGGTACGAGGCCGCCACGCTGGTCAAGGAGTTGCTGGACACGGCCTACATGGGCTACCTGGATAAGGATTTCGAGGCTGCTTCTGACAACCTGAATACCGCCTACTACAGCGTCTACGAGGAATCCGGCCTGAGCCACAAGATCTACACCGACCTGTCCCAGGGCGACCGGCAGAACATGGAGACCCAGTTTTCCAACCTGCGCAGCCTGATTGCGACGGCGACAGAAAAGTACCAGAAGAACAAGTACCGTACCACCACCGACAAGGCTAAGAACACGGTGCTGAAGCTGGCAAAGCGCATTGACGACCAGGAGGCCGAGGCCAAGGCGGCCGCCGCCGCGGAGGCGGGCCAGACTGAGGAGGCCGTTGAGGAGGCCAAGCCCAGCGACCCGAGGCTGCTGACCTTCCTGGGCGCGTTCGGCATCATCGTCCGCGAGGGCCTGGAGGCCATACTGGTCATCGCCGCCATCATCGCCTACCTGAAGAAGAGCGGTAACGCCGGCAAAAGCCTGAAGAATGTCTACATCGGCGCGCTGGCCGGCATCGCGGCGTCCTTCGTCGCGGCGGCGGTGCTGGCATGGGCCAAGCGGGCCTTCGCCAGCGCCGGCATGGCCCAGGAGATCATTGAAGGCATCACCGCCCTGATCGCCGTGTGCGTGCTGTTCTACGTGTCCAACTGGATGATCTCCAAGGCGGAGGCCGCCTCCTGGAGCCGCTACATCGACAACCGGGTGCAGTCCTCCCTGGAGCAGGGCAGCTCCTTCGCGCTGGCCTTTACCGCATTCCTGTCGGTGTTCCGCGAGGGCGCCGAAGTGGTGCTGTTCTACCAGCCGATGCTGTCCGAGGGCAATCCCGGCATGGTCTGGGCAGGCTTCGGCGTGGGCTGCGTGGTGCTGGTGTTCGTGTACCTGGCCATCACGAAGCTGTCCGTCAAGCTGCCGCTAAAGGTGTTCTTCACCGCTACGTCCATACTGATGGCCGTGATGTGCGTGTCCTTCCTGGGCAGCGGCATCAAGGAGCTGGCCGAAGGCAACGTGTTCGACTTGTCCCTGCGCGTGCCCGGCATTCCTGAGAACGACGTGATCCAGGTGTTTGGCATCTACCCGTACCTTGAGACCCTGGTGCCCCAGCTGATTCTGTCGATCATACTGCTGGTCACCTTCATGATGGCCCACTACCGCGGCAAGCTCGACGCCCAGAAAGCGGAGTACGAGTCGAAGATAGCGGCCATGAAGGCGGAATACGCCGCGAAGAATTAATACTCCTCTCAGTTTAAACCAGCGATTCTGTGGGCATCTTTTCCGCCCTGACTGCGTCAAGCCTCCTTGACTTGCCGCCAGCAAGCCTGCGGAGTTTGCCAGGACGAAAAATCTGCTACACAGCTTTCGCTGTTTTAACCTGAGAGTAGTATAAAGTGGTTCTCCACGCCTCTGCCCCGCGCAGGGCGCGTCGAAGATACAAACAAAATTATTGATTTGGGAGGCAATTCACATGAAGAAGTTTCTTGCTCTGCTGCTGGCTGTTATGATGCTCAGCGTTTCCGCTTTCGCCCTGGCCGAGGAGGCCGGCTTCGACGAGTTCGAGCTGGGTGTTGAAGGTGAGCAGACCGTCGATTTCATGACCATGGCGATGGTTTACTTCCAGCCCGTGGACATGGCGCCCTCGGACCTGGCCGCTTCCAAGGAGGATTCCGACCTGCACATCGAGGTTGACCTGACCGCCAACGAGAACCCCTACTCCTTCCCGGTGGACGGCTGGGTGCCCTACCTGAGCATCGACTACGTCATCAACGACAAGGACGGCAAGGAGATCGCCACCGGCTCCATGATGCCCATGGCAGCTTCCGACGGCCCCCACTACGGCAACAACATCGCCCTGCCCGAGGGCGAAGGCTACTCCATCACCCTGAGCATCAAGAGCCCCGCTGAGAACGGCTACCTGCTGCACGTGGACGAGGAGACCGGCGTCGAGGCCAAGGGCTTCTGGACTGAGCCCCTGACTGTCACCTGGACTGGCTGGGATTTCGTGAAGCAGTGGTAATTAAAACCACCGATAAATGCTATTAAACACAACGCTGCTGGTGCGCGATCCGCGGGGGATGCGCATCAGCAGTACGTGCGTTAAGAAACATTGTTAAGAAAAAGTTTGGTTGAGTTAACTTCTTTCCGCCGACTTTTCCGAGTGTCATTCAGATGAGAGCGCAGATTCTTTGCTTCGCAAGCCTACGGCGCGACTTCGGCTTCGCCTCCACCCAGAATGACAACGAAGCGGCGCTTGTCATCCTGAGCGAAGCGTTAGGGAAATACCGCACAATACGGCGGCGCATCTGGCGGTGCCTTTTCCGACATCTGCTGCTTGCAGATTTCTCGATTTACCGCCAGTAAACCTTCGATCGCCAGCTGACCACCTTAATTGCGCGGTATTTCCTTAGCGGAGTCGAAGGATCTGAATGATTCATTTTCCGGGAGGCATGAAAATGCTGAAATACCTTTGGACGGTGACCCAGGACCTGTTCGTCGTCGTGACGCTGGTGACCTGGATCCACGCGGTGCTGGGCAGGCTGTATGGCAAGGCCGGCCGCCGCTTCAATGCCGCGGGCATCATCGTGGGCGTGGTCGCCTCCGCGGCGCTGGCCGCGGTGAAGGGTACCACCAACAAGATTATCTCCAGCCACTGGAACCACTACATCTTCGCCGCCATCTCCGTACTTTCGCTGCTGTTCGTGGTCTTCTGCCTGATCTTCGGCAGGCGCGAGGACAGCGAGAAGGGCGTCTGCGGCACGCTGCTGAGCCTGTTCGGCGCGGGGCTTTCCGCGGCGCATATCTTCTATGCGCTGCCCGGGGTGATGCTGTACCCCTTCAACTTCAACACGATGGGCGAGGGCTACCTCTCGGCCTACTACATGACGCGCCTGGCCGGTTGGTTGCTGGCGCTGCTGCTGCTTCTGGTCTATTCGCGCACACTGTATATCTGCGCTTTGCATATCAAGCCCCTGGGCACCCTGTCCGCGCTGCTGTGCGGCGGCGTGCTGGTGAACCTGTTCTACAGCGGGGGCCGCTTTTTCGCGCCCTGGGTGACCCGCGCCAAATGGCTGAAATGGCCGGTGCGCTACTCCAAGGAGAGCCACGCGCTGATCGGCAACTGGCTGAGTATCACGGTCAATCACTCAATGGTGTTTATCTGGCTCATATTCATACTGGCCGCGGCCAGCCTGGTCATCTGCTTTGTGCAGAACACGAAGGTCACCGAACCCTGGGACAACCCCGCACAGCACCGCAAGCTGCGGGCACGGAACCGGAGCCGCCGCCGCACGGCCTGCGTGGCCTTCGCTGGGCTGATCGTCTTTGTGCTGTGTCTGACCGCAGTGAAGGGCTACGACACCCGGGTGATCGAGCTGTCCGCTCCGGAGACCTACACCGTGGAGGGGGATAAGATACTGGTGCCCATGGACGAGGTGAACGACTTCCACCTGCACCGCTTCGAGTATAAGACCGAGAACGGCGTGGACGTGCGCTGGATCGTGGTGCGCAAGCCCAACTCCGCCGCCTACGGCGTGGGCCTGGACGCCTGCGATGTCTGCGGCAACGCGGGCTACTACGAGCGCAACGGCCTGGTGGTCTGCCGCCGCTGCGACGTAGTCATGAATACCAGTACCATCGGTTTCAAGGGCGGCTGCAACCCCATCCCGCTGAGCTATGAGGTGGCGGACGGCAACCTGGTGTTCGCCCTGTCCGACATCCTGGCCGGCGAGAAGGAATTCAAGTAGAGGAAAGGAGCAGAAAACATGCTGTTCAGAATGATTCGCGGCGTGCTGTTCCACCAGAAGGGAAAGATGCTGCTGATCGCCGTCACCATCGCCCTGGGCGCGTCCCTGGCCACCGGTATGCTGAATGTGGTGCTGGGCGTCGAGGAGAAGGTGAACAAGGAGCTGAAGAACTACGGCGCGAACATCACCGTGAAGCCCAAGGACGCTTCGCTGCTGTCGGACATCTACGACGTGGGCGAGGGTGAGGCCCTGAATGCCGCCTACCTGCGGGAGGACGAGCTGGGCAAGCTGAAGACCATCTTCTGGGCCTTCAACATCGTCGATTTTACGCCGTTCCTGGATACCAGGGCCGCACTGAAGGACGGCTCTGATGTGCAGGTGGTGGGCACATGGTTCAACCACCACCTGGCCCTGCCTACCGGAGAGGAGCTGGACGCGGGCGTGGCCGGTATGCGCTCCTGGTGGGAGATTACCGACGGGCGCTGGCTGAACGAGGCCGACTCCAACGCCAACAACGAGATCATGATCGGCGCGGCCCTGGCCGAGGAAAAGCGCTGGACGGTGGGTGAGACAATCGCCCTCACCGGCACCCACGGCAATATGGACGCCGAGATCGTGGGCATATTCGACGCCGGCGGCGACGAGGACAATCAGGTCTTCGCCACGCTGGACGCGGTGCAGGCGCTGACCGACCGGGAGGGCAAGGTGGCCTCCATCGAGGTCTCTGCCCTGACCACCCCCGACAACGACTTGGCCCGCCGCGCCGCCCGCAACCCCGCAGCGTTGACCAGCCGGGACTATGAGACCTGGTACTGCACCGCCTATGTCAGCGCGATCTGCTACCAGATCCAGGAGGTCATCACCGGCTCGGTGGCCAGTGCCGTGCGCCAGGTGGCCGAGAGCGAGGGCACGATACTTGACAAGACGAAGCTGTTGATGATTCTCATCACCGCCCTGAGCCTGATCGGCTCGGCGCTGGGTATATCGAATCTGGTAACAGCATCCGTCATGGAGCGCGCCCAGGAGATCGGCCTTTTGAAGGCCATCGGCGCGAAGGACCGCTCCATCACCGGCGTGGTGATGACTGAGATCCTGATCACCGCGCTGGTGGGCTTTGCTGCGGGCTACTTCATGGGCTTTGGCTTCGCCCAGCTGATCGGCCACAGCGTGTTCGGTTCGGCCATTGACATGGATACCCGTGTGATTCCCATTGTCGCGGGCCTGATTGCCCTGGTGACCATCGCAGGCAGCCTGCCCGCGATACGCATGGTGTTGCGGCTGCGGCCTGCGGAAGTGCTGCACGGAGGACACTGATAAATAATGAGGAATGAGGAATCAGGAATGAGGAATTGAGAATGCTGTATTCAATCAATCAAATCCGTCAGGATTTGCACCATAATTCCTCATTCCTAATTCCTAATTTGCATACGTTTATCCTTCCTATGGAGGCATAACATGACGAAACGAAGGATGTTTTTAAGGATGATCACCGCCTCGCTGCTGCGGCGGCGGTCGCGAATGCTGATTGCACTGCTGTCCATCGGCATCGGGGCCACGATCCTGGCGGGCATGGTGACGATCTACTACGACGTGCCCCGGCAGATGCGGGCGCAGATGCGCTCCTACGGCGCAAACATGCTGCTGATGCCCGGGGATGGGGAGACCCTGGACAGCGAAAAGCTGGCCCGTGTGTTGACGCAGTTTTCCGGGGACGCCCTGGTGGGCGCTGCACCGTATCGCTATGTGCGCCTGGACATGACCAGCCGTCAGCAGTCCTTTACCACCGCGGGCACCGACTTTTCCCAGGTGGTCAAGACCAGCCCCTACTTCAGCGTGGAGGGCAGCTATCCCGAGAACGGGCGCGAGGTGCTGGTGGGCAAGGAGATCGCCGAGACCATCGGCGTGAAGGTGGGCTCCGACATGGAGCTGACCTGGCAGCCCACGGCCGCGCAGACCAGCGGTGACGCCGCGGCGGACCGGGTGCCCGGGGCGACGCTGGTCGGTTCCGCCGAGGGCTGGAGCAGCGGCGCGGTGACCGTGACCGCGGTGCTGGACGACGAGGCGAGGATCAAGGAATTGACCATCGACGCCTCCACCCAGACCCCGGAGTTCGGCGGTCGGACACAGACCGAGCCGGAGTTCGCTGAACAATTCATTGGAAAGCGCCTGCCAATCACGCTGAGATTTGGGAGCGACGGGCAGAGCGAGGCTGAAGGCGCAAGTGCAGCGGAGCAAGACGCGACTGATACTCGCGACCAAGCGGAGCGCCAGGCGCAGGGCGATTATGTCGACGCCCTGACCGGCGCGACCATCACCTCCACTGCGGTGGTGGAGGCACTGAACAGCGCGCATAGCGCCACCGCCGCTTCGAAGCCGAACACGGTGCGCTACACTGTCACCGGCATACTGACCACCGGCGGCGAGGAGGAGGGCTATGTGTTCATGTCGCTCAACGACATGGAGGCCCTCACCGGCGAGGACAAGCTGGACGTGGCCGAGCTGAGCGTTTCCGCCGAGGAGGAGCAGCTGAACGCCTACGCCGAGGCCATTACCCAAAGCGGCGAGGGTGTGAAGGCGCGGCTGGTAAAGCGCGTCACCAAGTCGGAAACGGCGGTGCTGGGCAAGCTCCAGGCGCTGGTGTTCCTGGTGACCGTGGTGGTATTGCTGTTGACGATGATCTGCGTGTCCACAACGATGATGGCAGTGGTCTCTGAGCGCCGCCGGGAGATCGGCCTCAGAAAGGCCCTGGGCGCGTCGGACGGCTCGATAAGGGTGGAATTCCTGGGCGAGGGCGTGTTTTTGGGCATACTGGGCGGCGTGCTGGGAGCCCTGCTGGGCTTCGTGTTCGCCCAGGTGGTCAGCGTAAACGTGTTTGGCTCCTCCATCACGTTCCAGCCGCTGCTGCTGCCGGTGACGGTGCTGGTGTCCGTGGCCATCGCCGCGGTCAGCTGCCTGATGCCCATCAAGCGGGCCGTGGCCATCGACCCTGCCCTCGTATTGAAAGGAGAATGATGTATGGCGCTTCTTGAACTGAAGAACGTTTCCAAGATATACGGCGAACTGAAGGCGCTGGACAACGTCAGCCTGCATGTGGACAAGGGGGAGTGGGTGGCCATCATGGGCCCCTCCGGCTCCGGCAAGAGCACGATGATGAACATCATCGGCTGCATGGACAAGCCCACGAAGGGCGAGGTGCTTCTGGATGGCGTGGACATTTCCAAGGAGTCCAGCAAACGCCTGACCGACATCCGCCGGGACAAGATCGGCCTGATCTTCCAGCAGTTCCACATGGTCAACTACTTGACCGCCGTGGAGAACGTGATGGTTTCCCAGTATTACCACTCCATGCCCGACGAGGAAGAGGCCCTGGAGGCCCTGGGGCGCGTAGGCCTGCGGGAGCGGGCGCGGCACCTGCCCAGCCAGCTTTCCGGCGGCGAACAGCAGCGCGTGTGCGTGGCCCGGGCGCTGATCAACCATCCCGAGCTGATCCTGGCCGACGAACCCACCGGCAACCTGGACGAGGCCAACGAGAACATCGTGCTGGATCTGTTCCGCCAGCTGCACCGCGAGGGTACCACACTGATTGTCGTCACCCACGACCCAGAGGTCGCCGAAGCCGCCCAGCGCACCATCGTGCTGGAGCACGGCAGGGTGGCAAGGGAAGTTATCAATGAGAATTTTGTGGAGTAACAAATTCTGATTTATCGAGCTGTGCTCGATAAATCAGAATTGAGTGATTAGTGGTTAGTGGCTAGTGACTAGTGGTGGAGCAAATCCCTACGGGATT
>CADBVG010000081.1 GCA_902798105.1 uncultured Eubacteriales bacterium
TCCTCCTTGCCAGTAAAGCACTGCTATGATAGCACAGACAGGGGGTAACTTTAACCCCTAAAATTCAAAATTGTCCTTGACATGGGGTACACTTCATAAAACCTAACCCCTAAAACCTAATCCCTCAATTCTGATTTATCGAGCCCTGCTCGACAAATCAGAATTCACCCTACCGTCCAGATGCGCTTGCGCGCTGATTCTTCTCAAAATATATCGTTTGATAACCAAAATCGCAACGAATGATTGGTTTTTTGTCCTTTCATTCGTTGCATTATTGTTATATTTGGATTATAATTATAACCAAGGAGCACGCGATTGCTCAAAAACGACAAGGGAGGATTTTCACGATGAAGAAAGTGCTGTCCGTACTGTTGATGCTGGCGCTGCTGGGCGCCATGCTGGTGCCCTTCGCGGTGGCCGAGGATCAGGAGCCCATCACCCTGACCTATTTCTACGGCGCCCCCGGCGACCAGCCCACCGCCGACAACAAGATCTACAAGAAGATCGAAGAGGAATTCGGCATCAAGTTCGAGTTTGAATTCCTCGCCGGCGACCTGGACGAGACCCTGGGCCTGAAGCTCCAGGACATGGAGGACCTGCCGGACCTGTTTGACGGCGGCAACAGCGCCGAGACCCTGATCGACGCCGGCGCGCTGATCAACCTGCTGGACTACGTCAACCCCGAGGATACCCCGAACATCTGGGCCCACATCGAGCCCCAGAAGAACCGCATCATCACCCATGACGAAGACCTGGACGAGGATGTCATGTACATCATCCCCAACTACGGCCTGGGCGAGGGCGAGCAGATCGTCAACGAGGTCAACGGCCCCGCGTTCTTCATCCAGAAGCAGGTGCTGGCCTGGGCGGGCTATCCCACCATCAAGACCCTGGACGAGTACTTCGACCTGATCGAGCGCTTCATCGCCGAGAACCCCACCAACCCGGACGGCGTGCCCTACATCGGCTTTGACATCCTGTGCGACGGCTGGCGGCACTTCTGCCTGATCAACCCCGTGCAGCACCTGATGGGCCGCCCCAACGACGGCGAGGTACTGGTGGACGTCACCAAGGAAGACTATCCCACCGAGACCTTCATCAACCAGCCCTACGCCAAGCCCTACTACAAGAAGCTGAACGAGGAGTTCAAGAAGGGCATTATCAGCCCCGACACCTTCGTCATGAGCTATGACCAGTACATCGCGCAGCTGTCCACCGGCACCGTGCTGGGCATGTTCGACCAGACCTGGGACTTCGCCGACGCCACCAACGCCCTGAAGACCGACAAGAAGTTCGAAAACACCTATGTGGCCCTGGGCCTGGTGTACGACGAGGATGACGTGAAGGACGTGCTGCCCGAGGGCTGGAAAATCGAGGAGCACTACGTCAACGGCTCCCTGCCGAACCTGGACCGCGGCGCCGGCATCTCCGTAAGCTGCAAGTATCCCGAGCGCATCATCGCCATGTGGGAAAAGATGCTCAGCCCCGAATGGGCCCTGCTGATGAACTGGGGCATCGAGGGCGAGGACTACTCCGTGGTTGACGGCCGCCTGACCATGACCGCCGAGCAGTTCGCCAACACCACCGACAACGAGTGGCGCAAGGCCAACCGTGCCCATGCCATCTGGGACAGCAGCCCCAAGCGCCAGGGCTACATCATGGAAGGCGAATTCGCCGGCCAGTGCTGGGAGCCCGGCAACCAGCCCGAGAACGTGTTCGGCCTGATGAACGACTATGACAAGGACTTCCTGAGCCACTACGGCTACCAGAAGTTCGGCGACTTCGTGAATCCCCCCATCGAGCTGGCGCCCTACGGCGAGGCCTGGCAGATCAACACCGATCCCATCCTGAAGGAGAACACCGACTTCCTGAACATCCAGGACAAGGACCTGCCCGGCATCATCATGGCCGCTGATGACGCGGAGTTCGATGCCAAGTGGGACGCCTTCGTGGCTGAGATCGAGCCCAGCGCGACGGCCAAGTCCGAGTTCATGCATGAGGAGATCCTGAAGCTGGTCGCCGCCTACAACGGCGAGAGCGAGGCTGAATAATCCTCAACGGCACACCGGGGAGGAGAGAGTTTCTTCTCTCCCCCCGGTTTTTCAAATTGTGGCCTGTGGGAAGCGACACCGCAGGCCAGACTTTGGAAAACCGAAAAAAACAAATCGGGGGGATAGGCCATGACTGATATGACCAAGGGGACCAACCGCTACACCGGTCCGAAGAAAAAGGGTTTCTTTACCACTCTGGCCAGCCAGTGGCAGCTGGCGCTGATGTCCGTGCCGATTTTCCTGTACGTGATACTGTTCAATTATGTTCCTCTTTGGGGCTGGAGCAACGCCTTCAAGGATTACGGCAACCGCAAGCTGGTGGCCCGGGGCATCACGCCCTGGAACGGGCTGGAAAACTTCAAGTGGCTGTTCAGCCGGCCAGACTTCTTCCAGGCCATCCGCAACACGCTGGCCATGAGCGTGATCAACCTGGTGTTCGGCACGGTGGCCGCCATCATACTGGCGGTGCTGCTGAACGAGGTGCGCCAGCGCGCCTTCAAGCGCACGGTGCAGACCGTCACCTACCTGCCCCACTTCCTGAGCATGGTCATCATCGTGGCCATGGCCCAGAACATATTCGCCTCCAACGGCCCCGTCAACGACCTGCTGAAGCTGCTGGGCCTCCAGCCCGTGTTCTGGCTGGGCGAGGGCAAGCACTTCTGGTGGCTGGTGGGCATCATAAACGTCTGGAAGGAGGTTGGCTGGGGCACCATCATCTACATCTCCGCCATGACCTCCATCGACCCGTCCCTGTACGAGGCCGCCGGCATCGACGGCGCGGGCCGCTTCCAGAAGATACTGCACGTCACGCTGCCGGGTATCAAGAGCACCTTCGTGATCCTGCTGATCATGAACATCGGCCACCTGATGGAGGCCGGCTTCGAGATCCAGTACCTGCTGGGCAACGGCCTGACCGCCGAATATTCCCGCACCATCGACATCTTCGTGCTGGAATACGGCACCCAGCAGATGGACTTTGGCGTCGCCACCGCCGCCGGCATCTTCAAGAGCGTGGTCGCCATCATACTGCTCGTCGGGGCAAACTTCATCGCCAAGAAGCTCGGCGAGGACACGCTGGTTTAAGGAAGGAGGATGGCAGAGATGATGAAAGAAGCCTATTCGGGCCAGAAGGTCCGCAAGCACTACGACGTGGTGTTCCCGGTCGTCAACACCATCATACTGATTGTGCTGATGTTCGTGACGCTGTACCCCGTCATCAACACCGTGGCCTACTCCTTCAACGACGGCACCGACGCCCTGAAGGCCGGCATCGGCCTGTGGCCCCGGGTGTTCAGCGTCCAGAGCTACCAGTCCATACTGTC
The DNA here is from genome assembly GCA_902798105.1 of uncultured Eubacteriales bacterium. Lineage (GTDB taxonomy): Bacteria > Bacillota > Clostridia > Christensenellales > Aristaeellaceae > UBA2862. Next base: position 3,374 of record CADBVG010000081.1, read on the forward strand.
CGACCCCGCCGTGTACCAGGCGGCATGGATCTCCGCTTCCAAGACGGTGATCATCACCATTTTGAACCTGTTCTGGACCAGTATGCTGGCCTACACGCTGACCCGCAAGGAATACGTGCTGCGCAAGCTCATCACCACGATGCTGGTGCTGACGATGTACGTCAACGCCGGCCTGATCCCCAACTACCTGCTGATCACCAAGACGCTGCACCTGCAAAAGAGCTACTGGGTGTACATCATCCCCACGATGTTCAGCTGCTTCAACATGGTGGTGCTGCGCACCTACATCGCCGGCCTGCCCGAGGCGCTGGTGGAATCCGCCCGCATCGACGGCGCGGGCGACATCCGCATCTTCTGGCAGATCATCTTCCCGCTGTGCAAGCCCGTGCTGGCCACGGTGGCGCTGTTCGTGGCCGTGGGCAGCTGGAACAGCTGGTTCGACACCCACCTGTACAACGCCAGCAAGACCCAGCTGCACAGCCTGCAATACCTGCTGAAGATGAAGCTGGCCACCACCCAGGCCAGTTCCAACGCGGCCATGTCCTCCGCCGACGCGCTGGCCAGCTCCGCAGGCTCCAAGACCACGCCGGTCACCATCCGCTGCGCCATCACCGTGATCTCTACGGTACCGATCCTGGTGGTCTACCCCTTCCTGCAAAAATACTTCGTCACCGGCATGGTGCTGGGGAGCGTGAAGGGATGACAAATACTGATTTGTCGCACAGCGACATATCAGTATTCACCCAACAATCCCCATCCGCTTCATCTCCCTGCGCAGCTGCTCCTCCTTCTCCGCGTCCAGCGGGGCCAGGGGCAGGCGCAGGGTGTTTTCTATCTTGCCCATCATCGCCAGGGCGGCCTTGACGGGGATGGGGCTGACCTCGTCGAACAGGCGGCGGATCAGGGGCAGCCAGTCCAGCTGGGCCTCCAGGCACTTCTTCGGCTCGCCCCGCAGCCAGTCGGACACCATCTCGCCCATCACCCCGGGGATGAGGTTCGCGGCCACGGAGATCACGCCCCGGGCCCCCAGGGCCATGGCGGCGGGCACCTGGTCGTCGTTGCCGCAGTAGATGGCGATGCCGCCCGCACAGGCGCGGGCCAGGTCCATCATCTGCCGCAGGTTCCCGGAGGCCTCCTTCACGGCGCACAGGTTCGGGTGCTTCGCAAGCTCGGCCACGGTGTCGGCGTCCAGGTTCACGCCGGTGCGGGCGGGCACGTTGTACATGATGACGGGGATATCCACGCTGTCCGCCACGGCGGTGAAGTGGCCGATCAGCCCCGCTCGGCTGGCCCGGTTATAGTAGGGCGTCACCACCAGCAGCGCATCCGCGCCCAACCGCTGTGCTTCGATGGACTGGGCTACCGCCCGCCGGGTGTCGTTGCTGCCCGTGCCCACCACCAGCGGCGCGCGGTGCAGGCAGCGGGCGGCGGCGCATTCGATGATAGCGCTGCGCTCGCTTTCGGAGATGGTGGCCGGTTCCCCGGTGGTTCCCAGCACCACGATGGCATCCGCCCCGCAGTCCAGCTGCCAGTCGATCAGGTTTTCCAGCGCGTCGAAGTCCACCCGGTTGCCCCTGAAGGGCGTCACCAGCGCCGTGCCGCAACCGTAAAACAGGTTTCCGTGCATGTCCATGCCTCCTTCCCGTGATGCTTCATGGTATTGCGGCGGGGCGGCGTTCAGAACCAAAACGACAGCGGCGGTATCCGAAATCGTTTCTCGGATACCGCCGCTGTTCTGCGCAATCATTCCGCCACCGTCACGTCCACGTCCGGGGCGATGGTGATTTTGTAGCCCGGATAGGCCCGGCGCATCTCCGCATAGAGGGTGTCCAGCCCCTCCCTGGGCGAGATGTCGAAGCTCATCACCACGTCGAACCGCATTTCCTTCGTTTCGGTGTCCACATAGAAGCCGTGGAACTGCACAGCCCAGTCGTGGGCCAGTACTCGTCTGCGGACCTCGTTTTGCAGCCGCGCGGCCTCGCTGTCGCCGGTGTTGCGGGAATACACCCCCACGCCGGTGAGGATCACGCCGGTCTCCCGGTACACCTTCGCCTCCAGCTTGCGGGTCAGCCGGTCCACCTCCTGCACGGTCATGGTATCCGGCAGCTCCAGGTGGACGGAGGCCAGGTTTTGGTCCGGGCCGTAGTTGTGCAGGATCAGGTCGTAGGCCCCGTACACCTGGGGCTCCTCGACCAGTATGTCCACGATCTTGTCGGTAACCGCCTTGTCCGCCCGGGTGCCCAGGATCTGATCCAGGGTTTCCCGCATCATATCGATGCCGGACTTGATGATGAAAACGGAGATGGCCAGGCCGACGTAGGCCTCCAGGGACAGGCCGGTGAGCTTGAAGATGACCGCGCTGGCCAGCACCGACCCGGAGAGTATGGCGTCGTTCAGGGCGTCGGAGCCGGAGGCGACCAGCGAGCCGGAGTTCACCTTCTTGCCCCGGGACTTCACAAAGTTGCCCAGGAAGACCTTCACCACCACCGCCACCGCGATGATCAAAAGCGATACCATGCTGTAATCCGGCTTTTCCGGGTGGATGATCTTCTTGACCGATTTCACCGCCGAGGTGATGCCTGCGAACAGCACGATGCCGGAAATGATCATGGCGGTGAGGTACTCGATGCGCCCGTAGCCCAGCGGGTGCTTCTTGTCCGGCAGCTTTGCGGACAGCTTCGTGCCCACGATGGTGATGATCGACGAAAGGGCGTCGGACAGGTTGTTCACGGCGTCCAGTACCACGGCGATGGAGTTGGACAGCACGCCCACCGCGCTCTTGAAGACCGCCAGGAACACGTTGGTCAGGATCCCGACGACGCTGGTTTGTATGATGACCTTGTCCCGGTTAATTTCCGGCGTTTGGGTGTTGCTCATGATGATCTCCTTCTTCCTTTGTTGCCCTGTAACTGTTCAGTCATATGCAACTTCTGATTTGTCGCTCCGCGACAAATCAGAAGTTGAGTGGCTAGTGGCTAGTGATTAGTGGCTAGTGAATGATGAAATCCTTGCGGATTTCTTTTGATAAAAAGGACCGAGAAACGAACAAATCCCGTAGGGATTTGCTCCACCACTAGTCACTAGCCACTAGCCACTAGTCACTCAATTCTGATTTATCGAGCATCAACTCGATAAATCAGAAGTTACCGATCTGAATAGATATGTTGCCCTTACGTTTCCTCCGCCGGGTTGATGTCCACCCCGGGGTAGCGCATCAGCAGGCGGTTCTGCTTGAAGCCCACCTTCTCCAGCATCTTCAATACATGGGGGATGCGGGCGCGGACGTTGGCCTGGGCGCAGAACAGCCGGGCGCGCTCAAATTCCTCGCAGGCCAGCCCCACCATGCAGGTGCCCACTCCCAGCCGCCGCCAGCGCTTGCTGGTCTGTATGTAGCCGATCACCCCGGCGTAGCTCTCCCGCCAGATCAGTATCTCCCCAGCCATGCCGGTATTGGAGACCGTCAGTATGCGCGTAAAGCCCTCCCGATCGATGTAGCTGTGCAGCCAGTCGAAGTCGTGGGCGGTGTTGTAAAGGGCGTTGTAGCGCTCCAGGAAGAACTTCTGCTCCATGGCGTCGCTCAGGTCGTCCTTCACCACCACGCAGCCCGCGGGCAGCCTGTAGTCGTATTCCAGCGGCAGCCGCAGCTCCAATTGGACCAGGCCGTCGTTGTCCTTGAAGCCCATGGGGGCCAGGGCGTCCAGCGTCTCCTGGTCGTCCGGGTCGCAGCGGGTGTACAACCGGCAGAACTTGCCCGAGGCGCTGCAAATTTCCCGCCCCCGGGCCACCGCCGCGCCCAGCAGCGCGTCGGGCAGGGGGCTGCCCTCCAGCTGCAATCGCACCTGCACCGGCCGGGCCGGATACAGCGCCGGGTTCTCGTCACAGAAGATGGTACAGGCGCCCAGCTGGTTGCCGGTGTGCTCGTCGATGGCCAGGAAGGTGTTCTCGATGGGCTGGCCGTCCACGGGTTCTCTGGAATGTTTCAGCATCATGTCAGGGGTCCTCGCTTGTATAATCTTTCGGAAATACCGCACAAACGGGCGGCATGTCTGGCGGTGCCATTTCCGCCATGCACATCCTGCAAATTCCTTGACTTGCCGCCAGCTTATCGCCTGGGGTTATAGGACTTGGGCGGGCGGTGGTCCACGATGTCGATCTTGCGCAGCACCTGGCCGGTGATGTCGATGCCCAGCGTGCGGGCCAGCTGCAAGCCGTACATCATCACATCGGCGAATTCCTCGGCGATCAGCGCCACCCGCTCCGGGTCGCGGCCGTCCATCAGCGCCTGCACGTCGTCGGGGTTCAGCCACTGGAAGTGCTCCAGCAGCTCGCTCATCTCCACGGTCATGGCCATGGCCACGTGCTGGGGGTCCTGCACCCCCTCCACGCCCCAGCCCTTGCGCAGGCACAGCTGGTGCACCTGCTCCTTCAGCTGGTTCAGCGTGGTGTTGCCGTCGTTCATCGTCATATCAGATACCCCATAATACAATCATATTCTTCCATATATAGTTTACGGCGCATTGGAGCGCTTGTCAAGGGAAAAGGGCACATTCATCCATTCCCCCACTTTGCACCCCGACGAAAATATGTTATCTGCATTAAATAATGCCGCTTTTTGGGCACGGAGGGGGTATTTGTCTATTGACTTTGCCAAAAAGCGGGGTAGAATGAAGCCATAAAATGGAACGAGGAGGAAAATATCCATGAAACGTATCGTTGCTCTGATCATTACCCTCATCCTGAGTTGCACTGCCGTGTCGGCCCTCGCCGCGGGCAATATCCAGGCCACGGACGACACCGCGTCCTACGTGCTTTCCCACTCCGACGGCTACCGCGTGTACTACTACGCCGTCGTCACCAACACCGGCGACGCGCGCGCCAGCATCAATGACCTGCTGTTCGAGATCCGCGACCGCGGCGACGTGACCTTCGAATCCACCTCGAAGTACACCCTGTACCCCGAGATCCTGGAGCCCGGTCAGACCGGCTGGCTGGTCATCACCAAGGACGTCAAGGACGTGGACGAGAAGGGCTACATCGACCACTTCAACCTGACCATCACCACCAAGGACGCGGACGACGACAAGGAGGTCCGCCCCTTGGCTGCCGCCGCCGAATACGTGGCCAAGGACGAGGATGACAACGAGGACGTGCTGCGCGCCACCGTGACCAACGACGGCAGCGAAAACGCCTTCAAGATCACCGTAGCCGTGGCCGCCCGTGACGAGGCGGGCAAGCTGCTGTATGTCACCGGCGAGGGCACCAAGGACATCGGCCTGGCCGCCGGCAACGCCCTGCTGGTGCGCTCGATGATCCGCTCCGACATCATGGACGCCATCGAGGACGCCGGCGCGACCGTCGCCGCCACCGAGGCCATGGCCTACCGCGTGGTCGACACCGACGACTGATATACCTCAATCAATGAGGCGCGTTGCCGGTAAACCCTTCAGTCACGCTGCGTGTGCCAGCTCCCCTTTCAGGGGAGCCGATCAAATAAGGCGCTCCTGAAAGGGGCGCTGGCGCGCAGCGCCTGAGGGGTTTTACCCCTTTCCCCTGAAACCCCATCCAGGAGACGAATACATGGTTTCCAAGAAGAGAACCGCCATCATGGAATCTGTGCTGAGGCTGCTCGAGGAGCGCCCCCTCAACAAGATCACCGTCAAGGACATCGTCGATGAGTGTGGCATCAACAGGAACACGTTTTACTACCATTTCGAGGATATCTCTTCCCTGATCGAGGCCATCATCATCAGCGAGGTGGACCGGGTGATGACCCAGTACCGGGACATATCGTCGATGGAGGAGTGCATTGAAATGGCCATGCGCCTCGTCTCCGACCACAAGAACGCCATCTACCACATCTACAATTCATCCAACCGGGATTTCCTGGAGCGGCGGCTGATGGAGATTTGCAAGCACGCCGCCACCCAGTTTGTCGAACGGACGGCGGGGGACCAGGCCATCCGCCCCGAGGATTACGACATCATCATTCAATCCTACAAGTGCGAGCTGTTCGGGTTGGTGATCGACTGGCTGAACAGCGGTATGCCCGAGGGCATGGATGAGCGCTTCCTCCGAATGTGCGAGCTTCGCAGGGGCAGCGTGGAAATGATGCTCCGGCGCGGCGTCGTGCAATGATACACGGGCGCAACGGGCCGGGGAGAACCCTTCAACATACATGCATTGGCGGCACCCTGCCGCCAAGAACCAGTCAATATATATGTAGCGGCGGCGCCTGCGCCGCCACACATTTGGAATAAAACCCAACGATAATTCAAAGGAGCGTGCGCGGCATGTGTTCAATCAAGCTGATACGGGCTGCGAAGACGGGCTACCTGGTCCTCGCGGCGCTGTTTAGCATCATGGGCGTCGCGATGCTGACCTGGCCGGACATCACCCCGGACATGATCAGCTGGGGGGCGGGGGCGGTATTCGCGGCCTTCGGCGTCGTCCGGATCATCGGCCACTGTTCCCGGGACCCCTACGGCCTGGCCTTCGAGCACGACCCGGTGCTGGGCATACTGGCCATCGCCCTGAGCGTGGTGCTGATGCTTCGCCGCAACATGGCCGTGAACCTGCTGGCTCTGGTGCTGGGCGTGGAGATGGTGGCGGACAACCTGTTCAAGATCCAGACCGCCCTGGAGGCCCGCCGGTTCGGGCTGGCCACCTGGTGGCTGCTGCTGGCGCTGGCGATTGCCGCCGTCGTCGCGGGCATACTGCTGATCGTCTGTCCCTTCCAGGGGATGCGGGCGTGGGTCCGGGTGATCGGGGCCGCGATGCTGTCCCAGGGCCTGATCAGCTTCTGCGTGGCGCTGTGCGCCATACGAATTCCACCACGCCGCCAGTTGGACGCGGCCGCATAAACAGTTTATCGTGTCGAAGGAACGGAGGCTTGAATATATGAAACGCAATGGCTTGCGCCGCGTCGCAGCGGTGATCGCCCTGTCCATGCTCTGCGGGAGCGCCGCGCCCGCCGCCCTGGCGGAGGACAAGAAGGAGACCGTCTACGTCTTTGCCGACGCCGAGGGCAATGTGAACGACATCACGGTCAGCGAGCGGCTGTACAATTACGAGGGCAAGGATGAGCTCGTGGACGTCACCCGCCTGAAAAACATCGAAAACATCGGCGGCGACCAGACCTATTCCACCGTCACCGACGGCGTGATTACCTGGAAGGCCGGCGGCGACGAGATCACCTATGAGGGCACCTCCGACGCGCCCCTGCCCGTGGCGGTGCATTTCGAATACAAGCTGGACGGCCAGCCGATCAGCCCCGAAGACCTGGCCGGCAAGAGCGGCCATTTGCAGATCGACGTCAGCTACGAGACGCTGCTGGAGGACGAGGTGGTCGTCAACGGCACGCGGGAGAAGATGCCCGTGCCCTTCCTGATGGTCAGCGTCGTCAAGATGGACGAGGAGAAGTTCTCCAATGTCACCGTCACCAACGGCAAGTACGTCACCGCGGGCAACCTGCGGGGCGCGGTGTGCTACGGCCTGCCGGGCATCGCCGAGGCGCTGCACCTGTCGGATTACGACGAAGTGGATATCGACGTGCCCACCCACTGCACCATCGAAGCCGACGTGGTGGACTACGCCTCCGACGGCTCCTACACCTTCGCCACCAGCTATGTGGCGGACATCGTGGACAAAGAGGACAAGATCGACCTGGATACCGACGCCCTGGGCGCGGACCTGCGGGATGCCATGGACCAGCTGGAGGACGGCGCGACGGCGCTGGCGGACGGCACCGGCGCGCTGCGAGAGGGCACCGAAGCGCTGGCCGACGGCGCGGAGGCGCTGTCCGACGGCGCTGCCGACCTGCTGGACGGCGCGAAGCAGCTGAACGATGGGGCCAGCGACCTGAACGACGGCGCAAGGCAGCTGAGCGAGGGCGCTTCCGACCTGAACGACGGCGCGCAGGCGCTGGACGACGGCGCGGACGAGCTCCAGGAGGGCGTCGACGCGCTGTACGACGGCACCGACGACCTGCTGGACGGCGTGCGTCAACTCTCCGACGGCACGGCCACACTGGCCCAGGGCCTGGACGAGATCGACGACAACAGCGATACCCTTGTGGACGCCGCCAGGCAGGTGTTCGAGGCCTTCATCGACACCGCCAACGACGAGCTGGAGCGCAAGAAGGGCGACTTCAACAAGCTGAACATCAAATTGAAGACCCTCACCCTGGACAACTACGCCGAGGAGGTCTCCCGGCTGGAGCGGGAGCTGCTGGACAAGGTGGTGGACTACGTCTACGCCCAGGCCAACAAGCAGCTGGCCGCCAAGGTTCGCGCGGCGGTGAAGGAAGAGGTCGTGCGCCAGGTGGAGGAAGCCGCCTACAAGCTGGTGGTGGACGGCGTCAACGACGCGGTTCTCAAAGAGGTGCGGACCCAGGTGGAGGCCGGCGTGCGCGAGGTCGTGGCACAGAAGGTGCAGGAGGGCGCCGAGGCCCAGGTGAAGGAAAAGGTCGAGGCCGCCGTGCGCGAACAGGTGCAGCAGAAGGTGGAGGCCGGCGTCGGCGAGGTTGTGATGCAGAAGGTGCGCGAGGGGGCCGAGGCCCAGGTGCGCCAGAAGGTCGAAGCCGCCGTGCGCGAGCAGGTCGTCGCCGCGGTGACCGCCGCGGCCCGGGCGAAGGTGGAGGACGCCGTGCGCCACCCCGACGCCGCGACCATACAGGCCGAGATCGAAAAGCAGCTGGCCAGCGACGCCGTGCAGGCCCAGATCGACGCCGAGGTCAAGAAACAACTGGAATCTGACGAAGTCAGGCAGACGATCGCCGCCCAGGCGGAGGACACCGTTCGCAAGGCGGTGGCGGCGGAATATGAAAAGGCCGTGCGCCAGAAGGTGACCGCCGCCGCCGAGGACAAGGTTCGGGACGAGGCGACCCGGGCCGTGGAGGCTGAGATCCGACAGCAGATCGCCGGCAGCCTGAAGAACGCCCGGCAGGCGGAGGAAACCGAATCGCAGCCCGAACCCGCCGGAAAAGCGGAAGAAACCCCCGTCGATGAACCGGCGGGCGAAGAACAGGCGGTCACCGAGGACGCGACCCAGTCCGGCGCGGCGGAGGTCGAGCCCCAGGATGCCCCTGAAAAAGCCGTGACCGAATCCGAGGACGCTCCCGCCGGGGATGCGCCTGCATCCGAGGACGCCCCCGCCGAGGCGGAGGCTGAACCCCAGGAAGCGCCTGCCGGGGAGGTTCCCGAATCCCGGGAGGCCCCGGAACAGCAGTCGGAACCCGAGGCCAGGGAAGCGGCCGAGGAAGAGCATAAACTGGAGGCGCAGCAGCCGGAAGCGCAGCAGCCGGAGGAGCAAAAGCCCGAGGAACAGAAGCCGGAGGAACAGAAGCCCGAGGCGCAGCAGCCCGAGGCGCAGCAGCCGGTGGAACAGAAGCCGGAAGAACAGCAATCGGGAGAGCAGAAGCAGACCGGAGAAGGAGAGCCCACGGCGAACGCGACCGCCGAACCCACAGCATCCGGCGACACACGGGCGAGCCTTTCCGTGATGCAGATGATGGGCTTCACCGCCCTCGCCGAGGAAGGGGACGCGCAGGCCCAGGTCGAGAAGCTGGTCAAGGAAAAGATGGCCTCCTCGGAGGTCAAGTCGAAGATCGACGGCATCGTTGCCAGTCAGATGGCTTCCGACGAGACCAAGGCGGCCATCGACAAGGAAGTCGCCCAGCAGATGAAGTCCGACGAGGTCACCGCGGCGATGGACGCCGAGGTGCAGAAGCAGCTCAGCGACCCGGACAACCAGGCCAAAGCCCAGGCCCAGGCAGAGAAGACCGTCCGCGAAAAGGTGACCGAGGCCGCGCGACAGAAGATCGAGGCCGCCATCACCGGCATGTCCGAGGACCAGATCCAGGCGCTGGTGGACGAGAAGATGGCCTCCGAAGAAATCCGGGCCCAGATCGACGCCGCGGTCGCCCAGCAGATGGCTTCCGAGGAAATCGCGAAGACCATTGAAGACAATGTGCAGGTCCAGATGGATTCCGACGAAGTCAAGGCCATGATGGACGCGGCTTATCAGGAACAGCTGGCCACCGACGAGGTCAAGGCCGCCATCGACGAACAGATGGCGATTCAGATGGCTTCCGAGGAAGTCAGGGCGATTGTCGATGAAAACATTCGCCAGCAGCTGGCTTCCGACGAGGTCAAGGCCATGATCGACGCGGAACTGGAAAAGCAGATGGCCTCCAAACAGGTCAAACAGACCCTCATCGCCGAGGTCAAGAAGCAGCTGGCCACCGATAAGGTAAAGCAGCTGACCAAGCAGAACATCGACGAGCAGTGGGCATCCGCCGAGGTCAAGGCCCAGATTGCAGAGAATATCGACGAGCAGATGGCCTCGAAGAAGGTCAAGAAGATCATCGCCAAGAACATCGAGGAACAGAAGCACAAATCCGCATACCTGAACGCCGTGGCGGAGGCCCTGGAGGAGAACGGCAAGGACGGCGACGCCTACCGGGCCCTGGCGGACCTGCTGGACGACCTGTCGGACATGGAGGACTTTTACAACGGCATCGTCGACTACACCGACGCCGTGGGCCAGGCGGCCCAGGGCGCAAAGACACTGGACGACGGCGCGGCGGAGCTGCTGGCGGGCAGCGAAACGCTGAACGACGGCGCGAAGGCGCTGTCCGAGGGCGTGGAGACGCTGGGCGACGGCACCGGCGAACTGCTGGACGGCGCGGACCAGCTGGACGACGGCGCGGCGGCGCTCTATGACGGTGCGGGGCAGCTGGCGGACGGCACCGGCGAGCTGCTGGACGGCGTGCAGACGCTCTACGACAGCAAGGACGAGCTGGTGGACGGCGCGTATGCGCTGTTCGAGGGCGCGGTTGAGCTGGACGACGGCATGAACGCCCTGAAGGACGGCCTGGAGCAGCTGGACGAAGAGGCCATACAGAAGCTGGTGGACCTCATCGACGGCGACCTCCGGACCCTCTCGGACCGCACGGATGCCATGCTGGACCTGATGAACGACTACCCGTCCTACGGCGGCCGGTCGGAGGACATGTCCGGCGTCACCGCCTTCGTCATCCGCACGGAGGCCGTTGAGGCGCCGGAGGCGGAGTAAAACATTCTGATTTATCGAGGCCTGCTCGATAAATCAGAATTGAGTGGCTAGTGGCTAGTGGCTAGTGACTAGTGGTGGAGCAAATCCCTACGGGATTTGTTTGATTCAATGGGAACGGCAGATGTTTCAACGTTTCTCGGTCCTTTTTCATCATTCACTAGCCACTAATCACTAGCCACTAGCCACTCAACTTCTGATTTGTCGCAACGCGACAAATCAGGATATGCCCTAAATTCATTCCCCATGGAGGGACAGACATTGAAAGCTTTTGGCAAGATCATTGCAAAGTACAAGATCCTGGTGATACTGGTGTGCGTGGCGCTGCTGGTGCCATCGGCCATCGGCTACATTCGCACGAAGGTCAACTACGACATCCTCAGCTACCTGCCCAACAGCCTGGAGACGGTCTACGGCCAGGACATCATGGTGCAGGACTTCGGCAAGGGCGCGTTCTCGATGGTGATCGTCGAGGGCATGGGCAAGCGGGACGCCGCGAAGCTGGAGGAGGCCATGGAGGCCGTCGACCATGTGGAGGAGGTCCTGTGGTACGACGACATACTGGGCCTGGAGGTGCCCGAGCAGATGCTGCCCGAGCGGGTGCGCAAGGTGTTCTTCAAGGGCGACGCCACGCTGATGATTGCCCTGTTCGATAACACCACCTCCGCCGAGAGCACCATGCAGGCCATACAGGACCTGCGCAAGGTGGTCAACAAGCAGTGCTTCATCAGCGGCATGGCGGGCATCGTCACCGACATCAAGGCGCTGGCCATGTCAGAAATGCCCATGTATGTGGTCATCGCGTCGGTGCTCTCCCTGATCGTGCTGATGCTGACCACCACCTCCTTCGTGGTGCCGCTGATCTTCCTGTCCAGCATCGGCGTGGCCATCGTGTACAACATGGGCACCAACGTGTTCCTGGGGCAGATTTCCTACATCACCCAGGCGCTGGTGGCGGTGCTGCAGCTGGGCGTGACGATGGACTATTCCATCTTCCTGCTGCACAGCTACGAGGCGGCGCGGCAGACCATCGACAGCCGGGAGGAGGCCATGGGCGAGGCCATCGCCGAGACGTTCTCCTCGGTCATCGGCAGCTCCACCACCACCATCGCGGGCTTCGCGGCGCTGATCTTCATGACCTTCGCCCTGGGCCGCGATCTGGGCGTGGTGATGATCAAGGGCGTGCTGATCGGCGTGATCTGCTGCACCACGTTCCTGCCCGCCATGGTGCTGACCTTTGAAAAGGCCATCGAAAGGACCCGCCACCGCTTGTTCATCCCCAACATGGATCGGCCCTCCCGCTTCATCATCAAGCGGCCGGTGATCTGGATCGCCATCTTCCTGATCGTCATCATTCCGGCCTACAGGGGCAACAACGCCGTGCAGCTGTACTACAACATCGACAAGGGACTGCCCGACACGCTGGACAGCGCCATCGCCAACAAGAAGCTGTCCGAGGAGTTCAACATGTCCAACATGCACATCATCATGGTGGACAGCAACCTGGCCGGCAAGGACAAGCTGCGGATACTGGACGAGGTGGAAAAGCTGGACGGCGTGCAGTGGGCGCTGGGCATCAGCAGCGTGACCTCATCGATGATCCCCGAGGACATGCTGCCCAAGAAGCTGGTGGACGCCCTGCGCACCGACAACTGGGAGCTGATGATGGTCTGCTCGGACTACTCCGCCGCAACGCCGGAGGTCAACGCCCAGATCGCGAAGATCGACGAGATCGTCAAGGCCCACGACCCCAGGGGCATGGTCATCGGCGAAGCGCCGCTAATGAAGGACCTGGAGGACGTGACCTCGGTGGACCTGGTGCGCGTGAACACGGTGTCCGTGCTGGCCATATTCATCATCGTCATGCTGGTATTCAAGTCCATCAGCCTGCCGACGATACTGGTAACGGTGATCGAGTTCGCCATATTCATCAACATGGCCTGGTCCTACTACACCGGCGTGCAGCAGCCCTTCGTGGCCCCGGTGGTGGTGGGCACGATCCAATTGGGCGCGACGGTGGACTACGCCATACTGATGACCACCCACTACGTCCGGGAGCGCAAGGGCGGCCTTGCCAAGCGGGACGCCATGCTCAAGGCCCACGAATCGTCGGTGGTGTCCATCATCACCAGCGGCCTGAGCCTGTTCGCCGCCACCGTGGGCGTGGCGCTGTATTCCCGGGTGGATATGATCAAGGCCATCGTGGTGCTGCTGGCCCGCGGCGCGCTGATCAGCATGGTCGTCGTGATCGTGCTGCTCCCCGCCATGCTGCTCACCTTCGACAAGGTGATCTGCTATACCACGGTGGGGATGAGAGAATGCGCGAAGAAGACGGGAGAACGCGGTTAGGAAGCGGACTATCCGCTTAATTTCAGATTTGCAAACCTCTCCCATCACAACCAAAAGCCACCGCCCGTCCAGGATAACGCGAAATCTCAATCCGTCATCCTGGGCGGGCGGTGGCTTTTCTGTCGTATCTATTGCATTACAATCTCAATGGTCTGTGCATCCGTTCCAAGCCGGAAATCCGCCGTCCGTGTCCCGTCGGTCAGGGCGTACATGCCCCTGAACCCTTCCACTTCGGCACATCCGTTTTCGTCGGTGACGACCTCGCCTTCGGTGCGCCAGTCGCCGCGAATCAGCCCCTCCAGCGCCCTGTAGGCGGGCTTTTCCCGGTTGTCCGCCGCCAGCAGCCCGCTGGGCGCGCCCAGCCAGCATCCGTCGGTGAAATCCCAGGCGGTGACGGCCTCCACCCGCGGGTGGTCGAACAGCAGGCCGAGCATCTCCTTCCACTCCCGGGCCTGTCGCGCCTCGCCCTCGGGGGTGGTGGGCCACTCGGACACCTGGTAGTCGTTCAGGTCCACGATATGCCCCGGCATCAGGTGGCCGGAAACCAGCGTGTTCTCGGTGAAGTGCAGCGGCAGGCCGAAGCCCTCGAAGCGGCGCAGCACCTCGCCCAGCTTTTCCACGCCCATATAGCCCTGGTGCTGATGGGTTTGCAGCCCGATGGCGCCGATAGGCACCCCGGCGTCCAGGCAGTCCCAGATCAGGGCGGCGTACTGGTCGGAGAGGTTGAATTCGTTGATCAGCAGCAGCGCCTTCGGGTTGGCGGCCTTCGCGGCGGCGAAGACCTCCTTGATCAGCGGTACCCGGCCGTAGCGCTTGCAGATACGGGTAACGGCGTTGTCGTAGCGGTCGAACACGGGCATGATGACGGCCTCGTTGATCACATCCCAGACGTCGATCACCCCGGCGAAGGCAGATACCTCCCGGTGGATGCGCGCCAGCTGCTTGTCCAGGATGGTCTTGTCGTCGTATTGCATCAGCCAGTCGGCGCACACCGTGTGCCAGCACAGCGGGTGGCCCTTCAACATTACGCCGCGGCCCGTCAGGAATCGGGCGGCGTTCATCGTGCTCTCAAGGGCGGGCCTGCCCTCCTCGGGCTCGTAGCGCCCCCAGTAGAAGGGCAGCGTGCCGTAGTTGAACAGGCGCAGCCACTTTTCCATGCGGTCCGCGCAGAAGGGATCGTCCTTTTTCCCGTTGGCGTAGGGGAGCGAATCGAAGGCCCCGCAGCCAAAGAGGAAGTCATGGGATTGCTGATTGAAACGCAGCCTTGTGTCGGCGATGGGGTTTCCGTGCGCGTCACGGACGCGGAGGGTTGCGCAGGCTTTACGGTGTTCGTTGGACACGGGAAACACTCCTTCCGGTGAAATAGGAGGGTAAATTCTGATTTGTCGCGTTGCGACAAATCAGAAGTTGAGTGGCTAGTGGCTAGTGATTAGTGGCTAGTGAATGATGAAATCCTTGCGGATTTCTTTTGATAAAATCCCGTAGGGATTTGCTCCACCACTAGTCACTAGTCACTAGCCACTAGCCACTAGTCACTCAATTCTGATTTATCGAGCCCTGCTCGATAAATCAGAATTTGTCCAGCAAATCAAACATATTCATCTGCTGTGCCCGGGAGCTGCTCCAGTGGCGGCTCATCTCGTCGAAATCACCGTCGGTGAGATTGTGGAAGGGCCTTCCGCCGCGGCCGAGCAGCGGCTGGTTGCCGGCGCAGTCCTGCCAGGCGTAGATCCAGTCGCAGGTGCGTGTCGCCAGAGCGTCCAATTCGCCCCGGCGGCCGTCGGTATTGAATACGAAGGCGGCGTCGGCCAGCGCGAACAACAGCCGATTGCGGGCGATGGCATGGTTGACGGTGAACAGGGCGTCGGGGTGCTCCGTGGACAGCACCGCGGCGCGACTTTCGGCAACCAGCCGGGAAATGCTGTCATTTTTCAGGTGCTCCCGCAGGCCGCCACCCAGCACGTCCACCAGTTGGCCGCCGCGCTCGGCCACCAGTCCCGCCGCCAGGTGGGACACGCCCAGCTCGCCGCCGGTGACGACGGCATAGCCGTGGCGCCTGGCCCCGTCCACGAGGACCTCGACCTGCTTTCGGGCTTCGGGCGCGGTGCGCACGCCGCTGATGCCCACCACCGCGATGGCCGGCTGGTCCGGCAGCGCGCTGTTGCCGCAGCGGTACAGGAAGGGCGGCGCGGCCTCCTTCAGCCCCTCCGCCAAACGGCGGGGATACCCGGCGTCATACTGAGTGACGACCTCGATCCCATCCTCCAGGAATCCGCCAAGGGCATAGCTGAGCTGCACGTCCCGGTGCAGCAGCGTATACACCCGGTAGGCCTCGTCGTCGGTCAGGCCCAGCAGCATCACCAGGCCGCTGATGTCCACGTCCAGCAGCGCGCCGATGCTGCCAAAGCCGGAGCTCCGCGCGAGCGCCTCCACATTCCGGAATTCCTGGGTGCTCAGGGGCCGGGCGTATTCCTCCTTGTTGGGCGACAGGGCCATGGTCAGCAGCATCGCCGCATAAGCGTTCTCGCTATGGTTCATGACAGCGCCCCCTCATGTAACATTTGTTATCATTCTATCATGGATGGCCCTTATTTGCAATATGGCGGCTGAAAGGAAAATTCTGATTTGTCGAGCAGGGCTCGATAAATCAGAATTGAGGGATTAGGTTTTAGGGGTTAGGTTTTAGGTGGTGGTGCAAATCCCTGCGGGATT
>CADBVG010000082.1 GCA_902798105.1 uncultured Eubacteriales bacterium
GGGATTTGTTTGATTCAATGGGAACGGCAGAGGTTTCAACGTTTCTCGGTCCTTTTATCAAAAGAAATCCGCAAGGATTTCCTCCTTCACTAGCCACTAGCCACTAATCACTGGCCACTAGCCACTCAAATTCTGATTTGTCGCCTCAGCGACAAATCAGAATTTACACCGCTTCCTTCGGCCTCGGGGACAGATCCATGAACCAGGTGTATTCGCCCTTCCAGCCGAGCTTGACGGTGCCGAGGGAGCCGTTGCGCTGCTTGGCGATGATCAGCTCGGCGATGTTCTTGTCCGGGGTGTCGGGGTCGTAGTAATCCTCCCGGTGAATGAACATGACCACGTCGGCGTCCTGTTCGATGGCGCCGGATTCGCGGATGTCCGACAGCAGCGGCCTGTGGTTCGCGCGGCCCGTGGGGGCGCGGGACAGCTGCTGCAGGGCGATCACCGGCACGCCCAGCTCCATGGCCAGGCCCTTCAGCGTGCGGGAGATCTGGGAAACCTCCTCCTGGCGGCTGCCGGTTTTGCCGGTGGCAGTCATCAGGGACAGGTAGTCGATCATGATGAGGTCCAGCCCGTGCTCCAGCTGGAGCCGCCGGGCCTTCGAACGCACCTCGGGCACGGTGATACCCGGGGTACAGTCGATGTAGATGGCGGAGGGGCCGATGCTCACCAGCGCGTCGCAAAGCCGCTCCCATTCCTCGTCCTCGATCTGGCCCCGGCGCACCCGCTGCATGTCCACCCGGGCCTCGGTGCAAAGCATGCGCATGGCCAGCTGCTCGGCGGGCATCTCCAGCGAGAACACGGCGGCCTTCTTGCCGGCGCGTATGGCCGCGTTTTCCACGAAGTTCATGCCGATGCTGGTCTTGCCCATGGCGGGTCGCCCCGCCACCAGCACCAGCTCGCCCGGATGCAGGCCCGTCAGCATCTCGTCCAGCTCGGTATAGCCGGTGGGCACGCCCTCGATGCGGCCGTGGTTCTTCACCAGCTGCTCGATCTTCTCAAAGGTGCTCACCAGGACCGGCTGTATGGGCTGCAATTCCTCGCCGCCCTTGCGCATGGTGATGTCGTAGATGACCTTCTCCGCGCCCTCCAGGATCTCCTGGTTCTCCTTCTGGCCGGTATAGCTGTCCTTGAGGATCTGGTCGGCAGCGGCAATCAAACGGCGCAGTGTGGCCTTCTCATCGACGATGCGTATGTAGGCCTGAACGTTGGCCGCGGAGGGCACGCCCTGGCTCAGCTCCACCAGGTAGGCCGCCCCGCCCACGGCGTCCAGCCGGCCCCGGCGGGTCAGCTCGGCGTCCAGGGTCACAAGGTCCACCGGGCGGGATTCGTTGGCCATATCCTTCATGGCGGCGAATATCTCCCGGTTGGCGGGATCGAAGAAATCCGCCGGGTTCAGGCGCTCGACGGCCAGCTGGGTCGCCTGCCTGGAGCGGATCATCGCGCCCAGTACGCTGCGCTCGGATTCCGGATGGTTGGGCGGCGTGCGCGCCGTGTCCGGCTGTGGGTTGTACTGCTCCATAGCTTCTCCTCAGGCAGCCGGTCAGCCTCGTCGCATGTGGGGCACACAGCGGCTGCTTACAGCGACACCGCGGCGGCCCGGGGGCCGCCCCTACAGCTGAACAGATGCCATTGTGGTTGTAAATACTCTATTTTGTCTGCACCTTCACGTTGACGATCATCCGCGTAGAGATACCGGGGTACAGCTTCAGCGTGACGAAGGACTGGCCCGCGGATTTGATGGGCTCCTCCTGCTCCAGCTTGCGCCTGTCCACCTCGATGCCGTGCTGGGCCTTCAGCGCGCTGGCGATCTGGTCATTGGTGACGGAGCCGTACAGCTTGCCGTTCTCGCCGCCACGCACCTCCAGCTGGATGACCTTGCCCTTGAGCTCGCGGGCCTGGGTCTCGGCCTGCTGGCGGCGCACCTCCTCGCGGTGCCGGTCCGCGCCCCTGGCGCGCTCCAGTGAATTCAGCGCTTCAGCAGTGGCCTCCTTCGCCAGCTTGCGGGGCAGCAGGTAGTTGCGTGCATAGCCGTCGGAAGTCTCCACGATCTGGTCCTTCTTGCCGGTGCCCTTGATGTCCTGAAGCAGTATAACCTTCATAATGTCAATCCTCCTATCAATGCCGTTTCAGATGCTTCGACTTCTTTCTGTGCCTCCGCTCAGCGACCGGCGCAATGCCCGTCATCCCGAGCGAATCCACAGCGGAATCGAAAGCGCTTATTCGTCCATACCGTCATCCGGGGGATCCTTCGGCCGGTTCTGGGTCCACTGGCGTATGGCCCCGTGGGAGCCCACCAGCGCCGACGCCGCGCCGATGTAGGCCAGCACCGAACCCAGGCCCCGCAGCAGCAAGGCGGCGACGGCCAGCAGCCCGATCAGCAGCCTGCGCCGGTTCAGCGGCCTGTCGGCCCGCAACATCCGCCGGTCCAGCGCGCAGAGCGCCTGCACTGCGAAGACCGCGCCCACCGACTGGGCGAGGGTCATGTAGATCGTCGTGCCGTTGGCGCTGCCGGTGGCCATCAGGATCAGTCCCACGGCCCACAGCCCCACCGCGCCCAGGGTCAACCGGGACGGCAGGAACCAGCCGCTCATGCCGATAAAGCTCTCGTTGCTGGCCATGCCCCGCCGGGCCATGGTCCAGTTGGCCCACAGCACGCTCAAAATGCCCGAGAGTATCGCGCCGCCGAGCAGCGCTCCGGGCACGATTTCCGCGTAGGTCTGCTGCATCAGGTCCAGCACGCCGGACAGCTGATAGCGGAAGGACGTCACCGTCATGCCCGGGATCGGCGACGATCCCGCCGCCGGCAGCATGGCGTTCACCCAGTCCACCATGGGCTGGAGCGCCGCGTCGGGCATTCGATTGTACTCTGCGCGCAGCACGTCGACGAATTTGGCGATCATGCCGCCGCCGAAGCTGACGTAGGCGATGACCGTCGCCACCAGCAGGGCGCCCACATAGGCGATCACGCCCGCGTTCATCTGCTCGAAGAAGGGCTTCTTCCCCGTCGCGCCCAGCACCGCCATCACCGACGGCACCAGCGATGCCACCAGCAGGATCAGCGCGATCGTGCCGCCCATCAGCAGCCCTGAGGAAACCGCCGCCGCGACGGCCAGCACCACCACGGGAATCCAGCCGTTCTTCGCGCCCAGGTATGAAGCCATGACGCCGCCCAGCATCAGCACGGGCACCAGCAGCGATATCTGCACCAGCGCAATCACCGGCAGCAGCGCACCGACGATCACCGCCAGTATGATGCTGCCCGCCATCGGGCCGCGCCTCGATTCTGCAACCTGTATGGAATCCAATATCTTGCCTCCGAATATAACGTATCACTGTGCATTATACCACGAACCCGTCCCCTCCGCAAGCCGGGAATTGGAGAATTACCATATTATAAAACGGTGTCCTTCCCGGAATGACATCTCATGTGTGTCATTCCGGGAAGGACACCGTCTCACATCGGCCCGTCAATGCCCCAGCACGTCGTCCAGCGTAATCTGGTTTTGCAAGGCATTGTCCGCAGGCGGCTTTTTAATGCGCCGGGCGTTGGCCTGCCGCAGGCGGGCGATCTCCTTTTCCTGGGTGTTGATCAAATCCTGCATCCGGCGGATGGTCTCGGCGGACTCGTCCTGATGCTGCCGCAGCTTCTTCCGGCCATCGCTGACCTGCTTCTCCAGCTGCTCCAGCTTCAGGCGGTTAGCGCCCTCCTCCTTCTCCGCGAGGATGCGCAGCCCGCTCTCACGAAACAGCGACATGTTCAGGTCGCTGGTTCGGCTCTGCATCTCCTGGAAATCGCTCTCATAGGTGTCCAGTCGCTGGCGCAGGCGGCGAATCTCCGCTTCCCGCCGCTCAAGCAGCTGCTGGAGGTTCTGTCGCCTGGCCCGCTCTTTATTCATCTGCTGCAAATGCGCCTGGGTCCTGTTCAGCGTGACATGCAGCGTCCGGCACCGCCAGATCAGCCATGCCGCCAGGATCACCAGCGCCACCAGGGCGATTATCGCGTACAGCAAGGCATATACCTCCCTTGATACGTGCCATTATACCACAAATATCCCCCTGTACAGCAAATTCACCCGAAATGCGCGATTTTAGTCACATTTGATCGTCATTGTCCTTCAGCCGCCGAAGCGCCACAGCAAAAACCCCACGCTGATCAGGCATATGCCCAGCGCGGAGGTCCAAACCCAGCGGGGCACAAATATCAGGAACATCAGCGCGCCCACCACCATCAGCACGATGCCGACCACCCGGGCGCCGCTGTTTCCCGGCCTGTAACCGCAAGAGCGTCCCATCCCCATCGCCTCCATGGTTCATGGTATGCGCCGGAGGTGGGACGGGTTCACGCCTGCACGACAATCCCTTCCAGCTTCAACAGGGCGATTTTGCGCTCAATGCCACCGCCGTAGCCGGTCAGGCTGCCATCGCTGCCGATCACCCGATGGCAGGGCACGATCAGCGAGATGGGATTGTGGCCCACCGCGCCGCCCACGGCCCGGCTGGAGAAGCGCTCGACGCCGCGCTCCCGGGCGATGGCCCGGGCGATTTCGCCGTAGGTGGCGGTCGTGCCGTAGGGAATCTGAAGCAGCAGCTCCCCCACCCGGTTGCGGAAGGCCGACCCGGTCAGGTGCAGCTGCGGCGTAAACCCCGGGTCGCGACCGGAGAAATAGATGTCCAGCCAGCGGACCGCCCCGTCAAAGAACGGCGACGGGCGTTCCACGGCGTCCTTCGACAGGCCCTCCCCCATGTGCCGCTGGTTCTCGGTGAACCACAGCCCCGTCAGGCCGATGTCGTCCGCGGCCAGTATGATCTCACCGAGCGGAGATGGATAGCGGTGCGTGTAAATCATGGCACGGCCCTCCCGTTCCATCGAATTGCATGGCGGCGCAAGCGCCGCCGCTACAGATGTGGTCATGCGGATTATAACACGAAAAAACAGCAATGTCAAACATTCGTTCGATTGTTTATTCCTGGCGCATATGGTATAATTAAGTTGTATAAATATCGCCTTACGGCACATGGAGGAAATACCCTTGTCTGAAAAGAAATTCCGTTCCGGCTTTGTGGCCATACTGGGCCGCCCCAACGTGGGCAAGTCGAGCCTGATGAACCGCTTTGTCGGGGAGAAGGTGGCCATCATCTCCAACCATCCCCAGACCACCCGCAACAAGCTGCTGGGCGTGGCCACGGGCGACGACTGGCAGATCGTGTTTGTCGATACCCCCGGCCTGCACAAGCCCCGCACCAAGCTGGGCGAATACATGATGAAGTCCGCCAGCGACGCCCGGGAGGGCGTGGACGCGGTGCTGTGCGTGGTGGACGGCCAGCACATCGGCGCGGGAGACATGGCCGTGATGCAGGACATCGCGAAGATGAACTGCCCGAAGTTCCTGGCGGTGAACAAGATCGATATCGTGCCTGAGGAAAAGCTGTTCCCCCAGCTGGCCCAGCTGCACGACTGCGGCTACGACCAGATCGTGTCCACCTCCGCCCGCACCGGCGAAAACGTGGAGCTGCTTTTGAAGCTGCTGATCGAAGCCATGCCAGAAGGCCCGAAGTACTTCCCCGACGACATGATCACCGACCAGCCCGAGCGGGTGATGTGCGCCGAGATCATCCGGGAGAAGGCCCTGCGCAACCTGCGGGACGAGGTGCCCCACGGCGTTGGCGTGGAGATGCTGCAAATCCAGAAGGTTTCCGACACGCTGACCGAGATCCACGCCAACGTGTACTGCGAGCGGGCCAGCCACAAGTCCATCATCATCGGCAAGCAGGGCTCGATGCTGCGCACCATCGGCAGCGAAGCCCGGGCCGACATCGAGCGGCTGCTGGGCACGAAGGTCAACCTGAAGCTGTGGGTGAAGGTGCGGGAGGACTGGCGCAACCGGACCGGCGACCTGCGGGCGCTGGGCTACGAGGAATAACATGGCCGTCATCACCACCTCCGGCCTGGTGCTGCGCCGGGCGGATTATTCCGACTACGACCGCATGGTCACCATCTTCTCGCCGGACATGGGCCGGGTGGACGCCATCGCCCGGGGCTGCCGCCGGCCGAAATCGCCGCTGGTCAACGCCGTGGAGCCCTTCACCAGCGGCGAATTCCAGCTGTACCAGCACAGGGAGCGCTTCTCGCTGGAGCAGTGCCAGATCTCCGACAGCTACTTCGAGCTGCGTGCCGACTACGACCGGCTGCGCCACGGGGTGTACTGGCTGCGGCTACTGGACACGGCGATTCTGCCCGACACCCCTGCGCCGGAGCTGTTCATCACCACACTGCGGGCACTGGCCCACCTGAACTACGGCGAGCTACCCCCGGCGCTGGTGACCCTTGCCTTCGAGGCCCACTTCATGCGCCTGATGGGCCTGTCCCCCCGGATGGACGCCTGCATGCTCTGCGGCCGGCCCGTGGACGGGGACGCCCGCTTCGACCCCGACCTGGGCGGCACGGTGTGCCTGAATTGCCACTCCCCCGCCCCGAAAATCAGCAACGGCGCGAGGCGCATACTGATGAAGCTGCCCCGCACCCAGTTCGACAGGTTCCAGCTGCTCAACGACCGCCCCGAGTGGCCCGAGGCTGCCCGGCTGCTGCGCAGCTGCGTCAACCTGCGCATGCACATGGAGAAGTTTGCCCCACCACTGGCTTAGATTCGACGCCTTCATTATAATGTTAAATTTGACGCAATCCTTGCAATAATTCACCATGTTATGTTATAATTGTAACATGAACTAAAACATTTCTTTTGATTGAAAGGAAGTGACCAGATCACCAAGGAGGGGATTGACATGCCGAAGCCATTGATACTGTGTATTGACACGCAACAACCCATTCTCGATTTGCTTTCCACATCTCTGTCCACATCCGGTTACAACGTGCGCACCACCTGTGCGCCCCTCGAATTCGTCAACAGCAACGCCGACCTGATCATACTCGACATCCAGCTGCCTGACATCAACGGCCTTGAGCTGATCAAGACAATTCGTTCGATCTCCACCGTGCCCATACTGGTGCTGACCGAATCCACCGAGGAGGCTGACGCCGTCCTCGCCTTTGAGTACGGCGCGGACGACTACGTGACCAAGCCCTTCTCCACGCGTGAACTGGTGTCCCGGGTGCGGGCGATATTGCGCCGCTCCAGCACTGGCAACCTTGACGACAAGATCAAGGTGGGTCCGATCATGATCGACAGCGAAAACTACGAGGCCTTCCGCAACGGTGAAAAGATGATCCTGACGCTGAAGGAGTACGAGCTGCTGAAGGCGCTGGCCTCCTCCCCCGGCAGGGTGCTGTCCCGGGATTTCCTGCTGGACCGCATCTGGGGCCACGAGTTCTACGGCGAAACCCGCACCGTGGACGTACACATCCGGCACATCCGCCAGAAGCTGGGCGACGACGCCGGCATGATCGAGACCGTTCGGGGCGTCGGCTACAAGCTGACCGCCACCGCATGACCCTTCCCCCGCGAGACCGACCCGGATCATTGGTGGGAGGTGGTCATGTGATGGCGCCAATACTCTGCGTAGACGACGACGAGAGCATCCTCGAAGCACTCAGTGAATTGCTGGAAGCCGCCGGCTATCCGGTGCTGCTGGCCCGAACCGGCTATGACGCGCTGGTCCTGGCCATATCGAAGAAGCCGTCCCTGATCCTGCTGGACCTGGTGCTGCCCGACATTCCCGGCGAGGAGGTCTGCCGCAGGCTGCGGACCCACGCCCCCACCGCCGGGATTCCCGTCATCATGCTCACGGTGAAGGGGAACGAATCGGACAAGGTGATCGGCTTCGAGACCGGCGCGGACGACTACGTGACCAAGCCCTTCTCCGATCAGGTACTGTTGGCCCGCATACGGGCCCTGCTGCGGCGCATCGACATGACCCGGCAGGCGGAAACGGAATAATCTACCGACAGCAAGGCGGCAGGCCCACCCGGGCATGCCGCCTTGCAAGCGGGAGCACTTCTACTACTTATCTCAAACCAATAGCATCATCGCTAAAAAGGAAATACCGCGCAATTAAGGTGGTCAGCTGGCGAGTGTTTTTTTCGTCAGGCGCTCTTGCAGATTTTGAAGGTTTACTGGCGGTAAATCAAAAAATGCGGTAGTTCCAAAAGTAAAGAGTTGATAAAACGCCGTCGCAATATCCCCCCATGGGGGTTGCGGCGACGTTTTTTTGCCGGTAGAATTATATTATTACAATCAAGCGGGGAATGACGATGAACGATACGATACTGCTGGAAAACAGGGCCTACTGGACGCAGCGCGCGCCGAGCTATTCCGAGGTCAACCGTGAAGAGCTGGCGACGGACCATCGGGAAGTGTGGAAGCACACATTGACTGAGTGCATCACGGCTCGCTTCCCCCACAGGGCGCCCAATGAGATCCACGTGCTCGAGGTCGGCACCGGCCCCGGCTTCTTTGCCATACTGCTGGCCGAGGCTGGATATCGCGTGACGGCCATCGACCTGACGCCATCCATGTTGGATGAAGCGCGGCACAACGCGGGCATGTTGGCCGACCGTATCGACTTCGTGGAGATGAATGCCGAGGCGCTGGTATTTCCGTCTGATCGCTTTGATGTGATCGTATCCCGCAACGTCACCTGGAACCTGCCCGATCCTGAATTGGCCTATGCCGAATGGGCACGGGTGTTGAAGCCCGGCGGTTTGCTTGTGAACTTTGACGCCAACTGGTATCATTACCTGTTCGACGAGGACGCGCGGGCAGCCTATGAACAGGATCGGGAGAACAGCGCCGACGAGGGCATCAACGACCTGAACGTGGGCGAGAACTTCGATGACATGGAATCCATCGCCCGACACATCCCCTTGTCGCAAGTGAATCGACCCGCTTGGGACATTGAGACGCTCGAAAGCCTCGGCCTGTCTGTGAAGGAGGACACCCTCATCTGGAAGCGCGTATGGTCACATCAGGAAAAGGTCAATTTCGCGTCCACCCCGATGTTTATGGTATGCGGGCTTAAGGAAACACCGCACAATGCTCGCGGCCCATCAGCGGGTGAATTTCAGCCGCTTGCTGCCTGCAAAAATCTCGATTACCCGCCAGGTAACCTTCGATTTTTGCCGTTCGCAATCGACTAAAATTCCCTCCGCTTTCCCTCCGCTACTGAACCACTCGATTATGCGGTATTTCCTTAAGGGAATACGGGACTGAATCATCACAACCAGGATTTTCATGGCATTACTCCTCCCGTTTGCGTCTGGCCTCTTCGAACACCTGCTTCATCCGCAGGTCCGGGATGATCCATGGCGCCATCGCCACCACCAGCAGCGGGCAGGAGGCGTAGTGCGCGCCGGGGATGAAGCTCAGGATCAGCGCCAGCGCCTCCACGCCGATGGTCCATTGCTCCTTCCGGCTCTCAGAGACCGCCGTCTTGAGGTTCTCACAGTCATTGGAATGGATGATCGTCTTTTCAAGCAATATGTAGCTCAGCGCGCACAGCAGGTTCATCAGCACATACACCCGCACCGGCAGTATGGCAAATTTGCTCTTGCCCACCCAGCCCGTGGTGACCGGCTGGAAGGACAGCAGGAATAAGTACAAGAGGTTTGACCACAGGATCTTGCCATCCACGCTGCCCGTCACCTGCAGCAGATGATGGTGATTGACCCAGTTGGTGCCCACCACGATGAAGCTGATCAAATAGCATACCACCAGCGGCAGCACACCCATGAGCGCGGCCATGTCGTTCCCCTCCGGCAGGTCGATGATAAGTATGGTGATCGTGATGATGATGGCGATCACGCCATCACTGAAGGCTTCCAGTCGTCCCTTGGTCATGGTTTCAACGCGTCCTTTCTTGTGATTCACAGGCTTCGATCAGCCTTGGGAGCTCTCCTCAAGCCGCCTGTCGTCCTCATCTGTCCGCTTCGCCGGGCCTTTCAAGCGGTTCTTGCACATGCGCCGGGCATTTTGCCATGTGGTGCTTCATCAAAAGACCATCAGCTCTCATCCGTGTACCATCTTCCACCCTGATGGATGGTTTCTGCGCCTTTTCCAGTGCGGAGGCACCCCAAATAAAAAGCATCGTCCGTACAACGCAATAACCTCCCGCGCTTTCCCGCGTCCCGTTTCTATCAGATAGGCATATTTCCACCTGCCGTGATGGGCATGATATCTCCCACCGTCATTAGAGCGTGTTTCTAAATGCCGGGAGATGCAGTTTCGAGCGTATTTGGCTGCATTTCAAGGCGATTTTCCGCAGACTTAGTGGGGCTAAGTCAAGGGAAATCAACGCAGAAATGCAGGCAAAGACGCCGTAACTGCAACGGAGTTTCCAGCCAAATGCGCTTCAGGCATTTTAGAACATGCAATTTCGGCGTCTTTTCGGCCAAAACTGCGTTGTCAAACCTTGGCTTGCCGCCAGCAAGCCTGCGGTTTTCGCCTTGTTCTGACGGATAATCCACTCGAACTTGCACATCCTGACTTAGAAACACACCCTAAGGAAATACCGCACAATTAAGGTGGTCAGCTGGCGAGTGATTTTTTCGTCAGGCGCTCTTGCAGATTTTGAAAGGTTTACTGGCGGTAAATCAAAAAATCTGCAAGAGATGACTGGCGGAAAAGGCACCGCCAGATGTGCCGCCGTATTGTGCGGTAGTTCCCTAATGATTATTGAAATCCTACAGCGCCTTGATGTAGAATCGGTTCATCGTGGCGTGCACCACCGCCTCCGGCTTGTCAATGGCGACATAGCCGGACTTTTCATAGATGTGCAGCGCGGCGCGCAGGTTGGTATGGGTTTCCAGGTAGATCTGGCTGTAGCCCAGCTCCCGGGCAGCTTCCTCTATCTTTTCGATCAGCTTATAGCCGAAGCCATGCCCCTTCACAGCATCGCTCAGGTACAGCTTCTGAAGCTCGGCACAGTTTTCGAACAGTGGAAACTCCGCAAGGCCTATGCCGCCCGCCAGCGCGCCGTCGTCCTCCACGAGGATATAATAGGCGCGCCTGTCGGGCGCTGCCGAATAGTAGTCGCTCAGGTGATCCAATCCTTCATCGAAGTACACCGTCCCCGGAATATCCAAGCGGTGCGCTTTCAGGTTGTGCCGGATCAGGGCCGCCAGCGCGGCGTCGTATTCCGGGGTCAGCTTTTGCAGTTTCATCCCGATTTCATCCTCCCGACATCATCTTCGGTACAATAGACCTGTCGGTGATCGTCATCACACGACGCGCCTGCCCCGCACGTAGGTCTGGCGCACGTTGAAATCCCCGTCCGCGATGACGATGTCCGCGTCCTTGCCGGTTTCCAGCGTGCCCTTGCGATCATCCACGCCGATGCTTCGCGCCGGGTTCAGCGAAGCCAGGTTCGCCGCCCGCCAGATTGGCAGGCCGGTGTGCTTTGCAAAGTTGCGCACGGCGGCGTCCAGGGTCAGGGCGCTGCCGGCAATGGTGCCGTCGGGGAAGCGCAGCTTCATGCCGTCCACCACCACTGTCGCCCCCATCTGGTCGTGAGGACCGTCGGGCAGGCCCGCAACGGGGATGGAGTCGGTGATCAGCACCAGCCGATCCCCCGCAGTCTTCGCCACCATCGTAAACAGCGCC
This sequence comes from uncultured Eubacteriales bacterium, assembly GCA_902798105.1. GTDB lineage: Bacteria > Bacillota > Clostridia > Christensenellales > Aristaeellaceae > UBA2862. The sequence goes on from CADBVG010000082.1 coordinate 11,556, forward strand.
GGGTGGACGTGGAAGGTGTCGCAAATCAGCTCGCAGAATACCCGGTTATCGCCAAGCGCCGCACCGACCACCCCCGGCTCCCTGTGGTTCAGCGGCGGCATGGCGTTGAAGGTGTGGGTGGCGTGGGTGACGCCTGCCCCGATGCCCGCCAGCGCCCGGTCGTAGGTGGCGTCAGTGTGGCCCATGGACAGGGTAATGCCCATCTTCCGGGCCGCGCGGATGCACTCCAACGCGCCGTCCATCTCCGGGGCAAGGGTCATCAGCCGTATCACGTCCGCCCAGGGGCACAGCTTTTCGGCGTCGGGGCGCTGGATGCACGATTCCGCCTGGGCCCCCTTCTTCTTGGGGTTGATGAAGGGCCCCTCGGCGTGGCAGCCCAACACCTGCGCGCCGTTCCATTCCGGGGACAGGCTGTCGATCTGTGCCGCGCGGATGGCGGCAAAGCACCGCTCCAACACCGGCCAGTCCAGCGTCATCGTGGTAGGCAGCCAGGATGTAACGCCGAACAGTGCCGCCCGCCGGGACATCCGGCGCAGCTCGTCCAGATCCCCGTGAGAGGCGTCCCAGCCCATGAAGCCGTGGCAGTGGACATCGATGAGCCCCGGCAACACATACCCGCCCCCGGCGTCGATGATCTCTGCGCCCTGCGGCGGCACGTCCCCGAAGCCGCGGATAACCTCGTCAAACAATATGGCCCTGCCCTCGAGCAAGCCGTCTCTCAGGATGATTTTGCCGTTGGCGATGCATTTCATATGCTTTTCCCTCTGTCAGAACAAAGCGCTGATGAACGTCGGCTTTCTGTAAAATACCTTCGCGGCCTCCTCCAGGGAGCCGTTCAGCTTCATTTCCGGCAGCCACATGGAATCGGGACTGCAACACCCGACAATGAGGCGGCTGAAATCCTGAATGGTCAGTTCGATGTCCGGCGCGGCGTCCACGCGGCGAACCCGGTTTTCCCGTCCCGGCGCGAAATCCACCTCGAAACAGTCGTTGTTTTCATCGATCTGCGTATCCTTCACGGCCACGCGCAGGCGGCCCTCGCTCCGCATCCTCGCCAGCCGGAGCAGCCCTTCCACGTTTACGGCCCGCACCATGCCCCGCTGCTCCACCGTCCTTTGGACATTGCCGAAGCGCCACTCTGGCAGGATGCCCCGCAAATCCATATCGTCTGGCAGATAGAGCGTTGCGTGGCTGTGGTCGGCGGACAGCCGCTTCAGCAGCGCAAGCAATCCCAAAAACCCCTCCCGGTCATCGAACACGAACCGAGGGCAGTCCAACTCGCCGTTTCCGGGCGCGACGGTCATGTGGGCCCGGGGGCGGTCCGCCCCGTCATAATAAACATAGGTATACTTTCGCGATACAAAGGGATTATCCTGCAGGTACAGGTATTCGGTGTCGCCGTTCAGCACCATGCAGTTGTAGCGCCCTTCCCGGAGCCGGTCGATGGCGCGGACGTCGCCCGTCAGCGGGCAATCCGGCTCAGACAGCCGCCAATAGCCGGAGACATCCGGCGCGGGCATGCCGGACAGCTTCAATCTCCATTTCACCCAGTCGCACCCGAGTTCATAGCCGAACTTTCGATAGAAGGCCGTGGAGAAAGGATAGAGATACGACAGCAGCGTGCCGCCGGCGAACATGTCCGGCAGCGCCGCGGCGAAGCAAGCCCGGATCGCGCCGCCCCGGCGGTGCTGGGGCAGCGAGGCCACCCCGCCGATGCCGCCCATGGGCACCGGGTGGCCGTCGAAGTTCGCCGTCCAGGGCACGACGGTCATCGTGGCCAGCATGGTTTCATCGTCGTCCGCGAAGGCGGCATACTGGCTGTCCCAGTGCAGATCCTGCATGGAGCGGGGATTGCCCCGCACCTTGTCCAGCATCGCCTGCGGCGACAGCTCCGGATCCCACATCTCATATTCAAAGGCCAGGGCGCAAAGCTGGCGACAGCGTTTGAATTCCCCGGAACGTATTTTACGGGCGATCATATACAGGCGCACCTCCCTCCCCTGCATGATAAACCACTGCCCCAGGAATGTCAATGGCTGGTATTGGCCGATTGCAAAACACGCCAAGAAGAGGCAAAAAAAGGCGGGCCCGCTGCATTTATTCTCCAGAATTGTTAGGGCGTGTTTCTAAATCGGCATCCCACGAAGTGGGCCCACCATGAATGAAACACAGGACGTAATGTTTACACCATACCGCAAAGCGTAGTATACTAA
>CADBVG010000083.1 GCA_902798105.1 uncultured Eubacteriales bacterium
ATTTACCGCCAGTAAACCTGCGGAAAAGTGCCTTGAAATGAAGGCAAATCCGCTCGAAACTGCAACACTTCGACTTTAGAAACACACCCTAAAACCTAATCCCTCAATTCTGATTTATCGAGCCCAACTCGATAAATCAGGATTGCTTCTTCGCCTCATCCGCGTGGCGGATCTGTGCGCGCTTGATCTTGCCGCCGACGGTCTTGGGCAGCTCGTCCACGTATTCGATGACGCGGGGATACTTGTAGGGCGCGGTCAGCTTCTTCACATGCTTTTGCAGTGCCTTGGTCAGCTCCTCCGAGGGGGTCCAGCCCTTGGCCAGCACCACGGTAGCTTTGACGATCTGGCCGCGGATGGGGTCGGGCGCGCCGGTGATGGCGCACTCCACCACGGCGTCGTGGGCGATCAGGGCGGATTCCACCTCGAACGGCCCGATGCGGTAGCCGGAGCACTTGATCACGTCGTCATTGCGCCCCACGAAGCGGTAGTAGCCGTCGCTGTCGCGCCACAGCACGTCGCCGGTGTTGTAGCCGATGCCGCCCAGCTTTTCCTCGGTCATCTCGGGGTTGCGGTAGTAGCCGGTGAACAGGCCCACGGGCGGGTGGTGCTTCACATCCATGATGGTGAGGCTGCCCTCCTCGCCGTCCTCGCAGACGTTGTCGTCGGCGTCCAGCAGTTGGATGTCGTACAGCGGGTTCGGCTTGCCGGTGGAGCCCTCGATGGGCTCGAACCACTCGCTGCCGAAGTTCGCCATCAGCACCGGGCCCTCGCTTTGGCCAAAGCCCTCGTAGATCTGGTGGCCGGTCAGCTGCTTCCACTTGCGCACCACCTCGGGGTTAAGCGGCTCGCCGGCGGTGGCGCAGTGGTGCAGGGACGACAGGTCGAACTGTGTCAGGTCCTCCTGGAGCATGAAGCGGTACATGGTCGGCGGCACGCAGAACGTGGTGACCCTGTACTTCTCCACCTTGCGCAGCAGGTTGGCCGGGTTGAAGCGACCCACCATGTCGTAGCAGAACACCGTCGCGCCGCAAATCCACTGGCCGTAGATCTTGCCCCAGCCGAACTTGGCCCACCCGGAGTCGGACACGCTCATGTGCAGGCGGTTTTCCTCCACATGCTGCCAGTACTTCGCGGTGACGATGTGGCCCAGGGGGTAGGCGAAGTTGTGCTGTACCAGCTTGGGCATGCCGGTGGTGCCGCTGGTGAAGTAGACCAGCATCACATCGTCCCAGCGGGTGGCGTCCGCGCCGGTGGGGCGGGGGAAGGCGTCGGCGTATTTTTCCATTTCGGCGTGCAGGTCCAGCCAGCCCGGCCGGTCGGTGTCCCTGCCGTCGCGCACCAGGATTTTATGCTTCAGCGACGGGATCTCCGGGGCGGAGGCTTCCATCTGGCCCACTACAAAGTCGTCGTCCACGCAGATGACCGCCTTGACCTCGGCGGCGTTGCCCCGGTAGACGATGTCCTTCTTGGTCAGCTGCAGCGTGGCCGGGATCAGTATCACGCCCAGCTTGTGCAGCGCCGTGGCGCAGATCCAGTACTCCCAGCGACGACGGAGGATCATCATGGCCACGTCGCCCTTTTTCAGGCCCAGGTCCTTCAGGAAGTTGGCCACCCGGTTGGACAGGCGTTTGATGTCGGTGAAGGTGAACACGTGCTCCTCGTCCTGCTCGTTGACCCAAACCAGCGCCCGCTTGTCGGGCTCGGCTTCGGCCCAGGCGTCCACCACGTCATAGCCGAAGTTGAAGTCCTCCGGCACGTTGATGGTGAACTTTTCCCGGAATTCCTCGTAGCTTTCAAAATCGACCTGGGGAAGGAATTTATTCAGAAGGTAATTCAATGTAACCATGCTCCTTTGCAGTGTGGCGGCGGCCCCTGGGCCGCGATTTCTTACACGGTGGCGGCGTGGGCGCCGCCGCTACAATGGGATAAACCGTCCGGTGGCGGCAGGTTGCCGCCGCCGCGGGACTATTCCGCAATAACGGTCAAAAACCGGGCCTTGACGTCGCTGCCGCAGCGCTGGCCGTGGGGGATGGTGGGGTTGAAGTAGATGGAATCGCCGGGGTTCAGCGCGAATTCCTTGTCGCCCAGCGTGACGATCACCACGCCCTCCAGGCACAGGTTGAACTCCTGGCCGGGATGGGTAATCAGCTTGGCCACGGCGTCCGTGGGCTCCAGCGTTACCAGCAGCGGCTGCATGACCTTGTTGGCATAGCGGTAGGCCAGGTCCTCGAAGTGGTATTCCGGGTTGCGGTTGATGATCTTGCCGCCGCCCCTGCGGATCAGGTGGTAGGTCTCCAGCTTGGCGCTCTGGCCGGTGACGATCTCGGTGAAGTCGACCTTGAACTTGTTGGCGATCTCGTAGATCACGCTGATGGGCACGTCCTTGCCGTTTTCCTCGTAGGAAGCGTACACCTCGGGGCTGATGCGCAGATCCGCGGCCAGCTCCTCGATGGTGTAATCGCTGACCTCCCGCAGCTCCCGCAGCCGGGCGCCGATTTCGTTGTAGTCGTTCATGGCTGTCTCTCCTTTGTGGGCGTCGCCGCCTCAAATCATACTGACAGGATTATAACACAATCCCGCCGATTACGTCCACAAAAAAATGAGCGCCGGAGTGGGTTGACCCGGGTATTTTCCGATTATTTACGCTGAATGTGCGTCAATATTAAATATGTCCCTTGTATTTGTGACTATTTATGATATAATATAATTAATAAAACGTCATTAATTAATCGTGGCTAACCTATGGCTGTTTACGATGATTGTGGCGCGAAATACAGATCGGAGGTTGTGTGGCATGGGTGGTTTGAAGGCTGAGGCGGTCAAGCAGATTCGCGAGATCTGCGGCCGCTACAAGGATGAAAAGACGCCGCTGATGATGATCCTCAGCGACATCCAGAACGAATATGGCTACATTCCCCTGGACGTGCAGGAGATCGTGTCCCAGGAGACCGGCATTTCGGTGGCGGAGATCTACGGCGTGGTCACGTTCTATTCGTTCTTTTCGCTGGAGCCCAAGGGGCGCTTTGTGGTGGGCTGCTGCCTGGGCACGGCGTGCTACGTCAAGGGTGCGCAGCAGGTCATCGACAAGTTCCAGGAGGAGCTGGGCATCGGGCCCGGCGAGACCACCGATGACGGCATGTTTACGCTGGACGCCCTGCGCTGCATCGGCGCATGCGGCATCGCCCCGGCGGTGAGCATTAACGGCAAGGTGTATCCCAAGATGACGGTCAGCCAGGTGCGCGAGGTCATCGCCCAGCAGTACCTGACCGTTGAGAAGGAGAAGGAGGGTGTCACCGCATGATCAATTCCATCGAGAATCTGAACGATCGCATCGCCACCTGTACGGCCTGTCTCCAGGACAAGCTGGCCGGTTCTGACGACAAGCGTCACATCGTGCTCTGCGGCGGCACGGGCTGCCTGTCCAACAACTCCGCCGAGATTCGCCAGCGCTTCATCGAGGTGCTGGAGCGCAAGGGCGTCAGCGACAAGGCGACCGTCAACCAGGTGGGCTGCTTCGGCTTCTGCTCCCAGGGCCCCTTCGTGAAGATCTATCCCGAGGACACGCTGTACCGGCTGGTGAAGATCGAGGACGTGGAGGAGATCGTGGATTCAGATATTATCCACGGCAACGTGGTGGAGCGCCTGCTGTATGTGGAGCCCGCCACCGGCGAAAAGGTCTCCAAGCAGGACGACATCAACTTCTATAAGAAGCAGCGGCGCGTGGCGCTGCACGGCTGCGGCGTCATCAACCCCGAGAACATCGACGAGGCCCTGGGCTTCGGCGCGTTCCAGGGCCTGAGGCGGGCGCTGTCCATGTCCCGCCAGGAGGTCATCAACGAGGTGCTGGCCTCTGGGCTGAGGGGCCGCGGCGGCGCGGGCTTCCCCTCCGGTCGCAAGTGGCAGTTCGCCTATAATTCCCAGGGCGACGAAAAGTACGTGGTCTGCAACGGCGACGAGGGCGACCCCGGCGCGTTCATGGACCGCTCGATCCTCGAAGGCAACCCCCTGGCCGTCATCGAGGGCATGATGATCGCCGGCTACGCCATCGGCGCGCAGAACGGCTATTTCTACGTCCGCGCTGAGTATCCCATCGCAGTCAAACGCCTGCGCATCGCCATCAAGCAGGCCAAGGAGCTGGGCCTGCTGGGCAAGAACATAATGGGTACCGACTTTAGCTTCGACTGCCACCTGCGCCTGGGCGCGGGCGCGTTCGTCTGCGGCGAGGAGACGGCCCTGCTCAATTCCATCGAGGGCAAGCGCGGCATGCCCCGTCCGAGGCCCCCGTTCCCGGCGGTGAAGGGCCTGTGGGGCAAGCCCACCATCATCAACAACGTGGAGACCCTGGCCTGCGTGCCCACCATCCTGCGGGAGGGCGCGGAAGCCTTTGCCAGTGTGGGCACCGAGAAGAGCAAGGGCACCAAGGTGTTCGCCCTGGGTGGCAAGGTGAACAACGTCGGCCTGGTGGAGGTGCCCATGGGCACCACCCTGCGGGAGCTGATCTACGACATCGGCGGCGGCATCCCGAACGGCAAGAAGTTCAAGGCCATCCAGACCGGCGGCCCCTCCGGCGGCTGCCTGACCGAGGAATTCCTGGATGAGCCCATCGACTTCGACAACCTGGTGGCCAAGGGCTCCATGATGGGCTCCGGCGGCGCCATCGTCATGGACGAGGACAACTGCATGGTGGACGTGGCCAAGTTCTACATGGAGTTCATCTGCGATGAATCCTGCGGCAAGTGCTCGCCCTGCCGCATCGGCACCAAGCGGATGCTGGAGATCCTGACCCGCATCACCGAGGGCCAGGGCACGATGGAGGACCTGGACGCCCTGGAGGAGCTGAGCCGCACGGTCAAGGCCAATTCCCTGTGCGCCCTGGGCCAGACCGCGGCCAACCCCATCAATTCCACGCTGGCCCACTTCCGGGACGAGTACATCGCCCACATCGTGGACAAGAAGTGTCCGGCCCACGTCTGTAAGAACCTGATGGAATACTACATCGATCCCGACAAGTGCATCGGCTGCGGCATGTGCCACAGGGGCTGCCCCGTGGACTGCATCCACAAGACCGACTACATCGCCCCCGGCCACAAGATGACGTCCTGGAAGATCGATTCGAGCGCTTGCGCGAAGTGCGGCTCCTGCATCAGCGTCTGTCGCTTCGGGGCCATTGAGAAGCGATAAGGAGGCGCAAGGCAATGCTGAACATCAAAATCGAAGGTATTCCCTATCAGGTCGAGGAGGGCTTGACCATCCTCGAAGCCGCCAAGGCCTGCGGCTATGAGATTCCGTCCCTGTGTTCCTTCAACCACGGCGAGTGCAACCAGGGCTCCTGTCGCGTGTGCCTCGTCGAAGCCACGGGCGCGCGGGGCCTGGTGGCCAGCTGCGTGTACCCGGTGAGCGAGGGCATGGAGATTCGCATCGGTTCTCCCGCCGCGGTGGATGCCCGCCGCCACAGCGTGGAGCTGCTGCTGTCCAATCACAACAAGAACTGCCAGCAGTGCGATAAGAACGGCCACTGTGAATTGCTGTACGTGGCCCAGCTGACCGGCGCGAGGGACGACGCCTTTGCCGGCGCGCATTCCGAGACCTTCGTGGACCGCCTGGCCCCCGGCCTGGTGCGGGACACCAGCAAGTGCATACTCTGCGGCCGCTGCGTGGAGCGCTGCAAGAAAGCCCACGGCCTGGGCATACTGGGCTTTGAGAACCGTGGTTTCGCCACCATCGTCTCCCCGGCCCAGAACCGCAGCTTTGCCGATTCCCCCTGCATCCAGTGCGGCCAGTGCGTGAACGTCTGTCCCACCGGCGCGCTGATGGAGCACAGCGAAATCGACAAGATCGACGCCGCCTTCAAGGCCGGCAAGCACGTCATCGCCCAGGCGGCCCCCGCGGTGCGCGCGGCGCTGGGTGAGGAATTCGGCTATCCCATCGGCACCCCTGTCACCGGCAAGATGGCCGCGGCCATGCGCAGGCTCGGCTTCGAACGGGTATACGACGTGAACTTCGGCGCGGACCTGACCATCATGGAGGAGGGCACCGAGCTGCTTCACCGCCTGACCGAGGGCGGCGTGCTGCCGATGATCACATCCTGCTCTCCCGGCTGGGTGAACTACGCCGAATACAACTACGGCGACCTGCTGGACCACCTGTCCAGCTGCAAGAGCCCCCACCAGATGCAGGGCGCGATCATCAAGAGCTGGTGGGCCCAGCAGAACAACATCGACCCGAAGGACGTGTTCGTGGTATCGGTGATGCCCTGCGTGGCCAAGAAATTCGAGAAGGAACGGGAGCAGGAGAAGGTGGACGGCATCCCCGACGTGGACGCGGTCATCACCACCCGTGAGCTGGCCCGCATGATCCGCCGCAACGGCATGCTGTTCCGCCGCCTGCCCGACGAACCCTGGGACCAGGATATCATGGGCGATTACAGTGGCGCGGGCGTCATCTTTGGCGTCACCGGCGGCGTGATGGAGGCGGCCCTGCGCACGGTCTACTTCAAGCTGACCGGCAAGGAGAGCGAGCCCATCGAGTTCACCGCCGTGCGCGGTCACGACGCGGGCATCCGCGAGGCATCCATCGACATCAATGGCACCGTTGTGAACGTGGCCATCGCCTCGGGCATGAAGAGCGCCAAGGTGCTGCTGGACGAGATCCGCGCCGGCAAGAGCAAGTACCAGTTCATCGAGATCATGGGCTGCCCCGGCGGCTGCATCAACGGCGGCGGCCAGCCCTACGTGCGCCCGGTGTTCCTGCCCGACGAGGCTGACGATATCCTGGACACCTACAAGGAAAAGCGTGCAAAGGCCCTTTACACCGAGGACGAGCGCCAGACGGTGCGCCAGAGCCACAACAACCCCCAGATCGTCGAATTGTACGAGAAGTTCCTGGGCGAGCCCAACGGCCACCTGTCCCATAAGCTGCTGCATACGTCCTACGCGGCACGGGAAGGATTCAATGAAGTGAAGTAAGCGATTAGGGGGTGTTTCAAAAATCCTGAATATGCAATTTCGGCGTCTTTTCCGCCAAAACCGCGTTGTCAAACCTTGACTTGCCGCCAGCAAGCCTGCGGTTTTCCGCCTTGTTTTGACGAAAAAGCTACTCGAACTTGCACATCCCGGACTCAGAAACACCCCTTAGGGCCAGACAAGCTGCCTCAAAAAGAATAACGCAGTATAATACCAGCTGTAGGGACGCCGATACGGCGCCCGCCCGGGCATGATCCATATGATGTACCCGGCGGGCGGCGCGTCGCCGCCTCTACAATCGCACACGCTTCGCTTGTTTCTGCCAAAAACAGCTGTTCTTTGACATTCCTCCCCCTATAGGGTATAATGGTACGAGCCCCGATGTATAGACGGGTTCAGGAGATGTAGCGATTGTATTTCTACTGTATATTCTGTGCCACTGTGAAGTGCACGCTGGTGGCTTCGGCCATTCGACAGCGGTTTGGGTTGACGGCCTTTTCACCCCGGATCATACAGCGCAAGTGGATCAAGGGCGCATGCTTCGAGGAGGAGAAGCCCTACCTGCCGGGCTATGTGTTCGTCTGCGCGGAGGCGCCCATCAACAACTTCGCGGAGATACGCATGATGGAGGGCGTTATCCGCTGCCTTGGCCAGCGGGATGAGGGCTACAGCCTCCAGGGCGACGACCTGCGCTTTGCCAAAATGCTGTATGAAAACAACGGTGTGCTGGGCATCATGAAGACCTATCGGGAGGGTGACCGGGTCAAGCTGGTCAAGCGCGTGATGGGCGACTTTGATGCCGAGATCATCAAGCTGGACCCCCGGAGGGGCCGCGCCCAGCTGCAATACGAATTTGACGGCTCCAGCTACAAGGTGTGGGTGGGCTATGACATGATCGACGACGGGGCTACACAGCCCGAGGAGAACTGAACCAACGACAAAGGCGACCCGATTGCATCGGGTCGCCTTTGTCGTTGCAACAGGCTTTAGGAACTACCGCACAATACGGCGGCACATCTGGCGGTGCCTTTTCCGCCAGTCATCTCTTGCAGATTTTTTGATTTACCGCCAGTAAACCTTCAAGTATTTCCTTTATTCCTTTTCCACCGGCTTGGCGATCACTGCGTTCTCCGGGCTCAGGGGCACGGGCTTCACCTGCTTCTTGCAGTTGGGGCAGATGTATTCCGAGCCCTCGGGGTCGCTCAGCGATGTGACGAACATGGCATGGCACTCGGGGCACAGGTTGCCTGCCAGGGAATCCTCTTCCTCCGGCGTCTCGCTTTGGGCGGGGCGCAGCAGGTGCAGCTTGTCCTCGCTGTTGTCGAACATCATGTCGTCGAAGTCCTCATCGTCATCTTCGTCGTCGAACAGTTCGTCCATGTCGTCGCGGGCGCCCTCCAGCTCGGTCAGGTCCTCGTCGATGCTCTCCACATAATCGTTCAAATCCTCCAGGAGCTCGTCGATGGCCTCCACGCGATCGGACAGATCGCCCAGCAGGCCCACGATGCCGGCCATCAGCTTGCCATTGGCGCTGTCGGTATCGAAGGACATGCCCTCCATCAGGCCGTTCAGGAATCCAACCTTCTTGCCGAGATTTTCCATAACTGCACCTCCGTTCATCGGAATAGTATTGTGCGGGGGCCGGGTTTTATTCAATGCCCAAAGACCGCATACGCCCACGTAGGGGCGGCGATGCGCCGCCCGCCCCTGCGCTGCGCATGCGTAAGACAACGCCGGGCGGGCGCTGCATCGGCGCCCCTACAAGCGGGATTCACTTCAACTGTCAATCAGGCGCGGCCCAGGTATTCGCCGCCGTCGCGGGTATCGATCTTAAGCACCTCGCCGGTCTCGATGAACAGCGGCACCTGCAGCACCAGGCCGGTCTCGAAGGTGGCGGGCTTGGTGGTGTTGGCCGCAGTGTCGCCCTTAAAGCCGGGCTCGGTGTTGGTGACCTCCAGCTCCACGAAGTTCGGGGGCTGCACGCTGAAAGGCGCGCCCTTGAAGAAGCGGACGGTCACGTTGGTGTTCTCCTTCACAAAGGGGATGGCTTCCTCTACCTGCTCGTGGGTCAGGGCCAGGTCGTCGAAGGTCTCCAGGTCCATGAAGTGGTAGAAATCGCCGTCATTGTAGGTGTACTGCATCTCCTTGGTCTCGATGTAGGCCTTGGGGAACTTTTCGGTGGGGTTAAAGGTGCGCTCGATGACCGCGCCGGTGACGACGTTCTTCAGCTTTGTGCGCACAAAGGCCGCGCCTTTGCCGGGCTTGACGTGTAGGAAGGACACGATGGTCCACACGCCGTTGTCCATCTCAAAGGTGACGCCGTTTCTGAAATCGCTTGCATTGATCATGGGGAATGTGCCTCCTCAATAAAATAGTCGTAAAGTGGAAAAGGATTCTTCGACTCCGGCTTCGCTTCCGCTCAGAATGACAGCGTTCCACAAAAACTCGGGGCAGTCATGCTGGCCACGGCGAAGAATCTGATGCCGATCGGTAAAATGCCCCCCGAATCACAGCTCGATCAGCTGCTTCGGGGCGTCAACGGTGTTGATGATGCCGCCTTCGGTGACGATCACCGTGTCCTCGATCCGGCAGCCGCCCAGGCCGGGGATGTAGACGCCGGGCTCCACCGTGACCACGTTGCCGGGGACCAGTACGTCCGTGCTGTTCATGCTCAGCCGGGGCTGCTCGTGGATGAACAGGCCCACGCCATGGCCAAGGCTGTGGCCGAAGGCATTTGGATAGCGGGCGTCGATGTATTCCCGAGCCACCCTGTCGATCTCCCGGCAGGATTTTCCCGGGGCCACCGCGTCGAGGCCCAGCTGCTGGGCGACGCGTACGGTCTCGTAAACCGCCCGAAGCGCGTCAGAAACCCTGCCGAAACCCACGGTGCGGGTCATATCCGAGCGATAGCCGTTCACCGTCGCGCCAAAGTCCAGCGTCAGCAACTCGCCGCTTTCAATCACCCGGTCCGAGGGCTGGGCGTGGGGCAGCGCACCGTTGGGGCCCGAGGCGGCGATGGTATCGAAGGCCACGCCTTCGCTGCCCAGCTCCAGCATCTCGAATTCAAGCATCCGCTGCACCTGGCGCTCAGTCATGCCCGTGTGAATGCGGGGCAGGATGTTCACAAAGGCGTCGCTGGCGATCTTCGCCGCGCGGCGAATGCTGTCCAGCTCCGATTCATCCTTGATTTCCCGCAGCTTTTCGGGCATGCCGCCCATGGGTTGAAGGTCAATGCCCTCCATGGCCTTCGCAAAGCCCTGATACGCGTCGTAGGTCAGGTGGTCGGTCTCCACCAGCAGCTGCTTCGCGCCCTCCGCCCGGGCCAGCTTCGCCGCCAGGGCGGGGTAGGTTGCTTCGCCGGAAACCTGCTCCAGTTCCCAGTCGGGGGCCTGGATGCGAACCTCCTCCAGGTACCTGAAATCGGTGAGGATCACGCGCCGCTTCGCTGAAATGAACAGGCAGCCCTCGCCGGTATAGCCGGCCAGCCAGCGCAGGTTTTCCGGGCGGTGCACCAGCGCCGCGTCCGCCTGCATGGCGTTCAGAAACGCCTCCAGATGGGTCAAATCCCTCACGCTCCCGTGCAAAATAACAGCAATACATGGGTATTATAGCACATATCAAGCCGGATTGCCATAGGGCAACCATATTTTAATGGGAAAGACGGTCTACCACAGCGGCTTGCGGTATTCCTCCTCCAGCGCGACCCATTTCTCCAGGAAGGCGTCGCCCTCCGGGTCTTCGGCGACGATGCGCAGGGCGTCGCGCACGGCCCGGGGGAAGGCGGGGTCAAGCCCCGAGAGGCCGTGGGCAGCCAGCGGGCACATGGCCCTGGCCCGGGCGTCCATGCGCACGGACCACTTGCCGTTTTTACCCCGTACGGGGGTCAGGGGGAAGATGCGGCAGCCCAGGGGGCGCGCCGTCCGGTCGCACATGTCCGAGCAGACCAGCATCGGGGCGAAGGATGCGGGCGCGATGCGCCCCCAGGCGCAACTTCCCAGCAGCGCTTCCTCGCCGGGGAACAGGTACACGCCGCCCTGGCCGTCTTCATCAGGCTGGCAGCAGGCCGCGCCGCACAGCCCTCCGCAGTCGCTGAGCATGGGGGTCAGGTTCCCGATGGCGTTACGGGCGTTCAACAGGATATCAGGGCGCATGGGCGGGCCTCCTTCGGGCAGGTTTTCCGGGATTCACAGAGCCATGTTATCATGACCCGGGAAGCCCTGTCAATACGCCGGGGCAGGAGGGGCAGCTCAATATATTACCCCCCATATTTGGAAAAATGTAAGAGTAATATATCTTGCTGCCCTTCTGCCCCGATGTCCGCCGCGGAGGGAGAACGCGCCTTTATCCATTGACGGCCCTTCGGTTCAGTGGTATTATTTACATGGGAAAGAATTGCAACGGAGGCGGAAATGACATGAAGACTGCAAACAAGCTGCTCGTAGCAATATGCCTGGCGCTGATCGCGTGCCTGGCGGCGCCGATGCTGATGCCCGCGGGGGTCAACCCGTTCTCGGCCCAGGCCGCGACGATCAGCAAGACGAAGGCTACCATCTACAATGGCAAGACGCTGAAGCTGAAGGTGACCGGCGCGACGAAGGGCGTCAGGTGGTCCAGCTCCAATGCCAGGGTGGCTTCGGTGGACAAAAACGGCCTGGTGAAGGCGAAGAAGGTGGGCAAGGCCACGATTACCGCCCAGGTGGGCGCGCAGAAGCTCACCTGTGTCGTCACGGTGAAATCCCCCCTGTCCGCCAGCCCTTCAACCATTACGATGGACGTGGGCGACACGAAGACCGTCACGCTGACCTACAAGCTTGGCGGCGGGCTGTCCCTGAAGAAGTACGACGCCAGCGTGCTGAGCTGCAAGCTGGGCAGGATTAGCAAGGGCAAGTGTACCCTGACCATCAATGCCCTGCGCGCCGGTACCCAGACCATCGTGGTGAAGAACACCAAGACCAGCGACACGGCGAAGATCAAGGTCACCGTGCGCGAGGGGCAGTCACCCGCCGATCCCATCGTGGACAAGACCGCTGTGACGGTGAAGGTGGGCAAGACCGCTACGGTTCGCGTGACCTGGCCCTATTCCGGCGTACCCCACATGTGGTATGATGACAGCAGCGTCGTGAACTGCACCTTCGGCGAATGGTCGGACGGCGGCTGGCCGCTGTACATCAAGGGTGTGGGCAGAGGTTCCGCGAACGTGTGGTTCACCCGGGGCGACGATTCCAGCGAGGATCCTGTGGCGACCATCAGGGTGACGGTGAAGTGATGACCCGGTGACGCAAATGGCGGCGAATGCCGCCATTTGCATTTTTGGGACCTTTATGGTAAGATGAGGAAAGGCGAATTCTGATTTGTCGCGTTGCGAGAAATCAGAATTGACAAAACGGAGGTACTATGATCATACTCGGCATCGACCCCGGCCTGGCCACGCTGGGCTATGGGGTGATCGAAGCGGACAACAACAAGCGGCGGATGATCCAGTTCGGCACGCTGACAACCCCGGCGGGCCAGCCCATGCCCCAGCGCCTGCGGGCCATCTTCCAGGGCATGAACCAGCTGATGGACATTTACCAGCCTGACGACGTGGCCTTTGAGGAGCTGTTCTTCTCCAAGAACATCACCACCGGCATGGCGGTCAGCGCCGCCCGTGGCGTGGCTTTGGTGGCCGTGGTGCAGCGCACCGACAACCTGTACGAATACACACCCATGCAGATCAAGCAGGCGGTGACCGGCTACGGCGGCGCGGACAAGCACCAGGTGCAGCAGATGGTGAAGATGCTGTTGAACATGAGGGACATCGCCCGCCCGGACGACGCGGCGGACGCCCTGGCCGTGGCCCTGACCCACGCCAATTCCATGAACATGAAGAAGATGTTCAAGATACAATAATCAAATGGAGTGATTACATTGTTTGCCCATTTTGACGGCATCGTCGCGGAGAAGAACGCGGATTCCATCGTGCTGGATGTGAACGGGGTGGGCTACCTGCTGTTCGTCAGCGGGGCGACCCTGTCCATGGCCCCGTCGGTGGGGGAGCGGATGAAGCTGTACAGCGTGCTGAATGTGCGCGAGGACGCCATGGAGCTGTTCGGCTTCTATAGCCGCGAGGAAAAGAATATGTACGAGCGCCTGAAGGGTGTCAGCGGCGTCGGCAGCCGCACGGCGCTGCAAATCCTGTCGTCCATGAGCGTGCGGGACTTGTCCCTGGCACTGGTGGCCGGGGACGCGGCCGCGTTGACCCGGGTGCCGGGCATCGGCAAGAAGACCGCCCAGCGCCTGGTGCTGGAGCTGAAGGACAAGGTGGAGGACAGCCAGCTTACCGGCAGCGCCGCGGCTATATCGCCCAAGAGCGCCGCCGCCGGCCCCGAGGCCGAGGCCGTGGCCGCGCTGGTGGCCCTGGGCTACAGCGCCTCCGAGGCCGCCAAGGCCGTCTCCAAATTCGCCGGACAGACCGAAAAGAGCGATGAGTTGATTTTTATGGCGTTGAAGAGTTTGGGGTAGATTCTGATTTATCGAGCTGTTGACGAAGGCCCCAAAAGTGGCCTTCCCCCGGTGGGGAAGGTGGATTTGACGAAAAATGCTTGCATTGTTTCGTCAAAG
>CADBVG010000084.1 GCA_902798105.1 uncultured Eubacteriales bacterium
TCCTTAGTATACTACGCTTTGCGGTATGGTGTAAACATTACGTCCTGTGTTTCATTCATGGTGGGCCCACTTCGTGGGATGCCGATTTAGAAACACACTATAGCGAAGCGTCAAGAATCTTTTCCCGGATTATCGTATTGTATTATCAATGGATCCTCACGCCCCGCTGGGCACGCCGAAGATCTGCTCCTGGAGGGCCACGTCGGCCACGCCGTTCGGCTCCATGCCGTGGTCCTTCTGGTAGGCCTTCACGCACTTGGCACAGTCCTGGCCGTACACGCCGTCGGGCTCGCCATTCATGTAGCCCAGCTCGATCAGCTTTTCCTGCAACAGGTACACGCCCCAGGAATAGCGGGTGGGCTTGTAGACGTCATAGACCCGGCTGTAGGGCTGCAGCGCGGGCACGGGGTAGTCCTTGGCCGCGCCGTTGAGGGGCTGGGTCTCGTTCTCGGGGTAGCCGAACATCTCGTTCAGCGTCACCAGCTGGTAGCCCTTCTCCACCGCGTAGGGCATGAAGTTCAGCAGCTTGTCCAGGTCGTTGGTGGTGGTGGTGTGGAACAGGTAGATCGCGCCGGGCTTCAACGCCTTGGCGATCTCCTTTTCCGTGCTGGTGGAGCCGGCGCAGCTCCAGTGGGCGATGCCGTAGTAGCCGATCTGCTCGGCGTAGACCTGCATCCGCTGGTCGCGGCGGGCGTCGCCGCCCTTGGGCCGCAGGAAATGGCACTGGTATTCCACGCCCAGTATGTGGCTCAGGGCCTGTTGCTGCATGTAGACCTCCTGGGCCATCTCCTCGTCGGAGCAGCGGTAGAGGCCGTTGTGGGTGAAGGTGTGGTTTTCCAGCTCAAACCCGTGTTCCCAGGCGTATTTCAGTACCTCGCTCTGGGCCTTTTTCAGCACATTCTTGCCGATGGGGAAGATGGTGAATTTGCCGCCCACCTCGATGGCCTTGTCAACCATCTTTTGCAGGTTTTCGGCCTGGAAGCAATCGTCCACGGTGATGGCGATGATCTTCTCCTCGGTGTCCGCCTCAGAGAACACCAGCCCGTACCCCGGCGCGGTGGGGGTGGGCCGGGTGGCGGCCCGCAGCGACGCGAAGGACACCGTATCGCTCTGGGACTCGGGGGTGGGCTGGGGTGTGGGCGTCGGGGCGATGGCCGTTTCACCGTCGTCCGCAGCGCCGCCGACATCCGCCGCCGGGGCCTGGGGCACGAGGGGTTCGCCTTCCGCCTGCAAAGCGCCCTCCACGGGCTGGGATGCCGCCCGGTCCGGCGCGCCGCCCCTGGGCAGCAGCAGCGCCACCAGCACGGCGATCAGCACCACCGCCGCCGAGCCGCCGATGACGATCATCCTCAGCCGCCGCTGCGCCGCCCGCTGCCGCGCCCGACCGCGGGGGATATTTTTTTGATTATTAGCCATGACAATACCTCAATGATGATTACTTGAAGTCTGTTGTGCCTGCTCAGTCGTGACGGCGCAGGCACCGCTGCACCAATGAACGACGCCTGTAGCGGCGGCCCCTGGGCCGCCATAGAAGCTACAGATACATCCGGGACTGAATCGCTACAGTCTGTTTATACCTGTTATTGTATCACTGAGATTGATTTTTGTTCAAGCCTTTCCCAGTATTATTTCATTATCCTCCAAGCATCGTCATAATTTCTCCTCAATCCTGCATTCAGCATCGATGCTGGGGCGCATTGACTAATCTTTTTATACAGGGTATAATCAAATCATTATAGGTAACTATTCGGTTTCGGGTGCATCGGCAGCTTCTATGGCTGCCCAGGGGCCGCCGCTACAGGCGTCGTTCATTATAGCGACTCCGATTCTCGTGTGCGCGATTCCACTCTGCCGCCATGACTGAACAGATACCATTACGGATAAGACCGCATTTTCGATCGCCGAGGAGGAAGAAGCGTGCGTCGTGCAGAATGGAAAGAACGGTTTACTCCATGGCTGTTAAGCATGGCCTTTACCGCGACCGCTCTCTGGGTTTTGTTCAAGCCTATCAGTCGCCTCAATGCGACTTGCTTTGTGTCAACGCTTGTGCTGTTTGGGGCGGCAATACATTTGCTGGCCCATCGAAACGACGGCTTTCACAAGGCTGTCGGGGTTATGTCTCCTGGCAGGATCATCGCCTGTCTGTCAATGGCGGCATTATTTGTTTTGATGCTCTCCATCAAAGAGCTCCTGCGCTACCCCATTTTTGACCGAAGATTGTTTCAGATTCTCTTTATAATCGTGCTGTTCAGCGCGACTGTGGTTAGCATTGATGCCACACTGCGTTTTTTTCTGAAAGCGCCCGATAGCGGCCCGTCCGGAGATATTACCGTTATGAATGCCATTTACCTGGTTGAAGGATTTGTGCATCTCTTTGCAAATTATCCGTTCAGGCCCCAGAGTGATTGTATGTCTGTTTACAGATCTATCGTCGCCGGCAACTGGCGGGATTGGCATACCATCGGCTATCAGATCTATGTTTCGCTGTGTATGAAGCTGGGGGGCTTGTTTGGAAATTATCATCCCTTTGCCGCGTGTTTTGTTCAAACGGTCCTGTGGTTTATTATTTTTTTCCGGATTTCCCGCATTTTGCGTCGGTGCTTTGGGAAAAGGCCGGAATACCTGTGGTGTCTCGCCAATATATTTATGTTCATTCCGATTATGTACCTGGGCGTCATGTATAAAGACGTCATTTTTTCGATGTGTCTTCTCGCCTTCTGTGCGGAATTGCTGTTATTTATACACGAGAAACTACTCCACAAATCCAATGCTATTGGCCTGGCGCTCTCCGGCTGTGGGACGGCAATGTTTCGACACGGCATCGTCGTCGCGGTTGCGCTGACCCTGGTCGGGCTTGCCCTGTATTATCTGTTGAAAAAGTCAGGGCGGGAGCGGACGAACTCAGTCAAACGCGCGGTTGTTGTGATTTGTGTGCTGCTGTTTATATTCGGTGCTTATTTTGGAGTCAAAGGCATTGGCAAGTATGTCCTCTACATGAAGGGAAATCCCCCATATGTCAAGTATACCGTGCCTTTTTATGTTTGTGGAAATCTGGCTTCCACCCATCCGGAACTTTTCAATGAATCGGATATCGAAATACTTGAAGAATACCTGCCCTTTGACGAATGGAAAGCCGCCTATGAATCCGATATTTATTGGGGAGATACGTTGACGCGCACTTGGGGTTATGTGGGAAAGCGTGTGAACAAGGTAGACGATGCATATGGATTCAAGATCGTCGAACTCAACGCCAGGCTCCTGCTGCGCAAACCCCTGGTTTATATCAATGCGATCACCCAGGTGACATCCATCGTTTGGCAGATTGCAAGGCCGGCAGATGGCTATGAATGGGCAACCAGGGGTTATTACAGCCGCGAGGTGCACTCCGATAAGGACCCGGCGTTTGTCAGTGCTGATTACGGCGTACAGAACCCATTGGGCTTGATTCAGCAATCGCTCTATGATTGGCCAATCACCTCCTTTATCTTTTATCGGGGCGGCATTTGGGTCTTTCTGTTGGCGCTGGAGGCGGTCGTTATTCTGCTCAAGAGAATTCCCCGCTATCTGTTTGTCCTGACAACGCCCCTGATCATTGTCTGTATGCTCATGATCTCCTGTCCGGCCCAGGACCCTCGCTTTGTCCTTCCCTTTGTGGAAACGGGGATGCTGGGCTTTGTCCTGGCCAAATGTGTGGGAGCAGGTTCCGAAATTTCACATGGTCCCGATTGACAAGGGTGGGGGAGGGTGTTATAATTTTTCCCGATATCAAAAGGCGCATGGGAAATGCGCCCTTCATCGCGCTTTCAGAGAGCCGCCGGGCGGTGCGAGGCGGCAAGCGGGGCGAGGGGCCGGCCGGTTTCCCGGGGAAGCGAGCTTCCCGCGCCCCGCGCAGGAAATGGCGCGGCGGTTTTCCCCGTTACCGGAAGTCGAGAGGGTCTTTATGAGCGTCCGGCGAAGCCGGACTGAAGACCAATCAGGGTGGTACCGCGAAGCGCATCTGTTCGTCCTTGAGATGACAGGTGCAATTTATTTTGCGCGGCACCACAGTGTCGCGATAAGGAGGTTATTCCCATGAACATCCAATCCGCCAACGAGCTGCGCAGCCTGTTCCTGCGCTTCTTCGAGGAGAAGGGCCATGCCCGCATCCCCAGTGCGTCGGTCATCCCCGAGAACGACCCTACCGTGCTGTTCACCACTGCCGGTATGCACCCGCTGGTGCCCTACCTGATGGGCGAGAAGCACCCGATGGGCACCCGCCTGACCGATGTACAGAAGTGCATCCGCACCGGCGACATCGACGACGTGGGCGATCCCAGCCACCTGACCTTCTTCGAGATGCTGGGCAACTGGTCCCTGGGCGACTATTTCAAGAAGGAAATGATCCCCTGGAGCTGGGAATTCCTGACCAGCCCCGACTGGCTGGGCCTGGACCCCGACAAGCTGGCCTTCACCGTGTTTGAGGGCGACCAGGACGCGCCCCGCGATGAAGAGGCCGCCAACCTGTGGCGCGCCCAGGGCGTGAAGGACGACCACCTGTTCTACCTGCCCAAGAAGCACAACTGGTGGGGCCCCGCCGGCATCACCGGCCCCTGCGGCCCGGACACCGAGATGTTCATCATCCGCGACCAGCCGCCCTGCGGCCCGGACTGCTCCCCCGCTTGCTCCTGCGGTCGTTATCTGGAGATCTGGAACGACGTGTTCATGCAGTACGAAAAGCAGGCCGACGGCACCTTCGTCCCGCTGAAGCAGAAGAACGTGGACACCGGCATGGGTCTGGAGCGCACCTACTGCGTGCTGATGGGCGCGAACACCGTCTATGAGACCGAGATATTCTCCGGCATCATCGGCAAGATCGAGGAACTCTCCGGCAAGAAGTACGGCCAGGACGAGGAGACCACCAAGTCCATCCGCATCATCAGCGACCACATGCGCACCGCTACCTTCATCATCGGCGACGACCGGGGCGTGACCCCCTCCAACGTGGACCAGGGCTATGTGCTGCGTCGCCTGATCCGCCGGGCCGTGCGCCACGGCATGAAGCTGGGCATGCCCGCGGGCTTCACCTGCGAGATCGCAAAGGTCATCATCGACCAGTACAAGGCGGTCTATCCCGAGCTGGAACGCAACGGGGCCCACATCCTGGAGCAGCTGAAGCTGGAAGAGGAGCGCTTCCAGAGGACCTTGAAGAAGGGCCAGGCCGAGTTTGAGAAGGTCTATGGCAACATGATGAAGAAGCGCGACGCCTTCACCGCGTTGAAGGCCGACAAGACCAATGCCGACGCCGTGGCCGCGGCTTTGCGCCAGCTGCCTCCCAGCCCGGACAACAAGCCCATCATCGAACAGGTGAAGGACGGCACGATCTCCGACGCCACCATCGACGGCCTGCTGAAGGCCACCGAAAAGATGGACGGCCGCAGCGCCTTCAAGCTGTACGACACCTACGGCTTCCCCATCGAGATTACCCAGGAGATGGCCGCCGAGAAGGGCATCGAGGTGGACGTGGACGGCTTCCAGGAGCGCTTCAAGAAGCACCAGGAGAACAGCCACGCCGGCGCGGAGCAGCGCTTCAAGGGCGGCTTGCAGGACCACAGCGAGCAGACCACGAAGCTGCACACCGCCACCCACCTGCTGCACGCGGCCCTGCGCAAGGTCCTCGGCCCCGAGGTGGCCCAGAAGGGCAGCAACATCACCCCGGAGCGCCTGCGCTTCGACTTCTCCTTCGGCCGCAAGATGACCGACGAGGAGAAGCAGGAGGTCGAGCGCCTGGTGAACGAGTACATCCAGGCCGCCGCTCCCATCACCTGCGAGGAGATGACCGTGGCCGAGGCCAAGGCCCAGGGCGCCATCGGCCTGTTCGAGAGCAAGTACGGCGAGCGGGTCAAGGTGTACACCATGGGCGCGTTCTCCAAGGAGATCTGCGGCGGCCCCCACGCCACCAACACCGGCGATCTGAAGTCCTTCAAGATCAAGAAGGAGGAGGCCTCCTCCGCCGGCGTGCGCAGGATCAAGGCCACGATCGGGGAATAACAGACAATTCATATTCGGGGCCGTATCAAAATGACGGGTCATTTTGATACGGCCCCGATTTTGCTGTGTAACCATTCGCCCCTCCCAACCCGTCTAATCCATGTAGCTACAACGCAGTAAAGGATGAGTTCGCATGACCGCTGATGAATTTGCCCGCCGGGTGGAGGCGCTGAAGCCGGTGATGTACCGGGTTTGCCGCGCCCAGCTGGGGGAGCCCCACGACCGTGAGGACGCCGCCCAGGAGGCCATACTCCGCGCCTGGGAAAAACAGGATGGCCTGAGGGAAGCCAAATACTTCGAGACCTGGTTCATACGCATACTCATCAATGCCTGTCACGACATCCAGCGGCGCAACCGGCGCACGGTGGCCATGGACGCCCCGCCGGAGCGCGAACCCGGGCCGGATCACCGAGACCTCTACCTTGCGCTGATGGCCCTCAACGAAAAGCAGCGCATGTGCGTGCTGCTGCACTACATCGAGGGCTACAGCGTCCGGGAGGTGGCCGGGATGCTGGGCATCGGGGAGAGCGCCGTTAAGGTGCGGCTGATGCGCGGGCGCAACAAGCTCAAAGAACTGCTGTCGGAGGAGGTGTTCAAATGATTCGCAGGGAGGATTTCATCGACGCGCTGGGCATGCCGGATGAGGGCTTCACGAACGCCGTGGACGCCGCCCTTCGACAGGTGAAGGAAGGGGAGGCAAGACCCGTTATGAAGCGAAAGATGACATTGACCGTGCTGGCCGCCGTGCTGGCCGTGATCGCCCTGACCGGCGCGGCGCTGGCCGTGGGATTGAACCTGTTCGACCACTTTGGAAGGAACGACCGTCGCCTGCAGGTCGTCGCGCCGGATGCCGCGCTGATGGTTTCCGACGCCGTGGAGGTTACCACCGACGCCCTGGGCGTTTCAAAGGCGCGGATCGACAGCGCCTATTACGACGGACAGAGCCTGATCGTAGCCCACACTCTCGACAATTACCAGCGCCATGAGTCCTTTGTGCCCACCGAGGCCCAGCTGGCGGAGATGACCGAAAACAGGGATTACCTCCTCGAGGCCTATGGAATCGCGGAGGGAGACCCCGCCGCCACCGAAGCCCTTCGGGCTGCCATCGACCAGAAGCAGCCCTATGGCGTGGTGGAATACATGATCGGCCTCGGCAACCGCTGCACGACCGACGGGGGCGTGGCGCTGCCCCTCCATGCCGTGGCCATGGAGGACGGCGAGGACGGCCTGCTCTACTGCATCCAGGAGTTTGAGACGCCGCTGCCGGAATCCGCCCGGGATCTCGACAGCCTGAACCTCACTCTGCCGGTGGAGCTGTTCACCTCCTGGTACTGGTACGACGGGGAAACCTGCTACGAAAAGCATGATGAGCAGCCCCTGGCGACGCTGACCGCCGCCGTCAATCGCTCTGAGTCCGAAACCCGAAGCTACAAATGGGAGGGCGAGATCAACGACGCGAAGGTCCGCGTCAGGGCCGAGGCGTCCGCCGTGCACATCAAGCTCTATATCGACGCGGAGGCCGGCGCCTTCCCCGATCCCGCGACAATCTGGCCGGAGGCCGCCGAAGCGGACGACACCTGGTACAGCTTCGTCCTCACGGATTCAAGGGACATGGAATACCACTTCTCCGGAGGGATGGAGGGTGAGGGCACCCTCGAGGCGGAATACGACGGCCTGGGCTACCTGCCGGACGACCTCACCCTGACGGTGCGGCCGGAGGGCGAGGGGGACTGGAACGGCAAGGACCAAGTCCTGCCCGGATTCCCGGTGACGCTGAAGCCGGGTGACTGATAGAGATATTCAAATTCTGATTTGTCGGGGCGTTGCGGCAGCCAAAAGCCTTCCCCTATGGGGAAGGTGGCGCGTAGCGCCGGATGAGGTCCCCTTACGATGCGCCTCGCGCCTCTGCTGAAAAATGCGT
>CADBVG010000085.1 GCA_902798105.1 uncultured Eubacteriales bacterium
CTTCTCGGACCCTTTAATCAAAAGAAATCCGCAAGGATTTCCACCTTCCCTAACACCTAAAACCTATAACCTAAAACCTGAATTCTGATTTGTCGCTCCCCGACAAATCAGAATTCCCAATCGTTGCATTTTCCGGGCAAATATGTTAAAATATAAAGGATGTAAATACTTGGAAGGAAGCGATTGACATGTTTGTTGCGGATGCCCATTGCGACACGCTGTTCAAAATCGCCATCAAGGGCATGGCACCCGGCAATTGCACCGTAACACCCAAGCGGTTGACAGAGGGTGGCGTGGGCCTGCAAACCTTTGCGCTCTTCGCGGGACGCGAAGGGCCCAAGGGCACCCCATACGCCGACGGCCTGGCGATGCTGGCAGCGGCGAGCTGGCTGGACGCGCCGATGCTGACGAACGACCTGCCCGACCTGCCCCCCGAGACGCCCATGGGCATATTCTCCTGCGAGGGCGGCGAAATGCTCGAGGGCTCGCTGGAGCGCCTGACCGAGTTCCAGCTGGCCGCGCGGTTGCGCATGATCGCGCTGACCTGGAACTTTGAAAACGAGATCGGCCATCCCGCCAAGGAGGGCCCCAAGGGCGGGTTGAAGCCCTTTGGCATAAAGCTGCTGGCCGCCATGGACCGCTACGGCATACTGGCCGACGTGTCCCACTTAAACGAGGCGGGCTTCTGGGACGTGTGCGAGCACACCGCCCTGCCCCCCATCGCGTCCCACTCCAACTGCCGTTGGCTGTGCGACGTGCCCCGCAACCTGAAGCGGGAGCAGGTCCGGGCCATCATCGACCGGGGCGGCTTCATCGGCGTCAACTTCTACAGCAATTTTCTGAAATCCGACGGTCCCGCCACGATAGACGACGTGGTGCGGCACATCGACGCCCTGTGCGAGCTGGGCGCCGAGCACGTGATCGGTTTCGGCTCTGACTTCGACGGCATCGACGCCTGGCCGGAGGGACTGGGCGATCCTTCGGCCTTCCCGGCCCTGCTGGACGCCCTGCGCAAGCGCGGCTACAGCGAAGCGACCCTTGAGGGCCTGGCCGGCCTGAACCTGTGGTACCTGCTGAAGCGGGCCGAACGGGAAGCTAAAATCAAATGAGCAATAACCATGTCATCGGCATACTTGCCCATGTGGACGCGGGCAAGACCACCCTGTCGGAGCAGCTGCTGTTCCATGCGGGGGTGCTGCGCGCGCCGGGGCGGGTGGACCACCGGGATGCTTTCCTGGACGCCCATCCCCTGGAACGCCAGCGCGGCATCACCATATTCTCAGACCAGGCGGTGTTTGAACGCAACGGACACCGCTATTTTTGGGTGGACACCCCCGGCCACGCAGATTTCGCCGCCGAGATGGAGCGGGCGCTGTCGGTGCTGGACCTCGCCGTGCTGGTGGTCAACGGCGCCGAGGGCATACAGAGCCACACCGAAACGCTCTGGGCGCTGCTGGCGGCCTACAACGTGCCGACGGTGCTGTTCATCAACAAGACCGACCGCCCTGCCTGCGATGTTTCCACGGTGCTGGCCCAGCTGAAAACACAGCTGAGCGGCGACGCGGTGGACATGGGCGGCTGGCACGGCGGCGACCTGCCCACGGCGGTGGCCGAGGCCGTGGCCGAGCGGGACGAGGCGCTGCTGGAGCGCTGGCTGGTGGACGACTACGACCCGGCCGTCTGGATCGAGGCCCTGCGCGGTCAGTTTTCCCGGCGGCAGCTCTTCCCTGTTTACTACGGCTCCGCCCTGAACGACGTGGGCGTAGCGGAACTGCTGGACGCGCTGTGTTTGTTGGCGGTGCGGGATGCTGTGGGACGCCAACTCCCTCCGTCACCGGTGCGTGATGCCGCCTCCCTCGGAGAGGGTGGCTTCGACAGTGCCGATCGATCCCCAAAGGCTCCCTCTCCGATGGAGCTGTCGCCGGAGGCGACTGAGGAAGTTGCCCCCTTCCGCGCCCTCTGCTACAAGGTTCGCCACGACGCCCAGGGCGCAAGGGTATGCTTTTTCAAGGTGCTTTCCGGCAGCCTGCGGCCCCGGGAGGAATTTCCCGTCGCCGGGGACACGGCCCGGGTGAACGAGCTGCGGCTGTACAGCGGCACGAAATTCACCCCGCTGCAACAGGCCGGGGCGGGGATGCTCTGCGCCGCGCCGGGGCTAAATGAGGTCCGGCCCGGGGATGTCATCGGCGCGGGCGGCGGTCACAATCGCTTTCACACCGAGCCCATGATGGCCGCCACCGTCCTGTGGGACGGCGACGTTCCCGCGGGCAGGGTGCTGGCCGCCCTGCGCACGCTGGAGGACGAGGATCCGGCCCTGGCGGTGATGGCGAACGAGGCCACCGGCGGCATCGACCTGCGGGTGATGGGCCGCATCCAGCTGGAGGTCATCCGCCAGCTGATGGGCGACCGGTTCGGCATCGAAATCGACTTCGGGCCCATGCGGGTATTGTACTTGGAGACCATCGCCGCCAGCGCCGTGGGCGTGGGCCACTACGAACCCCTGCGCCACTACGCCGAGGTGCAGCTTCGGCTGGTGCCCGGCCCCCGGGGCAGCGGCATACGCTTCGAATCGCTGTGCCACGTGGACGAGCTGGCCCTGAACTGGCAGCGGCTGATCGAGACCCACGTGTTCGAAAAGGCCCACAAGGGCGTGCTCACCGGCGCGCCGCTGACCGACGTGGTGGTGCAGCTGCTCCACGGGCGGTCCCACCTGAAGCACACCGAGGGCGGCGACTTTCGCCAGAGCACCTACCGTGCCATCCGCAACGCGCTGATGTACGCCGAGAGCGTACTGCTGGAGCCCATCTGCCGCTTCACGCTGCGCGCGCCGTCGGACAGCTACGGCCGCGTGATGGGCGACCTGGCCCGGATGCACGCCCAGGCCGACGCGCCCCAGACCGACGGGGATCGATTTATCGTCACCGGCGAGGCCGCTGTGTCGGCGTTCGCGCTGTACAACGACGACTTCCTGGCCGCCACCCACGGCCGGGGCCAGCTGCAATACCGGCTGGACCACTACGCCCCCTGCCGGGACGCGGCGGCCGTGATCGAGGCGGCCCACTACAACCCCCTGGCCGACGACACCCCCGATTCGGTGTTCTGCGCCCACGGCGCGGGCTACACCGTGCCCTGGGACCAGGTGAAGGCCCACGCCCACTGCCCGGTGGAGGCATAGCCAAATCCCTATAGAGCCACCCCAAAATATTAATCATGCTGCGCTTGAAAACCGACCGCAACACTCTATAATATACCTGTACATCAAAGCAGCCACGCTTTGACATATGAAAAGGAGGACTGTTTATGAAGAAGTTCCTTGCCCTGCTGCTGGCGGCAGTGATGCTGCTGGCCGCGCTGCCCGTACTTGCTGAAGAGGAAGCGCCCAATGTCTACGATATGGCGGAGTACGGCATGAAGCTCACCTACCCGAAGGAATTCGACGAGGCCGCCTACACCCCGATGCTCCAAGACAACGGAATCGGCTCACACGATCCCTACGTCTCCCTCATGCTCGTCATGTATTACGCCATTCCCAATGGCGAGCTGGCAGAGCGTTACAACGCGCTTGATGAGAACGACCAGGAAGCGGTAGAGAATTTCTACAAGCTGCAGACGCTCCTCGGCATCGTCATCGTTACGAACGCTGCCAGTGCGGAAGAAGCGTTCACCGCCGTCGACGGGAGCATCACCGACGATTTGGCGGTAACCGAATTTGGCACCGTGGATGACTATCACTACTACTACATCACGCCGAAGAGCAATGACGAATTTCTGGCGAGCATCGCGGATCAGGCGGACCCGGAGAAGGTTGGAGCGGACATGGAGCAGGCCAACAATGGCATGCTGAAGGCCCTTCAGGACGCCGAGAAGTACGCCCCCGTGGATAACCTCGCCACCGCCATCGGCACGACCATCGACTTTGACACCACCGACCTGGACGGCAACGCCATCCACGTCACCGACCTGTTCAAGGACAACAAGGTCACCATGATCAACTTCTGGGGAACCTGGTGCCCCCACTGCGTCGATGAGATGCCCGAGCTGGCCGAGATCCACAAGCGGCTCCAGGAGAAGGGCTGCGGCATCGTCGGCTTCGAATACGAGCAGGGCGAACCCCTCGAATCGTACAAGGACGACGCGGTGGCCCTCATGCAGGAGTGCGGCACCAACTACCCCAATGTGCTCACCCCCGCTCCGCACTACGACTTCCTCACCGGCTTCCCCTGCACCGTGTTTGTGGACAGCAATGGCAAGATCCTGACCTACCCCGTCCTCGGACCCCAGGTGAATCAGTATGAAGCCATCGTCGACAAGATTCTGGCGGGCGAGGACGTGACCAACGCCGTCGAGCCCACTGAGCATATGAGCGGCGACGGCGAATACCGCATCATCGTCACCGACGGCGAAAAGCCCGTTGAGGGCGTGGCAGTGCAGTTCTGCGACGACACCACCTGCCAGGTGCAGATGACCGACGAGAACGGCGTGGCCACCTTCCGGCCCGAGAAGCCCAACGACTACGACGTGCACATCCTGAAGGTTCCCGACGGCTTCGCCGAGGATACCCATTCCTACAAGACCGAGGATACCTGGTCCGAGCTGACCATCACCCTCCAGAAGGCACAGTAAGCGGGAACTGAAACCGTTCACATAGTGCTATAGCAGGTCCTTCGGCTTCGGCTGCGCCTCTGCTCAGAATGACAACAGTACAACGCCTGTCACCCTGAGCGGAGCGTCAGCGGAGTCGAAGGACCTGTTTTTATCTGAACACGAAGAAGCAGGGGCGGACTACACCCCTGCTTCTTCGAATCCCTGTTTCCTGTTCCGTAATTCCTATTCCCTTTCTCCCTTCAACAGCGCCCCGTACTTCCGCCGCTTGATCACCAGATAGCACACCGTATGGATGGCGAAGGTGACGATCCAGGACACCGGGTAGGAGATGTACAGCGTGGTCAGGGTCGGATCCAGCGGGTAGATGGTCAATATCCACACGATGCGCAGCACGCAGGCCCCCAGGATCGACACCACCATCGGCGTCACCGAGCTGCCCATGCCGCGCAGCAGACCCACCATGACCTCCATCATGCCGCACAGGAAGTAGGTGGGCGCGATGATGTCGGTGCGCAGGCCCGCCGCCGCGATGACTGCCGCGTCGTCGGTATAGATGCGGTACAGCCAGCCCCGGGCCAGCATCAGGAAGCCGCCCAGCGCCAGGCCGATGCCGGTCACGGCCACCAGCGATGCCCAGGCCACCTTCGATATGCGCGCGTAGCGCCGCGCCCCCACGTTCTGGCCGGTGAAGGTGATGGCCCCCTGGTGGATGCTGTTCATGGCCACGTAGATGTAGCCCTCCAGATTGCTGGCCGTGGTGTTGCCTGCCACCACGCTCTTGCCAAAGCTGTTCACAGTGGATTGGATCAGCACGTTGGACAGCGAGAAAACCATGCCCTGGAAGCCCGCGGGGAGACCCACCTTCGCGATGCGCCACACCTTGTCGGCGTGCAGGCGGATCTTCCTCAAGTCCAGGTGGATGGCCCCGTCGGTACGGATCAGGCACAGCGTGACCAGTATCGCTGAAATGATCTGGGATATGATGGTCGCCAGGGCCACGCCCGCGACGCCCATGCGAAAAACGATCACAAACAGCAGGTTCAGCGCCACGTTCACCACCCCGGCCAGGGTCAGGTAGGTCAGCGGGCGGCGTGTGTCGCCGATGGCCCGCAGTATGGCCGCGCCGAAGTTGTACAGCATGTTGGCCGGCATCCCCAGAAAGTAGATGCGCATGTAGCTGGTGGCCAGGGGCAACACCTCCTCAGGGGTGCTCATCAGCCCCAGGAAAAAGCCGGAAAAAAGGAAGCCCACCGCCCCCACCAGCAAGCCGCCCACCAGGCTCAGGGCGATGGAGGTGTGCACGGCCTCACTGGTCTGGCGGAAGTCTCCCGAGCCGCAGCACTGGGCCACCACCACGTTCGCGCCCACGGACAGCCCCAGGAACAGGTTCACCAGCAGGTTGATCAGCGCCCCGTTCGCGCCCACCGCCGCCAGCGCCGCGTCGCCCTCGAAGCGACCCACCACGATCACGTCCGCGGCGTTGAAGGTCAGCTGCAACATGCTGGAGAGCATCAGCGGCAGCGCAAAGCTCAAAAGCCTCGGCAGCACCGGCCCGTTCAGCATGTCGATGTCGTAGCGCCTGCGTCGTAATCGCAAATTCATGGTTACACTTCCTTCCGCCTGGCGGCGAATGGCATTATACCACTCAGGGTGTGTGGTTGCAATGTTATATCGTGGCGTTTAGGGTTAAGAGTTTGAAGGAACAGCAAATTCTGATTTATCGAGCAGGGCTCGGTAAATCAGAATTTTTCCTTGACGAAACCCCTCTCTTGCGCTATCATTAATACAATACATTCTGCAAATTGGAGATGTTTACCCATGAGTGAGAACTGCAATCACGACTGCAACAGCTGCGGGGTCAACTGTCCCAGCCGCGAGGGCAACGTGCCCCGCGAGGGCGCTGCCCCGGGCTTTTCCGCCCCGGCGAACGCCAACAGCCATGTGAAGAAGGTCATCGGCGTTGTCAGCGGCAAGGGCGGCGTGGGCAAGTCGTTGGTCACCAGCCTGATGGCTGCAATGATGCGCCGCCGGGGCCACAGCGTGGCCATACTGGACGCCGATATCACCGGTCCCTCCATCCCCACCGCATTCGGCGTGCACACCCAGTTGATGGCCGCTGAGGAGGGCATTTACCCCGCCGTCAGCCCGACGGGCATCAAAATGGTATCGCTGAACCTGCTGCTGGACAACGAGACCGACCCCGTGGTATGGCGCGGCCCCATCATCGCCGGAACCGTCAAGCAGTTCTGGAGCGACGTGATGTGGGGGGACGTGGACTTCATGTTCGTGGACATGCCTCCGGGAACCGGCGACGTGCCGCTGACGGTGTTCCAGTCGCTGCCCCTGGACGGCATACTGGTGGTCACCTCGCCCCAGGAGCTGGTGGGCATGATCGTTGAAAAGGCTGCGAACATGGCGGCCATGATGAACATCCCGGTGCTGGGCATCGTGGAAAACATGAGTTACTTCAAGTGCGACCAATGTGGCAAGGAGCACCGCATCTTCGGCGACAGCCATGTGGACGCCATTGCCGCGCGGCGGGGCATCGCGAACGTCGCCCGCCTGCCCATCGACCCGGCCATCGCCGCGGCCTGCGACGGCGGCAAGGTCGAGATGCTGGAAGCGCCCTGGCTGGAGGAGCTCGCCACGGCGCTGGAGAAGGACTGAACCATCACAACTTACAACGGAGGCTTTCATGCGATATGAAAAATCCTGCGGCGCTGTGATATTCAGGAAGGACGCGGACTGGAACGTGTTGCTGATCCGCCACGCCAAGGGGCGGCACATCTCCTTCCCCAAAGGCCATGTGGAACCCGGTGAAACCGAGAGTCAGACTGCCGAGCGGGAGGTTCTGGAGGAGACGGGCCTGCGGGTGAAGGTGGACCGCCGCTTCCGCGCGGAAAACCGCTACAACATCCGCCCGGACACCCAGAAACTGGTAGTAATCTTCGCCGCGTTGACCGACCGCGCCGAGATCACCCCCCAACCCGAGGAGATCGCCGAGGCGTTCTGGCTGCCCGTCGAAGAGGCCGCCACCCGGCTGACCTACGAGCGCGACCGCAAGATCATGCGCGACGCGTTCACCCACATACAAAAGTACCACGCGCCTACAGAATAGACGGAACAGGCGGACCCGAAAGGGTCCGCCTGTTTTGTGGAGAGGTATATTCTGATTTGTCGCTGAGGCGACAAATCAGAATTTGAGTGGCTAGTGGCCAGTGATTAGTGGCTAGTGAAGGAGGAAATCCTTGCGGATTTCT
>CADBVG010000086.1 GCA_902798105.1 uncultured Eubacteriales bacterium
ATTTTTTGATTTACCGCCAGTAAACCTTCAAAATCTGCAAGAGCGCCTGACGAAAAAAACACTCGCCAGCTGACCACCTTAATTGCGCGGTATTTCCTTAAAAGAATTCCGCAAGGAATTCCTCCTTCCCTAACACCTAAAACCTGAATTCTGATTTGTCCACCCCATCAGGAATCGAGGTAATCACCATGAAAAAGGGTATCGCCATCGCCGGGAACATGATCGTGGACATGCTCTACCCCACCAACGGCCTGCCCCGGCCGGGGGAGCTGGTGACGATCACCGGGAACATGACCCGCGCCACCGGCGGCTGCCTGTGCAACGACATCATCGACCTGGCCACGCTGGACCCCGCCCTGCCGCTGACGGCCCTGGGGCGCGTGGGGGACGACGAGGCCGGCGATTACGTGCTGGACAGGCTGCGCGCCTGCCCCAACATCGACCTGCGCCAGGTCAAGCGCGGGGGCACCACGTCCTACACGCTGGTGATGGACGACGAGGTGCGCAAGCAGCGCTCCTTCTTCCAGTGCCGGGGCGCGAACGCCGACTTCTGTGAATCGGACATCGACTGGGACGCGCTGGAGGCCGACCTGCTGCACATAGGCTACATACTCCTGCTGGACGCGCTGGACGCCCCGGACGAGGTCTATGGCACGAAGATGGCGCGGCTGCTGCACACCGCGAAGCAGCGGGGCATCCGAACCTCCATCGACGTGGTCTCCGAGGCCGGCGAGCGCTTCCGCCACATCGTGGTCCCGGCGCTGAAGTACACCGATTATTGCGTCATCAACGAGCTGGAGGCCCAGGCCACTACCGGCATCGAACTGGTGGATGCCTCCGGAAAGCTGCACCGGGAAAACCTGCCGGCGGCACTCAAAAAAATGAAGGCGCTGGGCGTGTCCACCTGGGCGGTGATTCACAGTCCCGAGGGCGGCTTTGGCCTGGACGAGGCCGACAACTACGTGGCCATCGACAGCCTGACGCTGCCGAAGGGCTACATCAAGGGCACCGTGGGCGCCGGCGACGCCTTCTGCTCCGGGGTGCTGTACGGCGCCTGGAAGGGGTTGCCCCTGGCCGAAGCGATCGAACTGGGCACCGCCGCGGCGGCCTGCTCCCTCAGTCAGCCCGGAGGAACCGAGGGCATGCGGGACTGGGAAAGCGCCATGGCGCTATACCGGACATTGAAAAACGGAGGTTTACAGGCATGAAGAACGCTGTGGTGTACGGCTCCGGCAAGATCGGCCGGGGCTTTATCGGCAAGATTTTTGCCGAATCCGGCTACAAGGTCTGCTTCCTGGACCGGATCCAGGCGCTGGTGGACAACCTGAACGCCGCGGGCAGCTACAGGGTGCACATCGTCTCCAATGACGACGTATCGGAAAGCCGTGTGCCCGTGGACCGGGCGCTGATCTCCACCACCGACGAGGCCCTGGAGGCCATCGCCAGCTGCGATATCATGGCCACGTCCGTGGGCGCGAACGAGCTGGAGAACATCGCCCCCATACTGGCGCAGGCCGCCGTGCGGCGCATGGCGCGGGGCGGCGGGCCGCTGGACGTGATCCTCTGCGAAAACCAGCTGGGCGCGGACACGCTGATGCGCGGCTGGATCAACGGGCACCTGGACGACGCGCAACGGGCCTGGGCCGATGCCAACCTGGGGCTTGTGGAGGCATCCATCAGCCGCATGGTGCCGCCCCAGCCCCCCGAGCAGCTGGCGGAGGACCCGCTGCTGCTGAGGGTAGACCCCAGCAGCGAGCTGCCCGTAGACAGCGCTGCCTTCCGCGGGGAGATCCCCGAACTTGTGGGCATCATCCCCTACACCCCCTTTGAATTCTACATGAAGCGCAAGCTTTTCCTGAACAACGGCACCCATGCCCTGTGCGCCTACCTGGGCTACGAAAAGGGCCTGGAATACATCTGGCAGGCCATCGCGGACCCCGAAATACGAAGCGCCGCCCGGTCGTCGATGCAGGTCAGCGCCGACGCGCTGGTGGCGAAGTACGGCGAGGGCGTGCGGCAAAATGTACAGGATTACATCGAGGACCTGCTGGCGCGCTACCCCAACCGGGCGTTGAACGACACCGTGGCCCGGGTGGGCGCGGACCCGATGCGCAAGCTGCGCCGCAATGACCGTATCGTGGGCGCGGCACTGTTCGCCATCGAGCAGGGCGTGGACCCCGCCCCCATCGTGAAGGGCATCGTGGCCGCGCTGCGCTTCGACCAACCCGGCGACCCCACCGCGCCCATCATCCAGAAAGCACTGAGGGAACAGGGCCTTGAACATGTAATGGAACGCTTCATGGGCCTAACCCCCGATGAACCTCTTTGGAATATGATCCGCGCGGCCTGGGCACGGTAACGCTGTTTCCGCGGCCGCCCCAAATGACGTGAATCCACATAATGCCGGGATAAGTATCTGTATATTTATCCCGGCATTATGTATATAAATGCAATATCGCTCTTTTTTTCAGCGAATCATCTTTTTTTAT
This sequence comes from uncultured Eubacteriales bacterium, assembly GCA_902798105.1. Taxonomy (GTDB): domain Bacteria; phylum Bacillota; class Clostridia; order Christensenellales; family Aristaeellaceae; genus UBA2862. The sequence continues at coordinate 2,490 of CADBVG010000086.1, forward strand.
TTGATGCAAAATGACCTGGGGATGCTGCTAAATCGTCTAAAAATGCAATTATTAACATTTCGGTTGGCAGTTTTCTGTTGCCTTTTACCTGGATTTATCGTATAATGTATCTAATAGAATGGCTGGTTTTCCGGCTCAGAAATGGAGGAACACATCATGAAGAAAGTCGTATCCCTGGTTATCGCGCTGGTTCTGGCCCTGTCCTGCACCGCAGCCCTGGCCGAGCTGACCTTCACCACCGGCGGCACCTCCGGCACCTACTATGCCTTCGGCAACGTGCTGGCCCAGTACATCACCAACAATTCCGATGTGGCCGTCACCGCCATCGCGGGCAACGGCTCCGCCGCCAATATCGACCTGCTGGACATCGGCGACGCCCAGCTGGGCTTCGTGCAGAACGACGTGGCCAACTACGCCTACAACGGCATCCGCTTCGAGCAGTACGAAGGCAACCCCATCGACACCTTCACCGCCCTGTGCGCGCTGTACACCGAGACCGTGCAGCTGGTCACCTGCAACCCCGACATCAAGTCCGTGGAGGACCTGAAGGGCAAGAACGTGTCCATCGGTTCCCAGGGCTCCGGCGTGTACTTCAACGCCATGGACTTCTTCGCCGCCTATGACATGACCGAGGACGACATCAATCCCCAGTACCTCTCCTTCGGCGATTCCGCCGAGGCCCTGAAGGACGGCAAGATCGACGCCGCGTTCGTCGTCGCCGGCGCCCCCACCCCCGCCGTGGTCGACCTGGCCACCACCAAGGGCTGCTACCTGATCGGCCTGGACGACGCCCACGTCGAAAAGCTGCAGGCCATCTCCAGCGCCTATGCCAAGAGCGTCATCCCCGCCGGCACCTATGAGGGCATCGACGAGGACATCACCACCGTGGGCGTGAAGGCCACCATCATCGCCAACGAGGACGTGACCGAGGACGAGGCATACACCATCGTCTCCACCATCTTCGAGAACGTGCCCGCCATCACCGAGGCCCATGCCAAGGGCGCTGAGCTGGACGTGGAGTACGCCTCCACCTGCGGCCTGCCCTACCATCCCGGCGCCGCCAAGTACTTCGCCGAGAAGGGCATCGAGGTTGAAGCGGCCAAGTAAGCTGCTTTATAGGCAGACTCTCCATAATTCGGGGGCTGCGGTTATGATCCGCAGCCCCGGTTTTTTCAAAAGTATCACCGAAAGGAGGCCGGCCTATGGCCAGCAACAAACCCCAGGACCCAAACCTGAACGTGCCGGACATCGACACCTCCACCGGTACCGCGGCAGACGTCGAGGCCGTCATGCGCAAATACGACCGCGAATCCAACACCCGCATCTGGGAGGGCAGGCCCAAGATCATCGTATCCTGTATACTGGTGGCATTCTCCCTGTTCTGCCTGTATGTCACGCTGTTCGCCAACTTCCTGGAGCAGGTCCGCATGACCTCCTTCATGGGGCTGGTGATCATCATGGGCTTCCTCACCTATCCCGCCCGCAAGGGCGCGGTAAAGCCCAACAGCCTGCCCTGGTACGACATCGTGCTGATGGTGTTGGGCGCGGGCGCGTTCTTCTATTACGCCCTCAACGCCCATGTCATACTGAACACGCGACTTAAAGAAATCCTCACCAACCCGATGTACACCATCATCGCGGTGGTGGGCATACTGGTGCTGGCGGAGCTGTGCCGTCGCAGCGTCGGCCTGCCGATACTGTGCGTGGCGATCTTCTTCATCGGCTACACCTTCTTCAACGGCAAGACCCTCTCCCGTACCGCCTATGAGATGTTCTACGGCGACAACGGCATACTGGGCACGCCGGTGAGCGTGTGCAGCAAATACATCGTCGTCTTCATCATCTTTGGTGCGTTCCTGGAGAAGACGGGCGTCTCCGCCTTCTTCATCAACCTGGCCAACAGCCTGACCGGCCGGTTTGCCGGTGGCCCGGCGAAGGTGGCCGTCATCTCCTCGGCGCTGTGCGGCATGGTCTCCGGCAGCTCCGTGGGCAACACCGTCACCACCGGCTCGGTGACGATTCCGATGATGAAGAAGACCGGTTATAAATCCGAATTCGCCGGTGCCGTCGAGGCCGCGGCGTCCACCGGCGGCCAAATCATGCCCCCCATCATGGGCGCAGCGGCCTTCCTGATGGCCGACTACCTGGGCGTGCCCTATTCCAACATCATCGTGCGCGCCATCGTGCCTGCGGTGCTGTACTTCCTGGGCATATTCATCGCTGTTCACCTGGAAGCCAAGAAACTGGGCCTGAAGGGCATCGACCGCTCGATGCTGCCCCGGTTTAAATCCCTTCTGAAGGATACCTACCTGCTGCTGCCTCTGATCGTGCTGATCGTACTGGTCTGCTCCAACACGCGCACGATGCAATTCTCCGCCGCGGTCGCCATCGTGGTAGCCATACTGGTGGGCTTCCTGAACAACCTTACCGGCTACTACAGGCGCGCCCAGCAGGACGCCAACTCCGCCGCCGCAGGTGAGATTCCCTCGTCCTTCGGCGTCAAGACCATCCTCAGCGCGCTGGAAGCCGGTGGGCGTAGCTGCGTCACCGTGGCCGTGGCCTGCGGCATCGCGGGCGTCATCTGCGGCTGCATCACCGTTACCGGCCTTGCCAACCGCCTGATCAGCGCCATCGTGGGCGTCAGCGGTAACAGCATGCTGCTGGGCCTGTTCCTGACGATGCTCTGCTGCATCGTACTGGGCATGGGCGTGCCCACCACGGCCACCTACTGCATCATGGCCTCCACCTGCGCGCCGATACTGATCCAGATGGGCGTGCCCCAGATCGCCGCCCACTTCTTCGTGTTCTACTACGGCATCGTGGCCGACATCACGCCGCCGGTAGCCCTGGCCGCCTACGCCGGTGCGGCCATCGCCAAGGGCAAGCCGATGAAGACCGGCGTGACCGCCACGCGGCTGGCCATCGGCGCGTTCATCATCCCCTTTGTGTTCGCCGCGTCCCCGGCGCTGCTGTTCATCGACACGGTGTGGTACGAGGTGGTGCTGATCACCATCACCGCCACGCTGGGCATGATGGGCGTGGCTGCGGGCCTGTCCGGCTACCTGCTGACGAACATGAACATCATTGAGCGCCTGCTGACCATCGGCGGCGGCCTGGCGCTGATCGTCCCCGGCACGCTGACCGACTTCATCGGCCTGGGCCTGATCGCCCTGGGCGTGGTGATGCAGGTGCTGCGCAAGCGTGGCAGGGCCGCGGCGTAAATATTTGTACGATAAAAGATCCTTCGACTGCGGCTTCGCCTCCGCTCAGGATGACACCGATAGGCTTGTCATCCTGAGCGGAGCGGCGAAGCGGCGCAGTCGAAGGATCTTTCTCTTTCGTCAGATTTCCTCGTAAATCACGTTTTCCGCCAGGCTCCGGTTCTTGTAGGCCGGATCGGTGCTGACATCCCGGATGATTTGCACGTAGTCGGGAATGGCCGCGCCTTCGTCCTCGCGCTCCAGCTCGATCTCCAGTATCGCCCGGTCGTTCCAGAAGGGGTAGATGTCAAATTCCAATATATGGCCCTCGTAGGGAATGCGATAGCGGGTCTTGCCCACGGGCTTGCAGCCGGGCTGCTGCTCCTGGCACAGGTGGATGTACTCCAGCTGGTCGATCTCGCCCTCGTCCTCCTCGTTGGTCAGGCTGGTAAGGTGTTTTTTGAAGGTTTTATAGTATTTGATTTCGCCACCCGACACCACCTGGCGGATGCGCCGGGTCTCCCCCGGTCCCGAGACCGTCAGGTAGATCTGCACGATCTCCCACTGCTCCACGCCCTTCTGGGTCTGCAGCGTTTTGATGTCTGGATAGCGAATCAGGTATTTGCGCTCGATTTCGCAGTGCTTTCCCGCACTCATGGCAATCCCTCCTTTGGCTGTATATGATGATTTGTAGCAAATTCCTTTTGCAGTATACGTCATGCGTATGCCCATCGCCCGCAACCTTCACTGTTCGCTGCTCTTGTAGAAACGCACGGACTCGTTGTAGATTCGCACGATGTCCTGAAGGATGTCCGGGTGGCGGAAACTCTTGTGGTAGAGTATGTTCATCTCCCGGATCATGCTGAGGTTCTCGATGGGCAGCACGGTCATCTTGCCCTTCTTAAGCTCATCCATGCAGGCACTGCGGGCCAGGATCGACACGCCGTAGTTGCGGCGAATCAGGTCCTTGATGGTGGCGATGTTGTCCACCTCAAGGGTGACGTTGAATTCGTCGATGGATATGTTGCGGCTCTCAAGATGGGCGGCGAACAGGTTGCGGGTGCCGGAGCTGGGCAGCCGAAGGATCATCCGCTCCCGCTTCAGCTCCTCCAGGGTGACGATGCTCTTCCTGGCCAGCGGGCTTTCGTTGGACACCGCGCACACCAAGTAATCGGTATCCAGCATGATGGAATTGATGCTGGGGTCCTGCACCGCGCCCTCCACGATGGCGATATCGATCTTATAATTCTTTAGCATAGCATAAAGATTATTTATCGTATCGGTCTGTATCGTGATGCTCAGGTTTTCGTTCTGCTCGGCGTACTTGGCCAGCACCTCCGTCACCACATTGCTCTCGGAGGTGTGGGTGATGCCCACCCGCAGCCGCTCGATGCTGCGCTTCTGGTCGCGCAAGGCCTGTTGCAGGTTCTCATACAGCGAAAATACCCGCTCGGCGTACTCGATCACCAGCTTACCATCGGGCGTGGGGCGAATCTTGCCGCCACTGCGCACGAACAGGCTGGTATTCAGCTCCTTCTCAATCTGCTTGATGTGCTGGCTGACGGCAGGCTGTGTCAGTGAAAGCTGCTCTGCCGCACGGGTATAATTGCCGGTCTCATGCACTTTCAGAAGTGTCAACAGCTTGACGTCAATCATGGCATCCTCCATAATTCATATTTATTTGCTTGAGTTAGAAAATAATATTTACTTATTTGAATATAGTCTACCATAGATCGGTGAAAAAGGCAATAGCCAAATGCAAATTTGCATTTGGCTATTGGGAGAAATCATGACCACCGGCTTAGCCGGTGGTTTGATTAAGCCCTATAAGGGCATAAGACCGGCAGCGCTCACGCGCTCCGAAAGTCCGCCAACCGCAAGCTT
>CADBVG010000087.1:0-7204 GCA_902798105.1 uncultured Eubacteriales bacterium
CTACTCCATCAGGAATACCGTCTCCTCTGGTCTTTTGGCCTTGTAAGACGGCTTGGGCTTCATCACCCCATTTCCTGACTAACACCATCAGAATTTATCGACAAAATACCAACCAAAGAGGAACGAAATGACTGAGACGACCATCGGACTGATGAACCTTGACGACGTGGAGGCGGTGCACGCCATTGAGGTGGCCTGCTTCAAAACCCCCTGGTCCCGGGAATCCTTCTACCGGGAGGTCACCGAGAACGAGTGCGCCCGCTACGTGGTGCTGCGGGAGGATGGTGTGGCCATGGCCTACGCCGGGGTATGGTTCGTGCTGGACGAGGGCCACATCACCAACATCGCCGTGCACCCGGATCGCCGGGGCATTGGCTACGGCGAACGGGTGACCCGGGCGATGATCCAGCTGGCCGCCGACAGCGGCATGAATTGGATGACGCTGGAGGTGCGCCGATCCAACACCCCGGCCATCAATTTGTATCACAAGCTGGGCTTTATCGATGTGGGCTACCGCAAGCGCTACTACGAAAACACCGAGGACGCGCTGATCATGGCCCTGGAGCACCTGCCCGAGGGCAACCCGGAAAATGACCCGATGCTGGTCAGGGAATGATACCCTGCTCTATTCAGGCGTGCAAGCTTCCTCGCTCTGTTCAGGATGATACCGATACGCCTGTCATCCTGAGCGGCGGCGTAGCCGGAGTCGAAGGACCTTCGCCATCGCGCCGATAAGCAGGGGTTAACCAGCAAAACAATATGCTCTTTACCATTATCGAAATCCTGGTCGTGACGATCGCCTGCTGCGCGGCGTCCGTCCACTACATACATGCCCTGCAAATGGAGCGCTACCAGCTGCCGGCCTATCGCCAGTGGCTGGCGAAGAACCGCGACCGCATCCTGAAGGACAACGTGCTGTGGGCCTTTGTGGCGGTGCTGCTGCGGGCCTACCTGCCGGTGTTGCTGTCGATGTTTCTCAAAGAGGAACCGGTGCGCAACGCCCTGTCGGGGTGGCTGGTGCTGGCGCTGTTCACGGCGCTGATGGCCTGGATCACCTGGCGGGATTACACCATGCCCAGCCGCAAGCCCTTCGTGGTTACCCAGCGGGTGCGGCGGCTGTTGACGGTGCTGTTCCTGCTGTCGCTGGCGGCGACCGCGCTGATGGCGATGATGCGGCCTATATCGGTGTCGCCCTACTTCCTGTACGCGCTGATGCCCTTCATGGTGTTGGCGGCGGCGGCCATCATCGGGCCCTACGAGGCCCGGCTGAATGCCACCTTCTTCAAGAGCGCGAAGAAGAAGCTTCGCGCCCAGCAGGGGCTGATCACCATCGGCATCACCGGCAGCTATGGCAAGACCAATGTCAAGTTCATACTGCGGGATATCCTGTCGAAGCGCTACAAGGTGCTGGCCACCCCGGCGAGCTTCAACACCGCCATGGGCATTTCCCGGGTGGTGAACGACCAGCTGAAGCCGGAGCACCAGGTGTTTATCGCTGAGATGGGCGCTACCCATGTTGGCGACATCAAGGAACTGGTGGGACTGGTGCGTCCGAAGTACGGCATCATCACCAGCATCGGCCCCCGCCACATGGACAGCTTCGGCTCCATCGAGAACATCGCCAGCACCAAGTTCGAACTGGTGCAGGGCCTGCCCCGGGACGGCCTGGCCGTGTTCGGCTGGGGTGACGATTACATCAACCGGCTGTACGCCCTGTGCAGGCATGACAAGTGCCGCATCGGCATGGACGACGACCCCGGGGCCTTCATGGTGGCCCGGAGCCTGACCTTCAGCGACCGGGGTTCGGCCTTTGACATGGTTTGCGCCGACGGCGAAACCGTGCGCTGCCGCACGCGGCTGCTGGGCAGCTACAATGTGAAGAACATACTGCTGGCGGCAGCCCTGGCCCGGAAAATGGGCCTGGAGATGGCCGAAATCGCCGAGGCTGTGAAGGGGCTTTCACCCATCGAGCACCGAATGCAGCTGATTCCCGGCGACCTGACCGTGATCGACGATACCCTGAACGAGGACGCCGACAGCGCCTTCGAGGCCTTGCGGGTCCTTTCACAGATGCCCGGGCGGCGCATCGTCGTCACCCCCGGCGTCGGCGAACAGGGGGGCAAGGAGAGCGACGTCAACTTTGCCCTGGGCACCGTCATGGCCGATTGCGCCGACGCCGTGGTGCTGGTGGGCCGCCGCGCCTTCACCCGAAGCATCATCCGCGGCATGATGCAGTCCGGCTTTTCCCGGTCCAACCTCCATACCGCCGACGATATGGACGACGCCTCCGAGATCCTCCAGGAGATATCCGACCCCGGCGACACCGTGCTGTTCGAAAGCCGGATCCCGGAGTATGAGGAGGAGGGGTAAATTCTGATTTTTCGCTCTGGCGATAAATCAGAATGGCGTTAGTCAGAATATGGGGTGACGGACTCCTTCCGGCCCCTACGGGGCCACCTCCCTCTGAGAGGGAGGCTTTGGGGAAGTGCTGGAAACAGGGCTCCCAGAGGGAGCTGTCAGCCGCAGGCTGACTGAGGGAGTCATCACCCTACTTCCCGACTAACACCATCAGAATATATCCATCTGCTCAAATATAAAAAAGGTCCTTCCCCGCTCAGGATGAAGCAACGCACAAAACGTGTCATCCTGAGTGGGGGAAGGACCTTTTGCAATCATGTCACCCGCCGTTACAGCGGAATATTCCCGTGCCGCCGCCTGGCGATGATGCGGCGGAGCATGGCCTTCGCGCCCAACTTGTTCAGCTGCTCGATCAGCTTGTCACGGGTCTCCTCGGGACGAATCTCGGCGGTGATGTAGCCGCGCTCCAGTCCCAGGCGGGTGTTCATGACCTCACGGCGGTATTCCTCGGCCTTCTCATCCAGGAATTTGCGGGCCTCCTGGCTGTCCATGTCCCTGGTCTGGCGTGCGTAGAGGATCTCCACCGCGCCCTGCTCGCCCATGACGGCCACCTCGGCCCCGGGCCAGCTGAACACGCAGTCCGCGCCGATGTGGGCGCTGTTCATGGCGATGTAGGCCCCGCCGTAGGCCTTGTGCAGGATCACGTTCACCTTGGGCACGGTGGCCTCGGAGAAGGCGTACAGCAGCTTTGCGCCGTGGCGGATGATGCCGGCCTGCTCCTGGGCAATGCCCGGCAGGTAGCCTGGCACATCCGTAAAGGTGACGATGGGGATGCGGAAGGCGTCGCAAAAGCGCACGAAGCGGGCGGCCTTGTCGCTGGAATTGCAGTCCAGCACCCCGGCCATGTAGCGCGGCTGGTTGGCGATGATGCCCACCGTTTCGCCGCCCAGCCGGGCCAGGCCGATGACGATGGACTTGGCGAAGTCGGGCTGCAGCTCCATGAACGAGCGCACGTCGAATATGCTGGCAATGATCTGGGCGATATCGTAGCCCTTGTGGCTGTCCTCCGGCATTTCAAAGGTGAAGCTGGGTGCGTCCCGGTCCACGTAGCAGTGCAGCCGCCGGTCCCGGCAATTGCTTGGGATCATGCCGATCAGCCGCCGGACCTCCACGAAGCACTCCAGCTCGGTGTCGGTGCACACATGGGCCACGCCGCTGTTCGCGCCGTGCATCACCGTGCCGCCCAGCGCCTCGCCGGTGATGGTCTCGCCGGTGACGGCATGGATGACCTTCGGGCCGGTGATGAACATCTGGCTGATCTTCTCGGTCATGAATATGAAGTCGGTGATGCCGGGGGAGTAGACCGCCCCACCGGCGCAGGGGCCCAGGATCATCGAGATCTGCGGGATGCGGCCCGAAGCCCGGGTGTTGCGATAGAAGATGTCGCCGTAGCCGGACAGGGCGTCGATGCCCTCCTGGATGCGTGCGCCGCCGGAGTCGTTCATGGCGATGAAGGGGCACTTTTTACGCATGGCGCGGTCCAGGCCCATGGCGATGTTCTTGCCGTGCTTCAGGCCCAGCGTGCCGCCCTTGTAGGTGAAGTCCTGGGCCGCTACCACTACCCGCTTGCCGGAGACCTGGCCCTCGCAGACGTACACGCCGTCCCGGTCCTCGGGCGTGGTCAGCTCGGTATACTGGTGGTTGTCGAAGAGCAGCTGCAAGCGCTCCTCTACGAACAGCTTGCCTTTTTTATGCTGTTTTTCAACGAGGTTTTTGTTCATTTTGGCGTTATCCTTCGGTCGGTCGTTTGCCATATGGCGCATGGCGGAGTGACCGCTGCCACGGGTAATCCCATGAAGCGGCGACAATCTTCCGCCACGATATTCTCATGAAGCGGCGGCAAGTTGCCGCCATGAGAGTCCAATGTAGCGGCGGCGCCTGCGCCGCCATCGGGTTTTATTTTCCCAGGGCGGCCAGGGTCTCCTTCAGCGTTTCGGCGTCGCCGACGCGCAGGATGGTCACGTCCTTCAGCGTGCGGCTGGCCAGGCCGGCCAGGGTCTTACCGGGGCCGCACTCGATGAAGGTGTCAAAGCCGTCGGCCTGCATGTTGAGCAGGGTCTGCATCCAACGCACCGGGCTCATGGCCTGGCGCACCAGCATGCCGGGGATGGCCGCAGCGTCGGTGTTCGCTTTGGCGTCCACGTTCATGTAAACGGGAATGCTCGGCGCTTCAAACTGCCGGGTGGCGAACAGGGCTTCCAGGCGCTTCGCCGCGGGCTCCATCAGGGCGCAGTGGAAGGGGGCGCTGACGGCCAGCTTCTTGCCCTTGACGCGCTGCTCCCTGGCCAGGGCGATGGCCTGGTCCACGGCGGCGCTCTCGCCGGAGATGACGGTCTGGGCAGGGCTGTTGTAGTTGGCCGCTACCACATAACCGTCGGTCACGGCAGCGCATATTTCCTCGATCTTCTCCGGGCTGCCACCCATCATCGCGGCCATCGCGCCCTTGCCGGGGGCCACGGCGTCCTGCATGGCGTCGGCCCGGTGCTGTATGATTTCAAAGACGTCCTTCATGCCCACGGCCCCGGCATAGGCCAGCGCCGCGTACTCGCCCAGGGAGAATCCCGCCGCGCCCTCGGGCTCGACGCCGTGGGCGCGCAGGGCCATGGCCGCCGCCAGGTCCGCCGCCAGCACGCAGGGCTGGGTGTTGTGGGTCAGGTTCAGCTCGTCCTGGGTGCCCTCGAAGCACAGCGACGATATGCCGCGGCCCAGGGCGGCGTCGGCGGCATCAAACACAGCCTTTGCGGCATTCTCGGCTTCACACAGGTCCTTCATCATGCCGGGGAACTGGGCCCCCTGGCCGGAAAACATAAACGCGATCTTCATGCCATTCACTCCGATTACAAGAATGTAATTATAAATATCTTGTTATATGGTATTAAAAACAAGATCACCTGTATCTCTTTTTCACATACAATATAGCATAACCCGTATTAAAAGTCAACGCATCTATGGGGAAGCGTTCGTTCAGTCTGTGGTATGGGTGATTATTATAGAAATAGTGGGTTGAAGTTTAATGCGGGTTTTGGTTTTGGTATCATGAAAGAGGGAACATAGTTTAATATAGTCAACAAAAGGAGCTGAGCCCTTGCTGGCGAATCTGCGAGAATTCACCTTTACGTCGGCGGTGCTGCGGCTGCTGCTGGCCATGCTCAGCGGCGGTGTGGTGGGCTTCGGGCGCTCGCAGAAGGCCAGGGAGGCGGGCTTTCGCACCTATATGCTGATCAGCATCGGCGCGGCGCTTGTGCTGCTGGCCGAGACGTGGCTGGCCCGGTTGGGCAGCACCATACAGCACACCCCCCAGTACGCGGTGGAGCTGACCTACAACCAGAAGACCTCGCTGGACCACGTGCTGCGCTTCTGCAAGGACAACCGCATGTCCATCGTCAACCTGACTATCCACACAACCGAGGACGCCGCCCAGGCCGAATACATCGCCCGGGTCAGCCTGCGGGGCAAGATGCGCCAGGATGTGCTGGTCGCCCGCATACAGCAGATGCCGGGAATAATGTCGGCAATGGGGCTGTAAATTCTGATTAGAGTGTGTTTCTAAAATGCCTGAAGCGCAATTTCGGCGTCTTTGCCTGCATTTCCGCGTTGATTTCCCTTGACTTAGCCCCACTAAGCCTGCGGAATCAGAATTTCTCAAAACTGCCCCGCAAATAGTTTACAACCCCTTAATGTTTTGCTATAATAGATATGGCAAGGCATGGAGGGGCTTTTTATGCCCACAGACAGGAGGGAGATCATGGGATTTTTCAGCAAGAAGAATTGTGATATTTGCGGCGGCGAGATCGGGCTGTTGGGGAACCGGAAGCTGGCAGACGGGAACCTGTGCAAAAACTGCGCAAGGAAGCTGTCGCCCTGGATGACCGACCGGCGGGAATCCACCGTGGAGGAGATCCGGCAGCACCTGATGTACCGGGCCGAAAACCAGCGGGTGCTGGCAGGGGTGCACCCCACGGCCGTGGTGGGCGCAAACACGAAGGTTTACATCGACGAGCCGGGGAAGCGCTTCTTCGTGACGCCGCTGGCCAACTGGCGGGACGGCAACCCCGACGTGATCAGCTTTTCCCAGGTGGTCGACGTGCAGACCGAGGTGACTGAGCACCGCACCGAGGAGACCCACCGGGACCGGGAGGGACACCAGGTGTCCTTCAACCCGCCCCGCTACCGCTACAGCTATGAGTTTGTCACGACGATCCAGGTGGATTCGCCCTGGTTCAACCGCATTCGCTTCGAGCTGACCGATGATCGCCCCGAGCGCATCGGCAGCGACAAATATCGCTACTACGAGCAGCAGGCCGACGCCCTTCGGGCTGTGCTGATGGCAAAGCTAACGCCCCAGCCGAAGGCCCCGGCCCCGAACCTGGCCGATGCCCTCGCGAGGGCCATCAACCAGGTGGCCGGCGCCGCTGTCGCCGCCGCCGCGACCGCAAAGCCCGACGCGCCTGCCGCCGATGGCCGGTGGGTTTGCGCCTGTGGGGCACAGAACGCGGGCAACTTCTGCACCAACTGCGGCGCGAAACGGCCCGAGCCGAAAAAGGTGTTCCGCTGCGACAAGTGCGGCTGGACCCCCGAGGACCCGACCAACCCGCCCCGGTTCTGCCCGAACTGCGGCGACCCGTTCAACGCTCTGGACGAGGCGTGATGCGGAATGGGGAATGAGGAATATAACTGTTCAGTCGCAGGCAAATTCTGATTTATCGAGCTGTGCTCGATAAATCAGAATTGAGTGATTAGTGGTTAGTGGCTAGTGACTAGTGGTGGAGCAAATCCCTACGGGATT
>CADBVG010000087.1:7279-30999 GCA_902798105.1 uncultured Eubacteriales bacterium
AAAAGAAATCCGCAAGGATTTCCTCCTTCACTAGCCACTAATCACTGGCCACTAGCCACTCAAATTCTGATTTGTCGCCTCAGCGACAAATCAGAATATGTGCCCTGAACAGTTATCGAGGATCAGGAATGAGAAGCCCTCATCCGATATTCCGGGACACTCAACCGCCGGTTGAGCGCCTGTTTTGGGCGGTTTCAACCGGCGGTGTATTGTATTGGGGAGGTGAAAACGGCTATGCTGGTTCCCGAAAGGAGGCATCCCGATGGATCAGGTCAAAATCGGAAGGTTCGTGGCCGAGTGCCGGAAGGGCAAGGGGCTGACCCAGGCGAGGCTGGCGGAGGCGCTGGGCATCACCGACCGGGCCGTCTCCAAGTGGGAGACGGGCAAGTCGCTGCCGGACGCCTCGCTGATGCTGCCGCTGTGCGACATACTGGGCATATCGGTCAACGAGCTGCTGTCGGGAGAGTGCATTGAGATGGAGAATTACAACCGAATCGCCGAGGAGAACCTGGTGGAACTCAAGCGCCAGCAGGAGGAGCACGTGAAGCTGCTGCTGACGCTGGAGTACGTTATCGGTTTCAGCTGTTCGATCACATTTATCGTGCTGATGTTCGTGGCCACGTACCTGGTGAAGCAGCCGCTGTGGCAGGGGCTGCTGATCGCCTTCGCCATCGCTGAATTTGCCGTGGGCATACATTTCGGCATGAAGCTGGAGCGGGAAGCCGGGTACTACGAGTGCCCCCACTGCGGCCACCGCTACGTGCCCGACAGCGTGCCCTTCTGGCTCGCCATGCACATGGGAAGGACGCGGTACCTGAAGTGCCCCGAGTGCGGGAGAAGGGGATGGCAGAGGAAGGTGATCACAAAGAAGTAGCTTCTGGGCAAATCACTGTGCCAAGAACCGCTCCAGGATCGAATCGAAGCTGTCCCTTCCGCTGAAGGAGGTTCCGCCGTCGATCGTGTTATCATTGGGGACCGTGGAGGACACCAGGGTGTTTGACTCTACGAACCGGTAAAAGTCCGATGTGGCGACAGCATCCTCCTCGAGAGGCGTGGGCTGCGTCGTGCCAAAGTCGTCCATCAGCACGGAGCCCGCGGGGTGTGTATCCGGGTCCAGGGCATCCAGCCGGTTCATATAATTGATGTAGCCCACGCAGAAGGCCAGGGATTCCGGATCGCCGTCGTAATCCTGGAGCCCCTCATTATAGTTCCCCTTGATGAAGCGACGGGAGAAGTCCTTGGTGTCCGCGTAGGCGCCGCCGGAGATGTCGAATATGACCTCATCCAGCGTATCGCCCCGATGCAGGCGCTCAAGGATCGCGCTCAGTCCCTCCCGCAGCTTTTCGCTGGAGATCGACGTCACCTCGCCGCTTGGGTCGAAGGTCAACGCGCCGGCGCCCGCCAGCGCCCGGCATTGCAGGTCCGCCAGATACAGGCAGGCCATGTATCCGGACACATACATCGCGCCGTTGACATGTCCGTCCGTGTTGTCCTCGGTGGACGCCTCCAGGTCAAACCGCTGCACGGGGTAATCCTCCATGCTGTCCAGCCAGGCGTACATGCGGCAGAGCTGTTCGCCCGTGCAGGCGTCGAGGAGCTGCCGGGTATCAATATCGCGGCGGTATTCCTGAAAATAATCCAGATCCGCCGGATAGATATTGCCGACGCAACCGGCCAGGCCCTCGATGAACCAGCTGGGGAAGTAAGTTTCGTCCACCAGCGCGTCCGCCTGTTCATCCGTGAGCCGCCCGTCCTCATCGGACAGGAGGGCGGCTAAATCGGTGTAGCCGGACATGCCGACGCGGTTGTAGTCGTCCATAAAGGCGTGGAACAGCTCATGGCAGAAGGTGGTGTCCACCTGCACGCGGGTTTCCGCGTTCATGTCCAGCACCGCCTGACCCATGTCATTCTCCGCGCACAGGGATTCGGCGTCAATGCAGATCATGTATTTGAACGTGCTCTTGCCCTCCTCGTACGCCGGATATCCGTTGACATAGGCGTAGGCGTCGCCGGCGACGTCCTCGTGTTCCGGAAGGCCGTCCTTATCCCCGGTTTCGAAATAGATGTACAGGCCGATCTCCCGGCCAAGCTCGTCGTTGGCCGCCGCGTCCGTAAAGCAGGGAAAGCGCTCGATGAGCAGGTTCACCGCCTGCGGCTCGATGGATGTAACGATGAGCCCGACCAGCGCCTCAAGCTGATCCTCGCCGAGGGCATCCTTCGCGGTTTGCGAACAATAGAGGTCCACCAGGCGGCCGGGATCGTCCGCCGCTTCGGCAAAGGCGGGCGCCTGGATCAATCCGGCCAGCATGACGACGCACAGCCACGCGGCGGCCAGCTTCTCCGCCATACATCTTCCCTTTCCAGGATTTGTTTTCATTGATATGTCCTCCCCATGACAGGGGCTGCCTCTTTTTGAGGCAGCCCCTTCTCTCCCAACAAAAGGACCGCTTCCGCGGTCTTTTTGTTGGCAGTTCATGCCTTTTTCACCTTCGGGCCCTTGGGAGTGTCCTCGATGACATAGCCCTTGGCCAGCACCTCGTCGCGGAGGCGGTCGGCCTCGGCGAAGTTCTTCGCCTTCTTGGCGTCGGCGCGGGCCTGGACCAGGGCCTTGATGTCCTCGGGGACGGTGTCGGCCTCCTTCATCAGCAGGCCGAGGATCTCATGGGCCATCACGTCCAGCATGGCAAGGCCCTCTTCGATGGCGGCCTTGCAGGGCTGTTTGGCGTCGGCAAGGGACGTGTTCATGTCGCGCACGTACTCGAACAGCACGCCCATGGCCTCGCTGGTATTCAAATCGTCGCACATGGCGTCGTCGAACTGGTCCATGAAGCCCTTGCCCCGCTGGATGAACGCCTTTTCGTCGTCGTTCAGTTCGCGGTCGGGGGCGTGGTCCAGGGCGAACAGGGCGTTGTTGCGGGCGGTGTACAGCCGCTCCAGGCCGGCCTTGGCCTGCTCCATCAGGTCGCGGGAGAAGTTGATGGGGCTGCGGTATTGGGCGGAGAGCATGAACATGCGCACGACCTCGGGGTCGAATTCCTTGGAGATGTCCCGCACGGTGAAGAAGTTCCCGGCGGACTTGGACATCTTCTTGTTGTCCACGTTGATGTGGCCGTTGTGCATCCAATACTTCGCAAAGGGCTTGCCCGTCGCGCCCTCGGACTGGGCGATCTCGTTCTCGTGGTGGGGGAAGATCAGGTCCACGCCGCCGCAGTGGATGTCAAAGGTCTCGCCCAGGTACTTCATGCTCATGGCGCTGCACTCGATGTGCCAGCCGGGACGGCCCTCGCCCCAGGGGCTCTTCCAGAAGGGCTCGCCGGGCTTCTTGGCCTTCCAAAGGGCGAAGTCCATCGGGTGGCGCTTCACGTCGCCCACCTCGACCCGCGCGCCGGACTCCAGGTCGTCCAGGTCCTGGCCGATGAGCCGGCCGTAGTTGCTGCGCCAGGCCTGGGTGTCGAAGTACACGTCGCCGTTCTCGGCGCGGTAGGCCAGCCCCTTGGCCTCCAGCTTCTTGATCAGGCCGATGATCTCGCCGATGTGCTTGGTGGCCCGGGGGTGCACGTCCGCCTTCTGCACGCCGATGGCCTCGGCGTCCTTGAAATATTCGCCGATGTACTTCTCGGCGATGGCCTCGACGGTGGTGCCTTCCTCGTTGGCCCGCTTGATCATCTTGTCGTCGATGTCGGTGAAGTTCTGCACGAAGGTCACCTCATAGCCCAGGTGCTTCATGAAGCGGCGCAGCGTGTCGAAGATGATGAAGGGGCGGGCATTGCCGATGTGGAAGTAGTTGTACACCGTGGGGCCGCAGGCGTAGATGCCCACCTTGCCCTCGTGCACGGGCACGAAGGGCTCCTTCTTGCGGGACAGGGTGTTGTAGATCATCATCTGCTTCATGGATCATTCCTCCTCTGGCAGGTCCACCTTGATCTTTAGGGTTTCCAGCTGGTCGGGGCGCACGTCGGCGGGGGTCTCCATCATCAGGCAGTTGGCGCTGTTGGCCTTGGGGAAGGCGATCACGTCCCGCAGGCTGTCGCTGTCCGTCAGCAGCATGACCAGCCGGTCGATGCCGAAGGCCAGGCCGCCGTGGGGCGGCGCGCCGTACTTGAAGGCGTCCAGCAGGAAGCCAAAGCGGTGGTGGGCCTCTTCGTGGGACAGGCCGATCATGTCGAACATCTGGGCCTGCATGTCGGCGCGGTGGATGCGGATGGAGCCGCTGGCCAGCTCGATGCCGTTCATGACCAGGTCGTAGGCCCGGGAGCGCACCTTTTCCTTGTCGGTGTCCAGGTACACGTTGTCCTCGGCGTACCAGCTGGTGAAGGGATGGTGGGCGGCGACCCAGCGCTGCTCCTCCTCGCTGTACTCGAACAGCGGGAACTCGGTGACCCAGAACAGGTTGTACTTGTTGTGGTCGATCATGTCGTTGCGGCGGGCGATCTCGCAGCGCAGCGCGCCCAGCGCCTGCCAGACCACGCTCTTCTTGTCCGCGCCGAAGAAGATGATGTCGCCGGGCTCGGCCTTCATGGCCGCGCGGACTTTTTCCACCAGCTCGGGGGTCATGAACTTGTTGAAGCTGCTCTTCACGTTTCCGTCAGCGGTGAAGGTCATGTAGGGCAGGCCCTTGGCCCGGTAGGTCTTGACGAACTCGGCATAGCCGTCGATTTGCTTGCGGGTCATGCCGGCCAGCCCCTTGGCATTGATGGCCTCTACCCGGCCGCCGTTTTCGATGGCCTGGTCGAACACCACGAAGCCGGTGGCGCCCAGCGTTTCAGTGAGGTTCACCAGCTCCATGCCGAAGCGGGTGTCGGGCTTGTCGCTGCCAAAGCGCTCCATGGCCTCCACCCAGGGCATGCGGGGCAGGGGAAGGGCCAGCTCGATGCCCTTGACCTCCTTGAAGATGCGGGCGAACACGCGCTCGACGTTGGCGTAGATGTCCTCCTCGTCGATGAACGACATTTCGATGTCGCACTGGGTGAATTCGGGCTGGCGGTCGGCGCGGTTGTCCTCGTCGCGGAAGCAGCGGGCGATCTGGTAGTACTTGTCAAAGCCCGCGAGCATCAGCAGCTGCTTGTAGATCTGGGGGCTCTGGGGCAGGGCGTAGAAGGTGCCGGGCTTCAGGCGGCTGGGCACCAGGAAGTCCCGCGCGCCCTCGGGGGTGGACTTGGAGAGGATGGGGGTCTCCACCTCGGTGAAGCCCGCTTCATCGAGGGCGTAGCGGATGCAGTTGACCACCTTGCTGCGCAGGCGCAGCTTCTCCTGCATCGACGGGCGGCGCAGGTCGAGGTAGCGGTACTTGAGGCGCACCAGCTCGTTCTCGTCAGCCTTGTCGTCGATGTAGATGGGGGGCGTCTCGGACTTGTTCAGCAGCGCGGCCTCCTTCACGAAGACCTCGATGGCGCCGGTGGCCAGGTCCTTGTTGACGGCGCCCGCATCGCGCCTGCGGACCTCGCCTACGGCGGTGAGCACGTATTCGCTGCGCAGGCCGCGCCCCAGGTCGAAGACCTCTGCGCCGCACACGTCGGCGTCAAACACCAGCTGCACAAGGCCCTCCCGGTCCCGCAGCCACACGAAAATCACGCCGCCCAGGTCCCGGGTGCGCTGCACCCAGCCGGAAAGGTGGACGACCTCGCCCACGTTCGCCTCGGTCAAAAGACCGCAGTAATGATCTCTTTTATGGGAAAGCATATCTATATCCTCCTACGTTGTTAAATGAGGAATGAGGAATTAGGAATGAGGAATGGCGGTTAAATCCCTTCGGGATTTATAGGATTGAAAGGGTTATCCCACTATTAATTCCTCATTCCTCATTTCTAATTCCTAATTAATAGATTGACGATCTCGCCCCTCGCGACCTCCGCCTCGGTGCTGGCTTCCATATCCCTCAGCTTGACGACGCCCTTTTCAAGCTCGTCGCCGGCAATGACGATGACCTTCTTCACGCCCAGCTTGTTGGCGTACTTGAACTGGGCCTTCATGCTGCGGGCGGCGTGGTCCAAATCGGCCCTCACGCCCTTTGCGCGCAACTCGCCCACCAGCTTCACGCCCTCCATGCGGGCGTCGTCGCCAAGGGTGACCACCAGCGCGTCCAGCGGGGCGGGGGAGGCGGGCGCGGTGCCGCGCATGTCCTGCACCATGATCATGCGCTCGATGCCCATGCCCCAGCCGATGCCGGGGGTGGCGGGGCCGCCCAGTTCCTCCACCAGGCCGTCGTAGCGCCCGCCGCCGCACACGGTCAGCTCGCCGCCGTCGGGGGTGTCGGTGATGATTTCGAACACGGTCTTGGTGTAGTAGTCCAGCCCGCGCACGATGCGGGGGTCGATGGCATACTCCAGGCCCATGGCCCCGAGGTAGGCCTTCAGCTTATCAAAGTGGTCTGCACACTCCTCACACAGGTTGTCCAGCATGGCGGGGGCGTCGGTGAGCTTGGGCGCATCCTCCTTGCAGTCCAGTATGCGCATGGGGTTGCGCTCGAAGCGCTCCTGGCAGGTCTTGCACAGCGTGGGCAGCTTGGGCTCGAGG
This sequence comes from uncultured Eubacteriales bacterium, assembly GCA_902798105.1. Taxonomy (GTDB): domain Bacteria; phylum Bacillota; class Clostridia; order Christensenellales; family Aristaeellaceae; genus UBA2862. Next base: position 13,793 of record CADBVG010000087.1, read on the forward strand.
TAGGCCTTCAGCTTCTCCAGGTAGGCGGCCCGGCACTTGGGGCAGCCGATGGAGTTGATGTTCAGCCTGAGGCCGTCGATGCCGTTGGCATGAAGTATGTCCATGGCCAGCTTGATGATCTCGGCGTCCACGCTGGCATCCTTCGCGCCGAACACCTCCACGCCATTCTGGTGAAACTGGCGCAACCGGCCCGACTGGGGCTTTTCGTAGCGGAAGCATGGGCAGGCAGAGTAGTACAGCTTTACCGGCAGCGTCTCGGCGTACATGTGGCTTTCGATGAACGCCCGAACCGCGCCGGCGGTGCCCTCGGGCTTTAGCGTGATGGAGCGGTTGCCCTTGTCCTCGAAGGTGTACATCTCCTTCTGCACCACGTCGGTGGTGTCGCCAACGCCGCGCTGGAACAGCTCGGTGTGCTCGAACATGGGCGTGCGGATCTCCTGGTAGCCCGCCAGCGCGCAGGCATCGCGCATGGTCCGCGCGATCTCCTGCCAGCGGTAGGCGTCTTTGGGCAGCATGTCCTGGGTGCCCTTGGGGGCCTGGGTCAGCATGGTTTGATATCTCCCTTCGGATTGATGGTGGGGGACCCTCCGGCGCTGCGCGCAACCTTTCGGGGGAGGCGCCTGCGCAAGCAGGCGGAGGGGTTCTCCAGGCGGCAAATAAAAAAACGCCTCCGTCCCAAATGTAGGGGCGAAGGATTCGCGGTGCCACCCTGCTTGAAGCCGAGGCTTCATCTCTTTGTCCGTTAACGCCGGAATACGCCGCTTCGGCGGCTGCTCGGGGAGTGTCGTTCGCCGCGCGTGGCATGGGGCGCTTCCAGCCTTGACGCCCCTCTCTGCAATGCTCCCGCCCGGTTACTGTTCCCGTCAACGCAGATTGGATATCTAATGAAGCAAGTATAGGCGACGGACGGGGAAAAGTCAAGATAAATGTTGGTTTAGGAAAATACCGCACAAACGGGCGGCATGTCTGGCGGTGCCATTTCCGCCATGCACATCCTGCAAATTCCTTGACTTGCCGCCAGCAAGCCTGCGAAATTTGCTTTGCAGGCGCGCATGACGGAAAATTCACTCGCCAGCCAACCACCCTTATTATGCGGTATTTCCTTAGAGGAATTCTGGTCTAACAAGCATAGCTCGTTGGGCCAGAATTTGTTGTGACGTTAAATGTCTGAAATATCGTCAATCCACCCTTGACACCCCCCACTGCCTTTGTTATAATCATTTATGGCTTTTGAAAGGCTCTGTGCCACAGACAGCGAGTGCGAGAGCGTAAACCTTCGGGTGCTCGCCGAGGCGCAACGGATGGTTGAAGTATTACACCGCCCTTGCGTCTTGCGCAAGGGTTTTTTGATAGCCGTCATGGCTCTGGCAGCGCCGGGGCCGATCACTGGACGGAATGTGAGGTGTTAGAAAATGTCCAAGAATTTAGAGGTCAAGAAGGGTGTTGTGGCCGACATCAAGCAGAAGTTTGAGAAGGCCCAGAGCGCCGTTCTGGTAGACTATCGCGGCCTGAACGTCGCGGAGGATACCGAGCTTCGCAACCAGCTTCGCAAGGCGGGCGTTGAGTACGCGGTTCTGAAGAACACGATGATCAACCTGGCCGTGAAGGACATGGGGCTTGACGATATGAAGTCCCACCTGGAAGGACCCACCGCCGTTGCCTTCGGCATGGAGGATGCGGTTGCCCCCGCCAAGGTGCTGTCCGACTTCATCAAGAAGACCAAGAAGATGAGCATCAAGTGCGGCGTGGTCGACGGTGCGTACATCGACGAGAAGGGTGTTGAAGCGCTGGCGAATACCCCCAGCCGCGAGGTCCTCATCGCGCGGATCATGGGCAGCATGATGAGCTCTGTGTCCAAGTTCGTGTACTGTGTGGAGGCTATCCGCAAGAAGCAGGCTGGCGAGGAATAACCGTCGCCTGAACCCCAACGAGATATTTACTGAATAATGGAGGATATAATCATGGCTAACAATGCTGAGATCATCGCTGCGATTGAGAAGATGACGATCCTTGAGCTGGCTGACCTGGTCAAGGAAATGGAAGAGAAGTTCGGCGTGTCCGCCGCGGCTCCCGTGGTCGTGGGCGGCGCTGTGGCCGGCGGCGAGGCCGCTGCGGCTGAGGAAGAGAAGACCGAGTTCGACGTGATCCTGAAGGACGCCGGCGCCAAGAAGCTGAACGTCATCAAGATCATCCGCGAAGTCAAGCCCGGTCTGGGCCTGAAGGAAGCCAAGGCTATGGCGGACGAAGCGCCCTCCACCCTGGCGGAAGGCATCACCAAGGAAGCGGCCGAGGAAATGAAGAAGAAGTTCGAAGAAGCCGGCGCCGTCATCGAGATCAAGTAATTCAGGCGCAAATCCAAGGACCATGCGCCCCGGCGCATGGTCCTTTTGGAAGCCATCTGCCCGGATATTGTAAAATTTGCACAATTTCGCCTTATTGCCTTGCATTTGGCGGCGGGCTATTTTATAATATATCAGTCTGCCCCGGTTGTGGGCTGCTGTTGTTGATGGCAAAAATGCCGTCGCGGGCATCGGTGGCCGTGGTAAATTGCGGGCGCCGAATAATCACATGGGGAGGTGTCAAGCATGGCATCGGATAAGCGAATCAAGGTTACGCTGGCGTGCAGCGAGTGCAAGCAGCGCAATTACAATACCATGAAGAACAAGAAGAACGATCCCGATCGTTTGGAGATGCACAAGTATTGCCGCTTCTGCAAGAAGCATACCAGCCACAAGGAGACCAAGTAAAGCCGTTGATCGGTCAATCCCGTTAGCGGCGGGCCGCAGCCTCAATGCCGCGGTCGGCTGGGCCGGCGCCTGTCAGGGGCGTCGGCAATCGCCGTATACTGCCATAGACAAGGATGTGAAAGCATGGCAAAGGAAGAGAACAAGAATACGAAGCCCGGCTTTGGCGAGCGTTTCATCGGCTTCTTCAAGGGCATCGGCCGCAGCTTCAAGAACATGTTCCACGAGCTGAAGAAGGTCTCATGGCCCACCAAAAAGGACCTGATCAACTACTCCGTGGTGGTATTCGTATTTATGATCGTCATGGGCGTGATCATCGGCGTGTTCGACCTTGGCGCCGGCGCGCTGATCAAGCTGATCACCGGCTGATTTCAAGGAGCCGAATATGTCTGAAAACGCGGATATCAAGTGGTATGTTGTGCATACCTATTCCGGCTATGAGAACAAGGTGCGCGACAGCCTGCTGAAGACCGTTGAAAACAACGGCATGCAGGACAAGATCGTGGACGTGCGCATACCGGTGGAGGAAGCCGTCGAGATCAAGAACAACAAGCGTCGGGTGGTGCAGCGCAAGCTGCTGCCCAGCTACGTAATCGTCAAGATGGAAATGACCAACGAGACGTGGTACGTGGTACGCAATACCCGCGGCGTGACCGGCTTCGTGGGCTCCGGCAACAAGGCTACGCCCCTGTCGGAGACTGACTTCGCCTCCATATTCGATACTGCGCCCCAGGCGCGCATCGATATCCAGGTGGGTGACGAGGTGCGCATACTCTCGGGACTGTTCGAGAACTTCACCGGCAAGGTGACGGCCATCGACCCGGCCACCCAGCAGCTGAGCGTCACCGTGCCCATGCTCAAGCGTGAGACCAGCGTCGATCTGGCCTACGACGAGGTTGTCCGCGTGGACTGACCCCGTCACATCGGTTGACTGAATTAACCGGCTTCGTCGGTTTTTCAGTGAGTGGGAGGGACAGACTCTGTTCCGCTTCACCACATACATGTAGAGGAGGAAACCCAAATGGCAAAGAAAGTTACTGCGCTTATCAAGCTGCAGGTGCCCGCCGGCAAGGCGACGCCCGCGCCGCCTATCGGCCCCGCGCTCGGCCAGCATGGCGTTAACATCCCCGGATTCTGCAAGGAATTCAACGATCGCACCGGCAAGCAGGCCGGCCTGATCATCCCGGTGGTCATTACTGTCTACCAGGATCGTTCCTTCACCTTCATCACCAAGACCCCCCCGGCCGCCGTCCTGATCAAGAAGGCCTGCGGCATCGAGCACGCTTCCGGCCGTCCCAACAAGGACAAGGTGGCCAACATCACGAAGGCCCAGGTCCGCGAGATCGCCGAGCTGAAGATGCCCGACCTGAACGCAGCCTCCATCGAGGCCGCGATGAGCATGATCGCCGGTACCGCCCGCTCCATGGGCGTCGTGGTGGTCGACTAGAATGAGGGATAACGCACCAGAATCGTGGGAGGATTATAGAATCCGCTTGACCACAAGGAGGATGTATTCATGAAAAAAGGTAAGAAATATTCCGATAGCCTGAAGCTGATCGATCGCGCCAAGCAGTATGACCCCGAGGAGGCCATCGCGCTGGTCAAGAAGACCGCCAAGGCCAAGTTTGATGAGACCGTGGAGATCTCCGTCCGCCTGGGCGTAGATCCCCGTCACGCCGACCAGCAGGTCCGCGGCGCGGTGGTGCTGCCCAACGGCACCGGCAAGACCGTGCGCGTGCTGGTGATCTGCAAGGCTGACAAGGCCGCTGAGGCCGAGGCCGCCGGCGCCGATTTCGTGGGCGCTGAGGACATGGTTGCCAAGATCCAGGGCGGCTGGTTCGACTTCGACGTGGTCGTGGCTACCCCCGACATGATGGGTCAGGTCGGCCGTCTGGGCCGCGTGCTGGGCCCCAAGGGCCTGATGCCTTCCCCGAAGGCCGGCACCGTCACCATGAATGTGGCGCAGGCCATCCACGATATCAAAGCCGGTAAGGTCGAGTATCGCGTGGACAAGACCGCTATCATCCACTGCCCCGTGGGCAAGGCTTCCTTTAGCGAGGATAAGCTGGTCGAGAACCTCCGCGTGCTGATGGAGGCCATCATCAAGGCCAAGCCCGCCGCTGCCAAGGGCACCTATATCCGTTCCGCCGTGATCTCCAGCACCATGGGCCCCGGCATCAAGCTGAATTCCCTGAAGTTCTGATTTCACATCGGGCGATTTCCCCTCCGTAAGGAGGGGTTTTTTGTTTGTTGTGGTCCTTCTGGATATACACTCTGGTATAAGGCGATGACGGGTATGGCCTTCGGCAGAATGGATATTTCCGTTTTTCTTACGCCTGGGTCGTTACGCGGATCAATTCACGTTCCAACGCAGAAGCGCTGCCGCGACGCAGTTTGACCAGCTGTGCGCCATGCTTTTTTGCTTCCTTTTGCGCGCTGATGACCAATGGATGCGAAACGGTGTCCATACAGACGAATATGTAATCCGGATTCCCCAGCTGGTTGGCGAAGCTGCCCTTTTTGAGGGGGATAGCGCGCGCCGTAATATTGTATTTGGCACACAGGTCGCGATAGGTGCGCCCCATGCACTCGTTGCCGCCGATGATGATTGCGCTCATTGACACTGTCCTTCTAATATAAATTAGTATTAACTAACATTCATATTAGCGTATACTAACCTTGCTTGTCAAGCGTTTTTATCAATGTGAAATTCATGAAAATCCATTGACATTCTCGGATAGTTAGTGTAATATAACGTTGAATTAGATATGACTAATTTTCTGGAGGAATGTCCCATGCTGGATCGCGCCATCATTGATCACGCCTCGCCCACGCTGGCACGGCTGAAGTTGGGCAACCTATTCAACCATACCATGGGAGAGGACTTCCCCGCGGAATTTGCCGCGCTGCGTCGGCAGCTCATGGACAAGGGCGTGACGATGACGATCCTGAAAAGCTCCCGGGACAAGGCACTGATCTACCTCTACCGGGCGGAAGAATTGGAAAAAACGCTTGCGGACAAGGGCGTGCGGCGATTGCTCCACGCATGTGGTTACCACTCCTTCGATGTTAATGGCGCCCTTAACACATTGAAAACCCGCCTAAACGACCTCGATGCGTTTCCCCATGAGATCGGGGTGTTCCTGGGCTATCCGCTGGAGGACGTGTTGGGATTCATCGAAAACAGTGGCCGGAACTGCCTGTCCTGTGGCTGCTGGAAGGTGTATTCCAACGAATGTGAAGCGCTCAAGGCCTTTGAGCGCTATGAAAAGTGCAAAGCAGTCTATCAAAGGCTGTTTGCGTCGGGCTGTCCGCTGACCCGGTTGACGGTGGCGGCCAGGTCGGCATCATAAAAAAGGAGAGAATGAACAATGAGCAAGGTAGCAGTCGTGTATTACAGCGGTTCCGGAAACACCGAGACCATGGCGGACGTGATCGTGAACGCCCTGGGTGCGGACAAGATCGAGGCGGAGGCCTTTGGCGCAGCGAAGGCGGCGGATTATGACGCCATCGCGTTTGGCTGCCCGGCCATGGGCGACGAGGTGCTCGAGGAGACCATCTTCCAGCCCATGTGGGACGATGTAAAGGGCAGCCTGGCGGGCAAGAAGGTGGCGCTGTTCGGCTCCTATGGATGGGGTGACGGCCAGTGGATGCGCGACTGGGAAGCGGACGCCCAGGCAAACGGCGTGACCCTGGCCTGCGATAGCGTGATCTGCAACGAGGCTCCCGACGACGAAGCCAAGGCCGCGCTGGAAGCCCTGGCGAAGGCCATCGGCTGACCGACCTATAGGGAGGATGAATGCAATGAAGAAATTATCCTGTTTGCTGCTCGTGCTGGTGATGATGATGGGCGCAATGGCGCTTGCGGAGGATGACGCGACGGTAGCAGCGCAGCTGCTGGAGGACGTGAAGGGCACCTATGAGGCGCTGTTCCCGGTCATCACCGATCCCGCCTGGGATCAGATCTGGCTGGACCACTGCGCCGCCGTGGTGGGCGACGAGATGGCCCCGGAGGTGGCGCAGGCACTGAAGGACGCCTGCAACGGCACGATCTATGGCCAGGAGGCCATCGACGCCTATGGCGACGGCTCCAACGGCGCGCAGTTCGACTGCCTGTTCATAAACGGCGTGGACCAGATCACCTTCGACGGCGCGACCATCAGCGGCACACTGGCGGGCGAGACCGTGTTCTCCCACGAGTACGCCTTCGTCAGCCCCCTGTCCCTGGGCGGCATGATGAATGGCTATCTGTACGAGACTGCCGACGCGGACGCGGGCGAGTTCAAATATTTCTTTATGATGCCCGACACCCCGGCGAGCACTTATCACCTGGAGTTCCGCTACGGCAGCGACGTGGATGCCCTGACCGAGTATGCCACCGGCCCCTACGCCTACTGGCTGGCCGCGGGCTTCCCAGTGGACGCTGACCAGGCGATGACCGAGAACGTGATCGGCCTGTTCTGCGACGAAAACCTGGCGGAGATGGCCGGCGAACAGCCCGCCGCCTGACGGATACCAAGCAGACAGCCTCTCCTTGGGGGCGGGCAAGGCTTTATTCAGCGCTTGGCTCGCCCCCGCGAGGAGGGTCTAACGCCCGGAAAACAGTCCAGTGGACTGTTTTCAGTAAGACCGGGTCGGTAGGCCTCGTGTACTGGCAGCCGAAGTCTGACTGAGACAGGCATTTCCCAGAGAAACATGAAGAACCAATAAAGGAAATACCGCACAAACGGGCGGCATGTCTGGCGGTGCCATTTCCGCCATGCACATCCTGCAAATTCCTTGACTTGCCGCCAGCAAGCCTGCGAAGCCAGCCAACCACCCTTATTATGCGGTATTTCCTAAACGGGCGTTGTGTATTTTAACATAGAATTAGTTTGCCATAACTAATACTGCTGTGGTATAATTCTGTCGGAAGATTGCATACTACTTCCACCTCCATAGGGCGTTCTCACCAGAGAATGTCTACTGTCAGGGCATCCGGGTTGTTCGCAGGACCCGGGTGCCTTCGGCAGAAAAAGAGTTATTATGTCACAGAGAGGATGTGTCCTGTATATGAACAGTTTTACCATCACCAAGGTCATTGGGCGCGAGATCGTCGATTCCCGCGGCAATCCCACCGTTGAGGCGGAGGTCACGCTTTCAAGCGGCATCGTCGGGCGCGGCGCGGCCCCCTCCGGGGCGTCCACCGGCGAATTTGAGGCGCTGGAGTTGCGCGACGGCGACAAGGCCCGTTTCGGCGGCAAGGGCGTTCAGAAGGCCGTGAACAACGTCAACACCGTCATCAACGACGTGCTCCAGGGCATCGACGCCCGGGACACCTACGCCGTGGACGGCGCGATGCTGAAGGCTGACGGCACGAAGGACAAGAGCAACCTGGGCGCGAACGCCATACTGGCCGTGTCCATCGCCGCGGCGAAGGCCGCCAGCGAGGGCCTGGGCGTAACGCTTCACCAGTTCCTGGGCGGCGTGCAGGGCAACAACCTGCCCGTGCCGATGATGAACATTTTGAACGGCGGCGCCCACGCCGACAGCTCCGTGGACACCCAGGAGTTCATGATCATGCCCGCCGGCGCGCCCACCTTCAAGGAGGGCCTGCGCTGGTGCGCCGAGGTGTTCCAGACGCTGAAGAAGCTCATCAAGGACATGAAGGATGTCACCGCCGTGGGCGACGAGGGCGGCTTCGCGCCCAACAGCCTGGGCGGAGATGAGGACGCCATCGAGCTGATCCTCAAGGCCATTCGCACCGCCGGTTACGAGCCCGGCAGGGACTTCGTACTGGCGATGGACGCCGCCTCCTCCGAGTGGAAGAGCGATAAGGGCAAGGGCTTCTACCATCAGCCCAAGTCCGGCAGGGACTTCACCTCCGACGAATTGATCGCCCACTGGGAGAGCCTGGTGGACAAGTATCCCATCATCTCCATCGAGGACGGCCTGGACGAGGAGGACTGGGAGGGCTGGCAGCGCATGACCGCGAAGCTGGGCCACAAGGTGCAGCTGGTGGGCGACGACCTGTTCGTCACCAATACCGAGCGGCTCAAAAAGGGCATTGAGCTGGGCTGCGGCAATTCCATCCTCATCAAGCTGAACCAGATCGGCTCCGTGTCCGAGACGCTGGAAGCCATCAAGATGGCGCACAAGGCCGGCTACACCGCCGTCACCTCCCACCGCTCCGGCGAGACCGAGGACACCACCATCGCCGACCTGGCCGTGGCGCTGAACACCCGCCAGATCAAGACCGGCGCGCCCAGCCGCTCCGAGCGCGTGGCCAAGTACAACCAGCTGCTTCGCATCGAGGAGAGCCTCGGCGCGAACGCCGTATATCCTGGCTTTGACGCCTTCAATGTGAAGCGCTGATAGCTGTTTCAGGGGCCGCGAATAGCTGCGGCCCCTGTTGCTGTGAACCAGAATTAACACTTCGAATACTTGACACAATGAGTGAGTGTTGATAAACTAATTATAATAGTTAAATAAGATGCTCAGGTGACCTTTTCCACGGGAAAGGCTGAATAAGGAAGCGGGTGAGAATCCCGCACGGGACCGCCGCTGTATTTGGAGAGCGGAAGCCATGATGTCACTGGTCTGCGGACTGGGAAGACGGCTGACGCGACGACCCATGAGTCAGAAGACTTGCCTGAGATGTTAAGCATCGCTCCACGGATCTCTGGAGGCGGGTGTGTTTATTTTGGCTGCAAAAAACGGTCTGCTGCCGCATGTCGCGGAGGCAGACCGTTTTTATGAGGTTTTTTCATGGATAACTGGCGTATTTTCGGCGAAACCATTGCCCCCTGCGAAACGCGGCGGATGACCCTGCGCGTCCCCATGGGCGATATTGAGAACCGGGGCGAGGTTTATCCCGGCAGGCGGACGAGCCGGGGTTATGAGATGCCCGCTATCATCGTCAACGGCGCGCGCCCCGGCAAGACCCTATTGGTCACTGCGGGCATTCACGCGGGCGAGTTCAACGGCACCCCTGCGGTGATCCGGGTGGGCCGGGAGCTGGACCCGGCGGAGACGTCCGGGCGGGTGATCCTGCTGCCCTGTGTGAACACCAGCGGTTTTTGGACCCTGCACCCCCGGACGCTGCCCGAGGATGACTTCAACCTGAACGGCCAGTATCCTGGAAAACCGGACGGCACGGTGGGGGAGCGCCTGGCGGATTTCTTTGTCCGCGAAGTATTCCCGCAGGTGGACTTTATGCTGGACCTGCACGGCGGCAGCCGGGGCGAGCGCATGACGCCGCTGGTGTTCTTCCCGACCCACCCGAAGGTGCGCGAGGAAGCGCTTTCCGCAGCGATGGCGCTGAACGTGGGCTTCCTGGTGGAATCTCGGGCCACAAAGGGTCAGTACAGCTACGCCGCTCACGACCTGGACATCCCCGGACTGCTGATCGAGCGTGGCGATGGCTACTTTTGCGAGAGGGAGTGGGTGGAGGCCGACCGGCGGGATATCCTGCTGCTGATGGATCATTTGGGCATCTGCAAAGCGCCGGTTGGGATGTTCGACGCGGCGCTGAACCGCCGGATATTCCGCGAGGCGGTTTATCTGGAGAGCGATGTGGACGGCCTGTGGATTCCCGCCGTCAAGGCGAATACCCCGGTGAAGGCCGGTGCGCTGCTGGGCGCCGTATATGATTTTTACGGCGAGCCCATCCGGGAGGTTCGCGCCGAGAGGGACGGGCATGTGCTCTACGTCAACACCTCGCTGTCAACGCCCGTGGGGGAATTCCACGTGGCCGTCGCCTGGGCGGATTCAGAAGTGAAGATGTGAATATGGCTCCCTGGGCCATAGGGAAATACCGCACAATACGGCGGCGCATCTGGCGGTGCCTTTTCCGACATCTGCTGCTTGCAGATTTCTCGATTTACCGCCAGTAAACCTTCGAAAAATTCACTCGCCAGCTGACCACCTTAATTGCGCGGTATTTCCATAGGATAAAGTTACATAAGAGAGGAGACCCCCAAATGAAGAAGAGGATTATTTCCCTGCTGCTGGCCGCGATGCTCGCCATGGCGACGCTGGCCGTCCCGGCGTTCGCCGCCGACGAGAAGGTGCTGACCTTCGGCTGCCAGATGTATTCCGACGGCCTCATCAACCCCGCCGCCCAGACCAACACCGGCTGGAACTGCATGCGCTTCGGCGTGGGCGAGGCCCTGTTCAAGTTCAACGACAACATGGAGATCGAGCCCTGGTTGGCCGAGAGCTATGAGTCCAACGAGGACTCCACCGTCTGGAGCATCAAAATCCGCGATGGCATCAAGTTCTCCAACGGCGCCGACATGACCGCTACAAAGGTCAAGGAATCCCTGGACTGGGTGCGCGAGCAGGGCCCCAACGGCTCCGCCAATCCCCAGAAGTTCCTGGCCTTCGAGGCCGAGGTGGTGGCCGACGACGCGGCGAACACCATCACCATAACCCTGCCCCAGGCGGACTACAACCTGCCCGGCAACCTGGCCTATCCCACCATGGAGATCGTCAATGTGGCCGACACCACCGACTTTGACGCCGGCACCATCGGTACAGGTCCCTACATGGTGCAGTCCCACGCCGACCTGGTGGGCTTCACCATGGTGAAGAACCCCAACTACTGGAACGGCGAGGTGCCCTACGACAAGGTGGAAATCATCTTCATGGGCGACGCCAGCGCCAAGGCCAACGCACTGATGGCAGGCCAGGTGGACCTGGTGGAGAACATCACCAACGTGGCCGACCTCCAGCGGCTCCAGGAGGACCCAAACTACACCGTGGACATCGCCTCCGGCGTGCGCTGCGGCTTCAGCTGGATGAACATGAAGGGCATCCTGGGCAACGACACCCTGCGCAAGGCCATCCTGATGGGCATCGACTACGACACCATCTGCGAATCCAACACCATCGGTGGCCTGTACACCGCGGGCTTCTCCGTGCTGCCCAGCACCCTGGCCTACGGCTATGACCAGCTCACCAACCCCTACGCCTACGATCCTGACGCGGCCATGGCCATGCTGGACGAGGCCGGAATCGTGGACAGCGACGGCGACGGCATTCGCGAACTGGACGGCCAGCCCGTGGTGCTGCGCTATTCCTCCTATGAGAACCGCCTGCTGAACGACTTCTCCGACGCCCACACCATGTACCTGGCCGAGATCGGCATCGGCGTGCAGAGCCAGTACGGCTCCTCCGACGACTGCTGGAACGACCTGGTGAGCTTCAACTACGACCTGGACAACAACAACTGGACCACCGTGGGCAACGGCGACCCCACTGAGTACATGGCCAACTGGTACGGCAAGTCCGGCTCCAACTACTGTGGCTATCAGAACGACGAGTACGATGCCCTCTATGAGGAGTTCCTCCAGACCGCCGATACCGCGAAGCGCGCCGAGCTTCTGAAGGACATGCAGCAGATTCTGGTGAACGACGCTGTCGTGATCGTGGATGGCTACTACAACAGCTCCATGACCTTCTCCAAGAAGGTTGGCTACGCTCATATCCACACCGCGGACTACTACTGGATCACCACGGAGATCGTGCCCGCAGAGTAATACGACTTGTTCATATGGAACGTACATCGCCTTTGCGGGCGGTGTACGTTCCGTGTACTGTTCATGATAGAGAGGTGTAAGCCTTGAATAAAAAGCAATTGATGTCGAGGCTTCTGCAAATGCTGATCGTGTTGATCGGCATCAGCATCATCACATTCTTGCTGACCTACATCTCCCCGGGCGACCCGGTGCGCAACATGTACCTGGCCCAGGGGCTCATGCCGGACGAGGAACAGGTGGCGCAGCAGCGGGAGGAAATGGGGCTGAACGACCCCTTCCTGACCCAGTATTTCCGCTGGCTGGGCAATTGCCTGCGGGGCGACTTCGGTACGTCCTTTGCGCTGGGCAAGCCGGTGGTGACGCTGCTGGCCTCCCGGCTATGGCCGACGTTGAAGCTGGCGCTGATGAGCATGGTGCTGATGCTGCTGGTGTCGGTGCCGCTGGGGGTGCTGTCGGCGGTGTACCACGACAGGCCCATCGACTACATCGTCCGCGCCATCACCTTCTTCGGTGTGTCCATCCCCAATTTCTGGGTGGGACTGATGCTGATACTGGTGTTCTGCGTGCAGATGCGGCTGCTGCCGGTGGTGTCCTCGGGCGGCTCCTTCAAGGACATGATACTGCCCGCCGTGACGCTGGCGGTGGCCATGTCCGCCAAGTACACCCGTCAGGTGCGCACGGCGGTGCTGGAGGAGCTGCATTCCGACTACGTGGTCGGCGCGAGGGCCCGGGGCGTTCAGGAATGGAAGATACTGTGGGGCAACGTGTTCCCCAATTCTCTGCTGCCGCTCATTACCATGCTGGGCCTGTCCGTGGGCTCGCTGCTGGGCGGTACCTCTGTGGTGGAGGTCATATTCTCCTATCCCGGCATGGGCAGTCTGGCGGTGCAGGCCATTACCTCCTATGACTATTACCTCATTCAGGGCTATGTGCTCTGGGTGGCGGTCATCTACATGCTCATCAATCTGCTGGTGGATATCTCCTACAACTACGTTGACCCGCGGATGCGGCTGAGGCGGTGACGGATATGGAAAAGAAGAGCTTTATTCGCAGATATCCCGTCTTTTGCGTGTTCGCCGTGCTGGCGGTGCTGATCGTGCTGGCGGCCATATTCGCGCCGCAGTTGACCCGCGGCGTCAACCCGGTCAAGGGCAGCCTGAAGGAGGCCATCAAGGCCCCCAGTGCCGAGCATCCCTTCGGCACGGACAAGATGGGCCGCGACATATTCACCCGGGTGCTCTATGGGGCGCGCACGTCGCTGTCCTCCACGTTCATACTCGTGGCGGTGATCTTCGTGGTGGGTTCGCTGCTGGGCGTGCTGGCGGGGTACTTCGGCGGCTGGGTGGACGCCGTCATCATGCGTTTAGCGGACATGATGATCGCCTTCCCGGGCCTGGTGCTGGCCATTGCCGTGGCGGGCATACTGGGGGCCAGCACGAAAAACGCCATCATCGCCATCGCGGTGGTGAGCTGGCCCAAGTACGCCAGGCTGGCAAGGAGCCTTGTGATGAAGATTCGGCATACCGATTTCGTGGCGGCGGCCGTCGTCACCGGGTCCCGGACCCCCTACATGCTGTGGAAGTACATGTTCCCCAACACCATCACCACGCTGGTCATCACCGCCGCCACCGACATCGGCGGCATGATGATGGAGCTGGCGGCGCTGTCCTTCCTGGGCTTCGGCGCGCAGCCGCCCACCCCGGAATGGGGCTCTATGCTGAACGAGGGTCGCAACTTCATGCAGTCCGCGCCCTGGCTGATGGTGTATCCGGGCCTGGCGATCTTCGTCACCGTGGTGGTGTTCAATATGCTGGGCGACGGCCTGCGGGACATACTGGACCCCCGGTCCAATGAGGGGAGGTAGGGCGCATGGCATTGCTTGACATCAAAGACATCGATGTGTCCTACGGAAAGCAGCTGACGGTGAAGGACTGCTCTATCGAACTGGGCGAGGGGCGGATCTGCTCCGTGGTGGGGGAATCCGGCAGCGGCAAGACCACGGTCATCCGCGCCGTGCTCGGGCTCCTGCCCGGCGGCGGGAAGGTGACCAAGGGCGACATCGTGTACGACGGAAGGAGCCTGCTCAACCTCAATAAAAAGGAATGGCGGGCTCTGCGCGGCCACGACATCTCCATGATCTTCCAGGATTCCGGGGCCATGATGAACCAGACCCGGCTCATCGGCGCGAGCTTCGCGGAGTGCATTCGCACCCACGAGAACACCTCCAAGGCCGATGCCTGGAAGAAGGGCGCGGAGATGCTCTCGCGGATGCGGCTGCCCGACCCGGAACGCATCATGCACAGCTACCCCTTTCAACTCTCCGGCGGCATGCGGCAGCGCGTGGGGATCGCCATGGGCATGACCTACCAGCCCAAGCTGCTGCTGGCCGACGAGCCCACCTCGGCGTTGGACGTGACCACCCAGGCGCAGATCGTGCGGCAGATGATGACGCTTCGGGACGAATACGGCACGAGCATCATCATCGTCACCCACGACATCGGCGTGGCGGCCTACATGGCGGACCATGTCGTGGTGATGAAGGACGGCAGGATCGAGGATCAGGGCGACCGGGACCATATCCTCAACCATTCGGAGAACGAATACACGCGCAGGCTGATCGCGGCCGTGCCGTCGCTGGGAGGGAAGCGCTATGTTTGACGAAAGCGAGGTTTTGCTGGAGGCGAGGCACGTCACCCGGCGGTTCCCCACAAACAGCGGCAGGGAGCTGGTGGCCTGCAACGACGTGAACCTCAAGCTGTACAGGGGCAGGACCCTGGGCCTGGTGGGGGAATCCGGCTGCGGCAAGAGCACCTTCATGCGCTTTCTGGTGTGGCTGGACAAGCCCACCGAGGGCGAGATCATCTACAAGGGCAGGGACATCACCAAGCTCAAGGGCGAGGAACTGCACGAGATGCGCCAGCATATCCAGATGGTGTTCCAGGACCCGTCCACGTCCTTCAACCCCAAGATGAAGATACGGGACATCGTGTGCGAACCGCTGCTGAACTACCACAGGATCAGGCATTCCGAGAAGGACAGAAAGGCGCGGGAGCTTCTGCAAATGGTGGAGCTGCCCGGCGACTTCGCGGACCGCTATCCCCACAACATGTCCGGCGGCCAGCGGCAGAGGGTGGCCATCGCCCGGGCGCTGGCGCTGGAGCCGGAGATCATCGTGATGGACGAGGCCACCAGCGCGCTGGATGTGTCCGTGCAGGAGACCATCATACAGCTCATTACCAAGCTACAGCGGGAAAAGAACATCACCATCGGCTTCATCTGCCACAACCTGGGGTTCATACAGTCCTTCTCCCATCAGATTGCGGTGATGTACCTGGGCAACATCGTGGAGGTGATGCCGGGGGACCAGCTGTCAAAGGTGTGCTGCCATCCCTATTCCAGGGCGCTCTTGAACGCGGTGTTCGACACGAAGATGGACTTTTCAAGGAAGATCGAGCCCATCAAGGGCGAGCCGCCGTCGCCGCTGGACGTGCCCGCAGGCTGCCCCTTCCAGGACCGCTGCGAGTATTGCGGCGACCGCTGCCGGCATGAAAAGCCGAGGCTTACCGAGATCGGACCGGGCCACGAGGTGGCCTGCCATCGCTATGGGGGAGGGGAAGGCGCTTGAAGAAAGTCATAGCTGCTTTACTGATTCTTCTGCTTTGCCTGCCGGCATATGCCGAGGATGAAGTGCACAAGATCGGCGTCATCGTCTACAACACCGCCGACGAGGAGGTGTTGGGCTTCAAGGAATACCTGAAGGGCTACATCGAAGAAAACTTCGAGATGGTGCGGTTCGTCTATTCCTATTCCATCAACTCCGCGGAGCAGGAGATGAACTTCATTCAAGCCGCCTGCGACCAGGGCGTGGAGGGCTTTATGTCCTTCGTGACCTACGACCTGCCGAATGAAGTGGCGCTGTGCCAGCAAAACGGAGCCTACTACCTGTTGGCCTCCGGCACCGTGTCCGCAGAGGACTTTGAAGCAGTGCAGGATAATCCCAGCTTTCTGGGTGCCTTTGGCCCCGGCCAGCCCTTTGAATTCCAGGCCGGCGCGGACATCGCCCGCTATTTCATCCGGGAAAAGGTAGGCACGCGGTTCTTTGTGCTCAGCGGCGGTGCGGCGCTGGGCAACGAGATGCACTACCAGCGCACGCTGGGCATACTGGACACCCTCGCCAGCGCCTACGGGGCCAGCTTTCCCCTGACCCGGGACGAGATCGCCCGCACGGACAAGCCCATAACCGTGGAGACGGACCGGGTGACCGTCACCGTCTGCCCCGGCTACCTGCGGCTGGACGACGTTTTGAACACCGCGCGGGAGACCTTTGAGGCGGGGAGTTATGACGCCGTGCTGTCGGTGCTGCCGCCGCTGGACGCTGTGGACTTCATTGGCAGAACGCCCCTGGGCGTGGTGGACAGCTACAACACCCGGAATTTGCAGCTCGTCACCGAGGGTGTTTTGAAGGTGGTGGTGGGGAAGTACAATTCCATCGTCGGCCCGGCCTTTGCGCTGATGCTTAACGCCGTCACCGGCTACGCGGAGGACTTCCGGGAGAACGGCAGGGCCGTCAAGGTCATACAGGGCTTCTGGACCTCGGACAGCGCCGAGGATTACAATGAGAAGTACGCCCTGTCCACCTCCGCGGCCATGAATGCCTATAACTTCGACGACCTTTCCAAGGTCATCCGCATCTACAACCCCGACGCTGACCTGAACGCCCTCTGCGCCCTGGCCGAGGCCTGCTCCTATCGGGCGGTCCAGGCGCGCAGGGCGGCGATGTGAGAAGAAGAATAACAAGGAGGAAGAGACAATGAAGAAGACCTACAAGATCGACGTGGACTGCGCGAACTGCGCGAACCTGATGGAGGACGCCGCGAAGAAGACCGAGGGCGTGAAGGACTGCACGGTGAGCTTCATGACCCTGAAGATGAAGGTGGAGTTC
>CADBVG010000088.1:0-15620 GCA_902798105.1 uncultured Eubacteriales bacterium
GAGTATGCTCGGCCAGCCTTCCGGAAAAGCGAAGTTCGGAATACAGTCCATCCTCAATGAGGCTCTCATCCATGGCATCCAGTCTGATGGAGACTTCAACACATTGCTGGAATATATGCGTGCAAAGCGTGGTGACGGATCGAACTATGTAGGCCTTATCGCCGGTAAATATGATGATCCGTTCTGGAAGTCGATGACCGAGAAGGACCTCGCCCAGATGGCTGCGAGATCAGACTATGAAAGCAATGTCGACGAGAGAATGCTCAAAAGGTCGTATCGTCCATATAGAAAAGCCAAGGAGAGATGGCGCAAGATCGCGCAACAGTTCTCGAAACTCAGAAGGAAAGAGATAGAATTCAAGAATGCAGATGGCAAGGTAGTCGATCTGCAATCTGGCAGCGATGCAGATGCGCTCGAGTATCAGGGGAGTTCGCTCCGGAGCGGACGAGGATATCCGGAACGCACGATACAGTTCCGCGGCGGCGGGCTCGAGCCCGTCGGGGTCTGAGGAGCGCTCGAGCGTCGCGAGCTGCTGCCCGGTCGTCACCTTGTCGCCCACGCCGACCGCCAGCGTTACGCCGGCAAGCGGGTCTATCCTGTCGCCCGCCTTCTCGCGGCCCGCGCCAAGCGAAAGCGCGACGCGCGCGACCTTCTCCGCGTCGATCGACTCTACATGGCCCGAGCGCATCGCCTGTATGGCGAACTTGAACGTGGGCCGCCTCCGCAGATCCGCAAAACGCTCAAGGTCGCCGCCATGCGCCTCGACCATCGAGCGGAACCTGGCCAGCGCGGAGCCGTCGGCAAGCCTTGCCCGGCACTCCTCCCTCGCGTCATCCAGGGCGATCTCCCTCGCAAGCGACACCATAAGCGCGGCAAGCTCCACGCAGAGGTCGACGGACGCCTTCCTCAGCTCCGCGCCCTCCTCCGCGCTCTGTTCGATCACGGTACCCGGCAGGGCGTCCACCGCCTCGGCCTCGGTGACCGTGCCCAGCTGCAGGCCCTCGGCCTCGATCAGCTTGCGGGCGTCCTCCAGCGCGAAGCCGATCAGCGAAGGCATCCGTATCCGCTGGCCGCTGACGGAGAAGATTACCGGCTCGTCCTTGGAATGCCGCCCCGGCTGGGGGGATACGCTGACCACGCTGCCCACGGGCGCGTCGGAATGGACGTAGTTCACAGCCACCGATTCCACACCCTGGGCGCGCAGGGCATCGGAGGCGTCCTCCACGCCCTGGCCCACGAAATCCTCCAGGTAATACCACTGGGTACCCCGGCTGACAGTCAGCACCACGGGCACGCTCTGCTTCAACCGGGCCCCGGCCCGCCGGGACTGGGCGATGACGATGCCCTCCTCGTAGTCCTCGCTGTAGGCGTAGTTTACGTCCGAAATGCCGCCCAGCTGCTCCAGGGCGTCCTGGGCCAGCAGCTGCTCCTGCCCCACCAGGTCGGGCACCACGTAGGTGTTGGCCGTGTTGTTCAGGTACCACGCCCCCGCGGCGAGGATCAGCGCCACGCCTATGCCCAGGCAGATCAGCATCGTCCGCCGCAGCTTGCGGCGCTCCCGGTCCCGCTGGCGTCGGCGCTCCTCCTTCTCCTGCTTCAGCACATCAATGTCCTTGGGATAGGTCACGAAGCCGCCCTCGGGATGGGAGATGCTCTTGCGCAGGTCCGCTGCCATCTCCGCGGCGGTCTGGTAGCGCTTGGCAGGGTCCTTGCACAGGGCCCGCATGACCACCTCGTCCAGGGCCTTGGAGATGCCCTCCTGGTGGTCGCGCATACTGCGTGGGGTCTCGTTGACGTGCTTCAGGGCCACCGAGACAGAGGTCTCGCCGTCGAAGGGCACCTGGCCGGTGAGCATCTCGTACATCACCACGCCCACGGAGTACAAATCGCTCTTCTCGTCGGCTATCTCGCCCCGGGCCTGCTCCGGCGAGAAGTAGTGCACGCTGCCCAGGGCCGAGCCGGTGGTACTGCCCTCCTCCAGGGTGGTGGTCTGAGCGGCCTTCAACCGGGCGATGCCGAAGTCGGCCACCTTCACCCGCCCCTGGTTGTCCACCAGTATGTTCTGGGGCTTGATGTCCCGGTGGACAATGCCGTTGCGATGGGCATGGTCCACCGCCGCCAGTATGCGGATGGTCATGCGTATGGCGGTGTCCGGGTGGATGGTGCCCCGCTGGCGGATCATCTCCTTGAGCGTCTGCCCGTCCACATACTCCATCACGATATAGCGCATGTCGCCGTCGATGCCCACGTCCAGCATGTTCACGATGTTCTCGTGGGATACCTTGGACGCAGCCTCGGCCTCGCGGCTGAAACGGCGCACGAATTCCTCGTCGGACTCGTATTCCGGGCGCAGCACCTTGATGGCTACGATTCGGTTTTTCTTTTGATCAAAGGCGCGATAGACGACGGCCATGCCGCCGGTTCCCACGATGGCCTGAACGACATATCGCCCCGATATGACGGTTCCGATCATCTGGCGGCTTCCTCCCCGATCACGGCAAACAGGGCGGTGATGTTGTCCGCGCCGCCGTTTTCAAGGGCCAGGGCGACCAGGTGCCGCAGCTTTTCCTGCCAGTCCCCTTCGCCCGCGGCGGTTTGCAGTATGTCCCGCTCATCCACATAGTTGGTCATGCCGTCGCTGCACAGGAAGAACACATCCCCCGGCTGGGCGGCCATCTGAACGATGTCGATCTCCACGCTGGGGTCGGTGCCCAGCGCCCGGGTGATGATGTTGCGCCGGGGATGGACCCGGGCCTCCCGTGGCGTGAGCATGCCCTTGCGCACCATCTCCTCCACCAGGGTGTGGTCGGTGGTCAGCTGCATGATCGCGCCGTGGCGCACCAGGTAGATGCGGCTGTCGCCCACGTGGGCCAGCAGCACGTCGCCGCCCTGCCGGGCCAGGGCCGAGAAGGTGGTGCCCATGCCGCTCATGCCCTCGTTCTGCTGGGCGGTGCTGAACACCGCGTCGTTGGCCCGCTCCACCGCCGCATACAGCGTCTGGCCCGTGATGGGTTCGATCCCACGCATGTGCTCTGAGAAGACCTGCACCGCCATGGCGCTGGCCACCTCCCCGGCGTTGTGGCCGCCCATGCCGTCGGCCACGGCGCAGAAGCGCTCGCCCTCCCGGGGCAGGTAGTAGGAATCCTCGTTCAGGGCGCGCACCCTGCCGATGTCCGTGATCGCGTAAACCTTCATGCGTGAAACCTCCGAATTGTGGTCGAAAACGGGTGGCGATTCCGCCATTGTGCGCAAAGCAGGCGGCGGGAAATGGCGGCGCAGGCGCCGCTGCTACAGGCTGATCGCGAAATGCGTCGAGCGCGCCGCCGCAGGCTATGCCTGAGCGTCCAGCACCTTTCGCCGCAGCTGGCCGCAGGCGCCCTCGATGTCGGCGCCCATCTCCCGGCGCACGGTGGCGGAGATGCGCTTGAGCTCCAGGCGCTTCAGGAAGGCATCGACCGTGCGCCGGTCGGGAGCCTCCAGCTTGCGCTCCTTCACGTCGTTCAGCGGGATCAGGTTCACGTGGCAGCGCATGCCCCGCAGGCGGCGGGCCAGCTCCTCGGCGTGGCGCACGTCGCTGTTCAGGTTCTTGATGAGGGCGTATTCGAAAATGACCCGGCGGCCCGTCTGCTCGATGTAATACTTGCAGGCGGCCAGCACCTCCTCGTAGCTGTAGGCGTTGGCCACTGGCATGATCTTCTGCCTGATTTCGTCGTTGGGGGCGTGCAGCGACAGGCTCAGCGTCACCGGCAGGCCCTCCTTTGCGAAATCGTACATCCGCCGCACCAGCCCGCAGGTGGACAGGGAGATGTTGCGCAGGGAGATGTTCAGCCCCTTCGGGTCGTTCACCAGCCGCAGGAACTTGACCACGTTGTCGTAGTTGTCCAGCGGCTCGCCGCTGCCCATCAGCACGATGTTGTGCACCCGGCGCTCGGGGTCGGAGGCCTGGATGTGGCGGTTCGCTGCCACCACCTGGCCCAATATCTCCCCCGGGGTCAGGTTGCGCACCCTCCCCTCCAGCGTGCTGGCGCAAAAGGCGCAGCCCATGCGGCAGCCCACCTGGGTGGACACGCACAGCGTATCCCCGTGGTGGTAGCGCATCAGCACGCCCTCGATCAGGTTGCCGTCGGTCAGCGCGTAGAGAAACTTCTCCGTCTCGTCCAGCTTCGATTTGAAGCTGTCCATGATGCGCACCGGGTTGGCCACGGCGACCTGATCCAGCCGCGCGCGCAGGTCATTGGAGAGGTTGGTCATCTCCCCGATTTCCGCCCCCCGGATGAGCCACCCGGCGATCTGCCCCGCCCGGAAGCGGCTCTGCTTCAAATCATCCACAACGAAGCGCTCCAGTTCGTCGCCGGCGAGCCCCAAAAGCTGTATCTTGTCCACCTAAATGCCCTTTCTGCGCATCCGCGCGATGAAGAAGCCGTCCATGTCGTCCCGATGGGGCAGGATTTGCAGCATACCGTCCACAAGCCGCGGTTTCAGCGCCTCCGGCAGCCAGTCGTCGCCGGTGTCCGGCTCGAAGTTCGGGTGCTTTTCGAGGAAGGCCCTGACGACCTCCTGATTCTCGGAAGGGAGTATCGTGCAGGTGGCGTAGACCAGCAGGCCGCCCACCTTCACCGCCGCGGCGCAGGCCGACAGGATCTCCAGCTGCAACGGCGGCAGGGCACTCAGCCCCTCCTCGGTCTGGCGGTACTTGATGTCCGGCTTTTCGGCAATGACCCCCAGCCCGGAGCAGGGGGCGTCCACCAGCACGGCGTCCATGGACAGCACCATACTGTCCACGGCCTTGCTGGCGTCCCGCTGGGCGGGGCGCACATTTTCAAGCCCCAGCCGAAGCATGGCGGCGCGAATCAGCGCCACGCGATGCTCGTGCACATCCCAGGCGTGGACCCGTCCCGATGTGCCCATCCGCTCGGCCATCAGGCAGGTCTTGCCCCCCGGCGCGGCACAGGCGTCCAGTATCTGCATCCCGGGCCTTGCCTGCACGGCCTGTGCGGCCAGCATGGCGCTCTGCCCTTGTATGGAAAAAAGGCCCTTGCGATAGCCCTCGTGGGCGGACAGGTTGCCCCCGTCGGAGACGACGAAGGCGTCCGGCACGATGCCCGGCTTCCATGCGAAACCCTGGGCGGTGAGCCACTGTCCGAAGGCATCGGCATCCATGCGCAGCCGGTTGGGGCGGACGGTCTCGACCCGACGGGCGGGCGTCCATGCGGCGATGGCCTCGGCGTCCTCCATGCCGTAGGCGTCGATCAGCCGCCGCACCGCCGGGGCGGAGATGCTGTATCTCGCCCGCAGGAAGGCCACGGGGTCGGTCTCCCGGTCCGGCAGCGACAGGGTCCCGGCCTCCCGGGCGCGGATGAGGTTGCGCAGAACGCCGTTCACCAGCCCGGTAAAGCCCTCCCGGCGGGCGGCGCGCACCTGCTTGACGGCCTCGTCCACCGCGGCGTGGTCCGGCACCCGGTCCATGAACAATATCTGGGCCGCGGCGATGTGGAGAATATCGTTCACCACCGGCTCGGGCCGCTGGTCCATGAACTTACCAAGCATGTGCTCGATGTACAGCCGGTTCTCCACGGCGCTGTAGAACAGGCCCGCGGCCAGGCGGCTGTCCTCGGGCTTCAATTTTGCCTCCGCCAGGCGGCGGTTCAGGGCCTGGGAAGCGTAGGCGTCGCCCCGCACCACGTCCTGAAGGGCGCGGAGGGCGGCATCGCGGGCGGTCAAACCCCTCTGGGAGAATGAGGAATGAGGAATGAGGAATGAGGAATTGGGGTTGCGGACGGGGCCACGCTGCCCGAATGGTTTTCCCTTCCCGCTATTCCTGTTCCCTGTTCCCTGTTCCCTGTTCCCTCGTCGATTTGAAGACTGCGCGGCAGGGGCGTCGCCGCTCCTGCGACTCCCACGCTTTTCCTGTTCCCTGTTCCCTGTGCCCTGTGTCCTTATATCATCACGCTTCATCCGTCGTTGTCCTTCCCAATATCGTGCCGACCGCAATGCCCTTGCCCATCAGATACGCCTTGGCGGCCATGCGCTTGCCGCCGGGGGCTTGGAGCTCCAGCACCTCCAGCGCGCCCTCGCCGCAGCGCACGAACAGCCCCTTCTTCGGGGAAGAGGCCACCACCGTGCCGGGAGCGGCGCTGCTGTCGCATTCCACAGCCCGCGCCAGGTACAGCTTCAACCGACCGCCGTCCATGTCGGTATAGGCGCAGGGCCAGGGATTCAGCCCCCGCACCTTGCAGGCGATTTCAGACGCCGGTCGGTTCCAGTCGATTTCGCCCATGGTTTTGTCCAGCATGGGCTCGTAGGTCGCCGCGTCGTTGTCCTGGGGGATGAGATCGATCTTTCCCTCCAGGTAATCCGGCAGGGTCTCGGCCAGCAGGCCGGCGCCGAGCACGGAGATGCGGTCGATCAGCTCCCCGGCGGTCTCCAGTTCGCCGATGAGCGTGGCCGCGCTGCGGAGCATGTCACCAGTATCCAGACCGACGTCGGTTCTCATGATCGTGACGCCCGCCTCCTGTTCGCCCATGAGTATACACCAGTTGATGGGCGCGGAGCCCCGGTGCCTGGGCAGCAGCGATGCGTGGACGTTCAGCGTACCATAGCGCGGGATGTCCAGCAGTTCCTGGGTCAGTATCTGGCCGAAGGCCGCGGTAATCACCACATCCGGCGCGAGGGCCTTCAGCTGCGCCACACCCTCGGGCTTCCGAAGGCGCTCGAACTGGTACACCGGCAGGCCGCGGGCCTGCGCGAACAGCTTGACCGGGCAGGCGGTCAGCTTCTTGCCACGGCCCGCGGGGCGGTCCGGCTGGGTGACGACGCCCACGATGTCATACCGACCGTCGTCGGTCAGCGCCTTCAGCGAGGGCACCGCAAATTCAGGGGTGCCCATGAAAACCAATCTGTAATTCTTCATGCCAAACCTCTGTCGATTTAATTAGGGAAATACCGCATAATCGAGTGGTTCAGTAGCGGAGGGAATTTTAGTCGATTGCGAACTGCAAAAATCGAAGGTTACCTGGCGGGTAATCGAGATTTTTGGAATTAGGAATGAGGAATGAGGAATGAGGAATGAAGGTGCCCTGAAGGGCTGGCTTCGCGTCGCAAATCCCTGCGGGATTTGTGGATTGAAATGAGTATACCGGAATGAGGTGGCAATCGTCTAATAAATAATGAAATCCGCAAGGATTTCAACCGCAATTCCTCATTCCTAATTCCTCATTCCTAATTTTCCCTCATTCTCCCTTGCCCTCTTCCTCCTCCTGCATTTGATCGGTCACGTCCTCGATCATCTTGTCCACGTACAACACGCCGTCCAGGTGGTCCAGCTCATGGCACAGGCACACGGCCAGCAGGCCCTCGCCCTCCACCTCGATGTGGTTGCCCTTGCGGTCCTGGGCGTGCACGCGCACCTTCTCCGGGCGCTTGACGGTGCCCCGGCGGCCCGGTACGGACAGGCAGCCCTCCGCGCCGATGGTCTCCCCCTCGCTCCACAGGATCTCGGGGTTGACCAGCTCTATCAGGCCCTCGCCCACGTCGATGACCACGGCCCGTTTCAGCACCCCCACCTGGGGCGCGGCCAGGCCCACGCCGTCGGCCTCGTACATGGTGTCGGCCATGTCGTCCAGCAGCACGCCCAGCCGGTGGTCGAACTTTGTCACCTTCCGGGAATGCTTGCGCAGTATGTCGTCCTTGCCCATTTCAACGATCTTGCGAATTGCCATAATTTCCTCCGCGATGGTATAAATTCTCGGGAAAGGTCCTTCGCTTCGCTCAGTATGACACCCGCAGCGCGCAGATCGTGCCATTCTGAACGAAGTGAAGAATCTAAAACAGGTTGTTAGGATTGACCTCCAGCTCCGCCCGGACCCCCTCCGGGGCGGCGTCGGCCAGGGCCTGCATCCGCGCCTCTACGGCGTCCAGGTCGGCCTTGAAATACAGCTTCAGCAGCAGCTGCCAGCGGTATTCCCCCCGTATCTGCCTGATGGGAGCCTCCGCCGCGGCCAGCTGTATGGCGTCCCTGCGCGCGTCGACCTCGTCCAGGAAGGCCCCCAGCCGCGCCTCGTCGGCCAGGGCCGCGGCCCTGACTGCCGCCTCGTCCTTACCGCTGTACACGATTCGGGCGATCACCGTGAAGGGCGGGTACATCGCCGCGCGGCGATAGGCGCTCTCCCGGGTGTAGAAGGCCCGGTAATCCTGGGCGGCGGCCAGCCTTATGCCGTAGTGGTCCGGGTCGTAGGTCTGCACGACCACCCGCCCGGGTACATCCGCCCGGCCCGCGCGGCCCGCCACCTGGGTGATCAGCTGGAAGGTGCGCTCCACGCTTCGGTAGTCCGGCAGGTTCAGCGACAGATCCGCCGCTACAACGCCCACCAGCGCAACGTTGGGGAAATCCAGCCCCTTGGCGATCATCTGGGTGCCCACCAGCACGTTGGCCTCGCCGCTGCGAAAGCGATTCAATATGCGGGCGTGTGCGTTCTTTTCCCGGGTGGTGTCCACGTCCATGCGCAGCACCCGGGCGTCGGGGAACTGGCGGCGCACCTCCTCCTGTACCTTTTGGGTGCCCGCGCCAAAGTATTTGATGTAGCTGCTGCCGCACTGGGGGCATGTTTCCGGCGGAGGCAGTGTCTTGCCGCAGTAGTGGCAGCGCAGGGCGTTCTCCGCCTGGTGCCAGGTCATGGTCACGTCGCACTGGTCGCACTTCACCACATACCCGCAGGCGCGGCAGGACACGAAGGTGGAATGGCCCCGCCGGTTGATGAACAGCATGGCCTGGTGGCCCTCGTCCAGGCAGCGGCGCAGCTCAGCAGACAGCCGTGCGCTGAAGATCGAGCGATTGCCCCGCTCGAACTCGCCCCGCATGTCCACGATCTCCACCTCCGGCAGCGGTCGCCCCTTCACCCGCTGTCGCAGTTCAACCAACTCCAGTCGGTTTTCAGGGCGCACCCCGGGCATGGCCCGCATATAGGTGGAAATCGACGGCGTGGCGCTGCCCAGCACCAGCACAGCCCCGTGCTGCGACGCCCGCTTCCAGGCGACCTCCCGGGCGTCGTAGCGGGGACGCCGGTCGGACTGGTATGTGGTCTCGTGCTCCTCGTCCACCACAATCACGCCAATGTTCTCAAGGGGCGCGAATATGGCGCTTCTCGCCCCGATTACCACCCTGGCCTCGCCGTCGCGGATGCGCCGCCATTCGTCAAAGCGCTCACCCGCCGACAGCGCCGAGTGCAGCACCGCCGCGTCGCCGCCGAAGCGGCCGTGCAGCCAGGCCACCATCTGTGGCGTCAGGGCGATCTCCGGCACCAGCACGATGGCCGTGCGGCCCAGCTCCAGCGCCCGCCGGATCAGCTGAATATAGACCTCGGTCTTTCCACTGCCGGTGACGCCGTGGAGCAAGAACCGACCGCCGCCGGTTTCAAGCGCGGTCGTCAGCCTTTCCACCGCTGCGGCCTGTTCGGGCATAGGGGTCGGGTCGGCGGTGCGGGTGTCGTCCGACAGCGCCATAGGCGTGCGCCGGACCTCTCCCTCGCAGATCTCCACCGCACCCTTTTTCACCAGCGCCCTGAGCGCGGCGCTGTCCAGCTTCGCGGTCTCCATATCCCCGCTTCGCAGGGCTTCGATAAGTTCGAGCTGTTTGGACGCCCGTCGGTTTTTATCGACGAACGCCTCCAGCGCGTCGCCGGTCAGGCGCAGATGTGCCCGGCGCTGTGTCTTTTCATGTACCCTTCCGCCCCGCATTTCCGCCGGCAGCATCAGCCGCAGGGCGTCCACCAGGTTGCACAGGTAGCGCACGTGCATCCACTCGGCCAGTTCCATCAGGTCCGGCATCACCACAGGCTCCGTCCGCACGGGCATGTACAGCGGCTTCAGCTTCTCCGGGGGCACGTCGCAGGTCCGAGACAGCGCCACCACGAACCCTTCCCGGGTCCGGGGTCCGAAGGGCACCTGGACCAGCTGTCCCGGAGCCACCTCTATGCCCCTGGGTACGGTGTAGGAAAACACCCGGTCCAGCGCTTCGGCGGACAGGTCCACAATTACCTGGGCGTACATCACAGCGCGGCCACCCGATCCAGTATGGCGTCGGCCACATCCCGCTTGGACATCACTGGCAGGGTCGTCTCGTCCTGGCGGGTGATCAGCGTGACGGCGTTGGTATCCACGCCGAAGCCCGCGCCCGGGCGGGTGACGTCGTTTGCGACGATCAGATCGGCGTTCTTCTTGTCCAGCTTGCCCTTCGCGTTTTCCAGAACCCGGTCGGTTTCCGCGGCGAAGGCCACCAGCACCTGTCCCGGGCGCTTGTGCTCGCCCAGCGCCTTTGCGATATCGGTGGTGTTCTTCAATTCCAGCGTCAACCCGGCGCCGGTCTTTTTTATCTTCGTGTCCGATACATTCACCGGGGTATAGTCCGCCGGGGCGGCGGCCTGGATCACCACGTCCGCCCAGTCCCCGCGGGATAGCACGGCCTCGCACAGGTTTGCGCTGGACTCGATCTTCACGACCTCCATGCCCGTCGGCACGGCCAGGCTCACTGGCCCGGACACCAGCACCACCTCGGCGCCCCGGTCCCGGGCGGCCTCGGCGATGGCGTAGCCCATCTTGCCGGAGGAGCGGTTGGTGATGTAGCGCACCGGGTCGATGCGCTCCACTGTGGGACCAGCGGTCACCAGCACCCGCCGCCCCTCAAAATCCCGCCGGGGATTGAGCAGCGCGTCCAGCGCTTCGACGATCTGCCCGGGCTCGGCCATGCGACCCACGTCGTCGTCGCCGCAGGCCAGGTGGCCCGACATCGGCCCCACGGCTTTCGCGCCCCGCTCCAGCAACAGCCTGAAGTTCGCCTGGGTGGCCGGGTGCCGCCACATGTTGGCATTCATGGCCGGAGCGATGAGCAGCGGCGCGGTCATGGCCAGGGCCGTGGTGGACAGCAGGTCGTCGGCGATGCCGTTTGCCAGCTTGCCGAGGCAGTTGGCCGAGGCCGGGGCGATCACAAAGGCATTGGCCCACTTCGCCAGGGATATGTGCTCCAGGGACTTGCGGGGCTCAAAAGTGTCGGTGACCACGGGGTTTGAGCTGAGGGTCTCAAAGGTCAGCGGCGGCACGAATTTGGCCGCGTTGGCCGTCAGCACCACGCGCACCCCCGCGCCCTGCTTCTTGAGTCTCGAAACCAGGTCGCAGGCCTTGTAGGCCGCGATGCCGCCGGTCACGCCCAGCACGATGTTCTTATCCTTCAGCATACGCCCATTTCCCTTCCTTTGCGTCAGTCCCCGGACAACACAACAGGCGAAACCGGATAATCGGGTTTCGCTGTTGACTGGCTATGGACTGGTTGGTTAGCTCAAGGAGATACCGCGCAATTATGGTGGTCAGCTGGCGAGTGATTTTTTCGTCAGGCGCTCTTGCAGATTTTGAAGGTTTACTGGCGGTAAATCAAAAAATCTGCAAGAGATGACTGGCGGAGCCGTATTGTGCGGTAGTTCCTTAAATTACGCCTCTTCTTCCGCTTCCTCGTCGCGGCTGTAGGTGATCAGCTTGCGGTTGATTTCCTCGATGGCGATGGACAGCGGCTTGGTCTCCTTGGTGTCGATCAGCGGCAGGTTCCCGGCGATGATCTCGCGGGCCCGCTTGGCCGCCTCCACAGCCAGCGTGTAGCGACAGTCAACCTTTTCAAGCAGTTCGCCAATGGGGGGTTCGGTCATCATAATGCATTCCTCCAAATACGGTCTTGTTTGACGATGATAAATCAGCGTCTACCTTGTTTTCAGGCATTCAGTGACGCGCTGAGGGCGTCCAGGAAATCCCTGCGGTTTTCAAGCTCCAGTCGACGGGCGGCAATCACCGCGTAGACCTCCTCGGCGGCGATCTCCAGCGCCCGCGGCTCCACGCTCCAGTCCTGGTGAATGATCACATACTGGTACTGGTAGGCGGTGGCCACCTCCCTGGCCACGTTGTTCAGGCGCACGCGAATGGATTCCTCCGTCTCGGTGCCCCTCCGGCGCAGCCGCTTTTCCAGGTTTTCGCGGCTGGGCGGACAGATGAATATGCCCGTCACGCTGGCGTCCTGGGCCATCACCTGAAGGCAGCCCTGCACGTCGATCTCCAGGATCAGGTCGTGCCCCAGGGAAAGCTCCTGCTGCACGGTGGATTTCAGCGTGCCATAGTGGTTCTGGTGGACGTGGGCCCACTCGTAGAAGGCTCCCTCGTCGATCAGCGCCTTGAAGTGTTCCTCGGAGACAAAGTGGTAATTCACGCCGTCCACCTCGCCGGGACGCGGCGTGCGGGTGGTGCAGGACACGGACAGCCTCACGTCCGGATGCTGCTTCAACAGTTTCTTGACAATTTCAGTCTTGCCCGCGCCTGCCGGGCCGGAAATGACAAACAGCCTGCCTCGCTTCGCCATGGTGAGCGTCACCCCTTCTTCGGTATGTGGTTTCCCGTCAGGCGGAGAATCATTCTATGTTTTGCACCTGCTCGCGCAGCTTTTCGATCTCCGCCTTCATGTCCACGGTCAGCTGCGTGATCGGGATATCCTGGGACTTGGACGAGATGGTGTTGACCTCGCGGTTGAGCTCCTGTACGATGAAATCCACCCGTCGGCCGATGGGTTCGACCGATTCAAATACAGTCCGAAGCTGTTGGATATGGCTGTGCAGGCGCACGGTTTCCTCGGCGATGGCACTGCGGTCGGCCATTACGGCCACCTCCATCATCAGCCGGGATTCATCGATACCGCTGCCCGCGAGCTCCTCCATCGCGGCCCTGAGCCGCTGGGTGTAGGCCTCGACGGTCTGGGGATAGCGCGCCTCCACGGCATTGGTCATGCGCTCGATGGCGTCCACCCTGCCGCAAAGGTCGGCCTTGATGGCCTCGCCCTCCCGGGTGCGCATGGCGCACAGCGCATCCAGCGCCTGGCCCAGGGCGGTTTCCAGCAGTGCCCGAACGGCGTCCTGGTCCTCCTCTGCCTCGGTGACGGTCATCACGTCCGGCATGTGGGCGATGCCCATCAGCGTCCGGTCGTCCCGCAGGTCCGGCCCCAGCGCGCCCCGCAGCTTGCTCAGCGCGGACACATAGGCCGCGAACAGCGCATCGTCCACCTGGACGGTGCGGGCGTCGGTGCGCAGGTTGCGGTAGGTCACGAACACGTCCACATGGCCCCGGGACAGCCGCGCGCCGATGGCCTTGCGGGTCGCGTCCTCCAAGAACATCAGGTTTCGCGGCATCCGGAAGGACAGGTCCAGGAACCGATGGTTGACGCTCTTGACCTCCACGGTCATCTGGCGGCCCTCGATCTCCACAAAGGCCCGCCCGTACCCCGTCATACTCAGCATTCGCCCGACTCCCTTCGGTTTGCACATTGCGGCATAATATGCCTTATAGGCTATTATACCACATCATCGGAGTTTTGCCTATGGGGAAGCGGAAATTTAAAGACAGGGTTTTCGTGAAATTCTGATTTGTCGCAGAGCGACAAATCAGAATCTATCCGCCTGATCATTCCCTCCCAGCATTTCCAGAAACTCTGACTCGCCGATCACCTTCACGCCCAGGCTCTGCGCCTTGGCCAGCTTGCTGCCGGCGTTCTCCCCCGCCACCACCAGGCTGGTCTTCTTCGACACGCTGCCCGCGGCCTTGC
This sequence comes from uncultured Eubacteriales bacterium, assembly GCA_902798105.1. Classification (GTDB taxonomy): domain Bacteria; phylum Bacillota; class Clostridia; order Christensenellales; family Aristaeellaceae; genus UBA2862. Next base: position 13,622 of record CADBVG010000088.1, read on the forward strand.
CGCCGGCGTCGCGTATGGCGGCCTCGGCCTCGCTTCGACCCATGCTGGATAGGGTGCCGGTGACCACCACGGTCATGCCGGCGAAGGCCCCGGAGGAGGTGTCCTTCACCTCCCACTTCGGCGCGACCCCCGCGGCCAGCAGCGCGTCCACCAGGCGGTTGTTGGCAGGATCGGCGAAGAAGGACACGACGGAATCGGCCACGATCTCCCCCACGTCGTCCATGGCGGTCAATGCCTCGCTGGTGGCGTTGCGCAAGGCCTCCACGTCGCCGAAGCGTTCCGCCAGGTCCCTGGCTGTCTTGGTGCCGATGTTGGGGATGCCCAGGGCGTAGATGAAGCTGTCCAGCTTGCAAGCCTTGCTCTTTTCGATGGCCTTGATGAGGTTCTCGGCCTTCTTCTCGCCGAAGCGTTCCAGCGTACACAGCTGCTCCTTTTTGAGGCCGTAGAGCTGATCCGCCTCCTGCAATAGCCCGGCGTCCACCAGCTGGCGGGCGGTCTTTTCCGAAAAAGTGTCGATATCCATGGCATCCCGGCTGGCGAAGTGGGACAGGCGCATCACGATCTGGGGCGTGCAGCCGTCCCGGTTGGGACAAAACAGGTGCGCGCCGCGCTCCACCAGCTCAGCTTTGCAGCTGGGACAGACCTCCGGTTTCACCACGTCCCGCTCATTCTCGCTGAACTCGTCCACCCGACCCATGATCTCGGGGATGACCTCGTTTGAGCGGCGAATCCACACCCGCGCCCCGATCCGAACCCGCTTGCGCTGGATGTCCTGCCAGTTGTTCAGCGTCGCCTGCTTCACCGTCGCCCCGGCCAGCTCCACCGGCGCAACCTTCGCCACCGGTGTCAGCTTGCCGGTGCGGCCAATCTGCCAGTCCACGGCCAGCAGCTCGGTGGTCATCTCCTCGGCCTCGAACTTGTAGGCCACGGCCCAGCGGGGGAACTTGTCGGTGTAGCCCAGGGCGTCGCGGGTGGCGTAGTCGTCGATCTTGATGACCGCCCCGTCGATGTCGTAATCCAGTTCGCCCCGGCTCTCCTCAATCCGGCGCACGGCGGCGATGGCCTCGTCCAGCGACTTCGCGTCAATCTCGCAGCCGGAGACCGGGAAGCGGTTTTCCCGCAGGAAGTCCAGCATTTCGTGCTGGGTTTTGAAGGCGCGCCCCTCGATGTAGCCCACGTCGTAGAAGCAGGCGCTGAGGTTCCGGGACGCCGTCACCTTCGGGTCCAGGTTGCGCAGGGCCCCCGCGGCGGCGTTGCGAGGGTTCTTCAGCGGCTCCTTCGCCGTCTCGTTGTACTTCTCCAGCGCCGAAATGCGCATGAAGCCCTCGCCGTGCACCTCCATGCGCCCCTTGAAGGGGATGGACAGCGGGATCGAGCGGATCGTCAGTACCTGGGGCAATATCGCCTCGCCGGTGATGCCGTTGCCCCGGGTGGCCGCGCCCACCAGCTGACCGTCCTCATAGGTCAGGTTGACGGTCAGGCCGTCGAACTTATGCTCCACCACATAGGTGATGGGCGGCAGGTTTGCGCCGCCATCCACGGCGTCCTGGCGCAGCTTCTCCGCCCGCTTCGCCCACTCCCGGACAGCGTCGATGGACTGGGCCTTGCCCATGCTCCACAGCCGCGCCAGGTGGGTGTGGGGCTCGAACCCCGGCAGCACATCGCCGCCCACCCGCCGCGTGGGTGAATCCGGCAGGCGCTCCCCCGTCTCGGCCTCCAGCTTCACCAGCTCGTCGTACAGCCGATCGTATTCCGCGTCCGCGATGGTCGGGTTGTCCAGGGTATAATATTGATAGTTCTTCTCGTTGAGATAATCCACAAGCTCCCGCATACGGTCCAAGGCGCATACCTCCCTCATCTGTTGGAGACAGTATAACACAGAAGTTGGGGGAGATACAAACAAATTCTGATTTATCGAGTTGATGCTCGATAAATCAGAATTGAGGGATTAGGTTTTAGGGGTTAGGTTTTAGGGGGTGGACCAAATCCTAACGGATTT
>CADBVG010000088.1:15643-35687 GCA_902798105.1 uncultured Eubacteriales bacterium
CAAAAGAAATCCGCAAGGATTTCTACCTTCCCTAACACCTACAACCTAAAACCTAAAACCTGAATTCTGATTTGTCGCGGAGCGACAAATCAGAATTTGACAACTCCTCCCCCATATGTTATAATTTAAGCATCAAATTGTAAACAAGGAGGTCACTGTCATGGCGATCATGGAAGGTTGCGAAGCCCAGCACAAGACGCCCAAATTGGAGGAGCGCACCTGCCCCACCTGCGGCGCGAGCGTCGAGGTATTCACCCGCCGGGGCCGCATCATCGAGGATACCCCCTGCGACTGCGGCTACGTGTTCAAGGCCGAGGAGCAGCTGGAGGCCCAGCAGCGCAAGGCGCCCAAGAAATAATCTTTTAATCAGCGAGGGGGACAGGTCCATGCGGCCCTGTCCCCCTCGCGTTTTATCCGGTTCAAATCCCGTATTCACAGAAGCAGATTGATAAAACCCATCAGAAAGCCCAGCAGCGCGCCCAGGTAGACGATGGCCCGCAGCTCGCGCTTGGCGATGTCGAAGATCACCGTCTCCAGCTCGGCGGGATTGAGGCTGTTGATCTTGTCGACCACGATCTTTTCAATGTTGATGGCCTTGAGCAGCCTCCCCAGGTTGTCGCCCAGTATACTGGCGTACATGTCGGTCAGCTTCTCTATGATCATATCCTCCCTGTCGCTGTAGCGGGCATACAGGTCGCACAGTCGGGCGTCCATGATCTCCACACGGTACTTCGCCACGATGGCCGCGACGGCCCCCGGCGCCTTCTCCGCGATGATCTCATCCACCTTTTCCGCCAGCTTTTCCTTGATGGATTTCTGTGCGTTGTCGTCCACCAGCATCGACAGCCATTTGTTCTGATTGATGAAATCCATCTTGTCGCCGATAATGCTCTCGATCACCGTGTAGCCCAGCTTCGATTCGATGATCTTTGCGGTCAGGCCGTCCGTCAACTTCTTTTCCAGCTCGTCGGTGCTCAGGTTGACCTTCTCGCGGACCTCCTTTTTGGCCAGCAGGTCCCGCACCCGGCGCTCATCCTTGGACAGCTTGCGCAAAAAAGCGCGGACCTTGTTTTGCAGGTTCTGTATGGTCTTTTCGGACAGCAGGGTTTGGCGCAGGGTCTCCTCGTTGAGCAGCTGGCCGCTGACCACATCGCCGATGGACTGGGCGATGCGCCCCTGCTGCGCCGGGATCAGGCCGGGCGTGAAGGGCACGTGGAACTTGCCGATGTACACGGCCTTGCGGGGGCGAAACAGCATCTTGATGGCCAGGTCGTTGGTGATGTATCCGATCACGCCGCCCAGCAGCGGCGCGACGATGGTGCGCGCGTCTATCATTTGGAAAAGGCTCCATTCTGTACTTCAATAACGGTTCATTCATAGTATACCCCCGGTTTACGTTTTGTCAAGGTGGATAATGTATCGTAAACGCCAAGCCTTTTTCACCCAACCTTTTCTTGAACCGGGAACCCGGGCGTGGTAGAATATCACTATACCATGCTAAAGGAACTACCGCACAATACGGCGGCACATCTGGCGGTGCCTTTTCCGCCAGTCATCTCTTGCAGATTTTTTGATTTACCGCCAGTAAACCTTCAAAAAAATCTGCAAGAGCGCCTGACGAAAAAATCACTCGCCAGCTGACCACCTTAATTGCGCGGTATTTCCTTAAGGGCATGACACCAAATTCAAGAAGGTATTTGAATGAATTACAAGCTGCTGATCATCAACCCCGGCTCCACCTCCACCAAGGTGAGCCTGTTCGAAAACGAAAAATCACTGTTTGAAAAGAGCCTGTTCCACGACGCGCCGATACTGCTGCAATACCCCCACGTCAACGACCAGATGCCCTTCCGCTACCAGGTGATCCTGGACATGCTGAAGGACGAGGGCGTTGACCCGGCGGAAATCGACGTATATGTGGGCCGGGGCGGCAGCGCCTGCACCCAGCCCGGGGGCGTGACCCGCATCGACCAGCGCCTGTACGACGACACGGTGGCCGCCGTGGGCGGCAGTGAGCACCCCGCCAAGCTGGGCGTTATGCTGGCCTGGAAGTTTGCCCAGGAATACAACAAGCCCGCCTACACCCTGAACCCCACCAACGTGGACGAGTACGGCGACCTGGCCCGACTGACGGGTATCAGGGGCGTGTACCGGGTGTCCCACTCCCACGTGCTGAACCAGAAGGCCGTGGCCGAGGCCCACGCCGAGAAGCTGGGCCGGCGCTACGGGGACTGCAACTTCATCGTGGGCCACATCGACGGCGGCATTACTGTGTCCGCCCACGACCATGGCCGCATGGTGGACGGCAACATGGGCGCCGACGGCGAGGGCGCGTTCACCCCCACCCGCATCGGCAGCGTGCCGGTGCTGGCGCTGCTGGACTACATCGACAGCCACTCCGTGGAGGACGTGCGGCTGAAGTGCTCCCGCGCCGGCGGCTTCGTCAGCCTGTTCGGCACCTCCGACGCCGACACCATCCACGCGCTGGTGGACCAGGGCGATAAAAAAGCGACTTTGGTGTGGCACACGATGATCTACCAGATCTGCAAGATGATCGGCGAGATGAGCGCCGTGCTGTGCGGCCAGGTGGACGGCATACTGCTCACCGGTGGGCTGATGCGCTTTGGCGACATCACTGAGGGCATACAAAGGCGCTGCGGCTGGATCGCTCCGATCACCGTCTACCCCGGCGAGATGGAGCAGGAGGCGCTGGCCTGGGCGGTGCTGAAGGTGCTGCGGGGACAGGCCACGGCCATGACCTACAGCGGCAAAAACGTGTGGAACGGCTTCGAGGGCGTGACGTTCTGAGTGACCAATGGAGGAATCACCATGACCATGATCGAAAAGGTTTGGGCCAAGGCCCGCCGTAACCCGCGCGCCATCGTGCTCCCCGAGGGCGACGAGCCGCGCACCGTGCAGGCCGCGGCCATTATCCGTAACGAGCACCTGGCAAGACCGATACTGCTGGGCGAGGCCGACAGGATCAGCGCCGTCGCCGCCGGGATAAACACCGACCTCTCGGGCATTGAGATCGTCAATCCCACAGACAGCCCGAAACGCGACGCCTACGCCGACGCCCTCTACGAATTGCGCAGGGCCAAGGGGCTGAGCCGGGAGGACGCCGCGAAGCTGGCTGCCGAAGCGATGTACTACGGCATGCTGATGGTCAAGCTGGGCGACGCCGACGGGCTGGTCTCCGGCGCGGTGCACACCACCGGCGATATGCTTCGCCCGGCGCTGCAAATCATCAAGACGAAGCCAGGCATCAGCGTGGTGTCCTCCAGCTTTCTGATGAACTGCCCCAACAGGGCCCTGGGCGAGGACGGCCTGCTGGTGTACGCCGACTGTGTGGTGGTACCCTGCCCCACCGCGAAGGAGCTGGCCGAGATCGCCGTCACCGCCGCCGACACCGCGCGGGTGCTCTGCGGCATCGACGAGCCGAGGGTGGCCCTGCTCTCCTTCTCCACGAAGGGCAGCGCGAAGCACGAGCTGGTCAGCAAGGTGCAGCAGGCGACGACCATCGCCCATGAGATGGCACCCGACCTGATCCTGGACGGGGAATTGCAGCTGGACGCCGCGCTGGTGCCCGAGGTGGCCGCGTCGAAGGCTCCGGGCAGCCCGGTGGCCGGGCGGGCCAACGTACTGGTGTTCCCGGATTTGCAGGCGGGCAACATTGGCTACAAGCTGACCCAACGCATCGGCGGCGTGGAATGCTACGCCGTGCTGCAGGGGCTGGCAAAGCCCTGCAACGACCTGTCCCGGGGCTGCTCGGTGCAGGACATCGTGAACACCGTCGCCCTGACCGCCGTACAGGCGGGGGCGTGAGGACAGGATCAGACAGGATCGTAGGGGCACCGTTGCGGCGCCCGCCCGGCAACATCGCAAATCATGGCTGCCGAGGGGCGGCGCAACGCCGCCCCTATACGTATAACAGGCGATACTCCGCAATCCCTTTTATATCGCCCTGACTGTTTACCTATTCTTTGTGGAAAAACCCCGTAAAAACTGGTATAATGGATGTATATGGCGAAAACCGGCGTTTTCGCCCGAAACGCCGTCTGTACCGGGCGGTCATCATTCGATTATGAGGTGAATATTCATGTCCAATATCGCAATCGTGGGCATCAACTGGGGCGACGAGGGCAAGGGCCGCATGGTGGATTACTTCGCGGGCCAGTTCGACGTGGTCGTCCGCTACCAGGGCGGCAACAACGCGGGCCACACCGTCATCAACGAGTACGGCAAGTTCGCCCTGAACCTGCTGCCCTCGGGCATATTCCATAAAAACGCCGTAAACCTGCTGGGCGCCGGCGTGGTCATCGACCTGAAGCATATCAATGAGGAGATGGGCCGCCTGCGGGAAAAGGGCGTGGCTATCACCCCCGAGAACCTGAAAATATCCGACCGCGCCATGATGGTGCTGCCCATCCATCCCAACCAGGACAAGTGGGAGGAGCAGCGCCTGGGCAAGGACCACTTTGGCTCCACCCTGCGGGGCATCAGCCCGATCTACGGCGACAAGTACATGAAAAAGGCCATCATGATGGGCGATTTGAAGCACCCGGCGGCGCTGGAGAAGCACCTGCGCCGACTGGTGGACTGGAAGAACGACACCATCGTTTCCGGCTACGGCCAGCCGAAGATCGACTATGACGAGACCCTTGACTGGATCCACCAGTGGGGCGACGCGCTGATCCCCTACATCTGCGACGCGGGCGAGCTGCTGGAGGGCGCGGTGAACGCCGGCAAGAGCGTGATGTTCGAGGCCCAGCTGGGCGCACTGCGGGACATCCAGTACGGCATCTACCCCTTCACGAGCTCCTCCTCCCCCCTGGCCGCCGAAGCCCCCGTGGGCTGCGGCATGCCTTCTCTGAAAGTGGACGAGGTAGTGGGCGTCACCAAGGCCTATTCCACCTGCGTGGGCGAGGGTCCCTTTGTGGGCGAGCTGGACGGCGACGCCGCCCACGACCTGCGCGAGGCCGGCGCGGAGTACGGCGCGGCCACCGGCAGGCCCCGTCGCGTGGCCTGGATGGACATCGTGGCCACCCGCTACGGCACGAAGCTCCAGGGCGCGACCGAGCTGGCGCTGACCAAGATGGACGTGCTCTCCTACCTGGACGAGATCCCGGTGTGCGTAGCCTATAAACTGAACGGCGAGACCATCGACCGTTTCCCCTACACTCCCGACCTGTACGACTGCGAACCCGTCTACGAGACCCTGCCCGGCTGGAAATGCGACATCAGCAAGGCCCGCAGGTGGGAAGATTTGCCGAAGGCCGCCCGGGACTACGTGCTGTTCATCGAGGAGCGGGTCGGCTGCCCGATCAAGTATGTGTCCGTGGGCGCGGAGCGCGAGGCGCTGATCATTCGGTAGGGCGCGTTTCCCGGTTCGCCAGGATGCACAATGGTAATAATTTAAAACCAACTTATGGCGGCCCCGCATCGGGGGATGCCGATTCAGGAATCCACCTCGGGGAGGATATGCGCATGGCGAAGAACAGCACGGGAGCGAAAACGCTCTCCGAGGCAGAGCAGAGAAGGCTGGAACGCTTTGAAACCATCGCCGAAGACATGGAGCGTCAGGGCTACACCCGTCGCGACCTGACGACGGACATGCACAAGGCCAACCGGTTTTCAATCATACTGTCCGTGGCGCTGCTGGTCGTCGGGTTTGGGCTGTTCTACCTTGTCCATCACAAATTGGAATTCTCCAGCTTTAATCCGCTGATCTTCGTGGCGTGCCTCGTCGTGCTGATTGTCGTACACGAACTCATCCACGGGATATGCTGGAGCGTCTTTACGCCCCGCCATTTCAAGGATATCGAGTTCGGCATACTGAGGCCGTCGATGACGCCCTACTGCACTTGCCTTGTGTCGCTGAAGAAGGGGCAGCATATCTTCGGAACCGTCATGCCGCTGGTCGTCCTGGGCATCATTCCCATGATCGTGGGCATCGCCATCGGGAATGGCAGCGTGCTGCTGCTGGGCGTCATCATGGCCGCTTCCGCGGCGGGTGATATATTGATCATACGGAATATGCTCGCGCATAAGAGCAGCGCCAGGGAGATCGTATACATGGACCATCCGACAGAGGTCGGAGTCGTGGCGTTTGAAAGATAGCGACCGCAGTCAATCTCTGCTTTTCCATTACAAATACAGGAGGCTTCCATGAACAAGAGCACCTATGAGAGTCCGCTGAACAGCCGCTATGCCAGCCCGGAGATGCAGTACATTTTCTCCCCAGACCGAAAGTTTACCACCTGGCGCAAATTATGGGTCGCGCTGGCCGAGAGCGAGATGGAGCTGGGCCTGCCGGTGACGCAGGCGCAGGTGGACGAATTGAAGGCCCACATCGAGGACATCGACTATGAAAACGCCGCCCGCCACGAGGCGCGGGTGCGCCACGACGTGATGGCCCACGTCCACGCCTACGGCGACGTGTGCCCGAACGCGAGGGGCATCATCCACCTGGGGGCGACCTCCTGCTACGTCACCGACAACGCGGATATACTGATGCTGCGTGACGCCCTGATCCTCATCCGGCAAAAGCTGGTGGAGGTACTGCGACGGCTGCGCAAATTCGCCTGGGACTACAAGGAGCTCCCCTGCCTGGGCTACACCCACCTGCAGCCCGCCCAGCTGACCACCGTGGGCAAACGGGCCACACTGTGGATGCAGGACCTGACGATGGACCTGGATGAGGTCAACTTCGCCCTGTCGTCGCTGAAGCTGCTGGGCAACCGCGGCGCGACGGGCACCCAGGTCAGCTTCATGGAGCTGTTCGAGGGCGACGGCGCGAAGGTGGACGAATTGGAGAAGCGCATCGCCGAAAAGATGGGCATGGAGGCGGTATTCGACGTCTCCGGCCAGACCTATCCCCGCAAGCTGGACACACGGGTGCTGGGGGCGTTGTCCGGCATCGCCCAAAGCGCCTACAAGTTCGCCCAGGACCTGCGGCTGCTGCAATCCTTCCGGGAGGTTGAGGAGCCCTTCGAGAAGAACCAGATCGGTTCGTCGGCCATGGCCTACAAGCGCAACCCCATGCGCTCCGAGCGCATCTGCGCTCTCTCCCGCCACGTGATGGCGCTGGTGCAGGACGCCGCCATGACCGCCGCCACCCAGTGGTTCGAGCGCACGCTGGACGATTCCGCCAACCGCCGCTTGTCGCTGCCCGAAGCGTTCCTGGCCACCGACGCGGTGCTGGAGCTGTACGCCAATATCGCCGACGGCATGGTGGTCTACCCGAAGATGATCGAGAAGCGGGTGATGGAAAACCTGCCCTTCATGGCCACCGAGGACATCATCATGGAATCGGTGAAGCACGGGGCGGACCGACAGGAGATCCACGAGCGGGTGCGCGTGCACTCCCAGGCCGCGGCGAACCGCATGAAGGCCGAAGGGCTGGAGAGCGACCTGATGGCGCGCATCGCCGCCGACCCCGCCTTCCCGCTGGGCCGTGAGAGCCTGACCGCGCTGCTGGCCCCGGAGAAGTACACCGGCCGCGCCGCGGAGCAGGCCGAGCGCTTCCTCACCCACACCGTCGACCCCATCCTCGCCGAGTACGAAGCGGTGGACATGGGCAGTATAAAGGTGTAGGCATCTATTCAGCCGGGTAAATTCTGATTTGTCGCTCCGCGACAAATCAGAATTCAGGTTTTAGATTTTAGGTTGTAGGTGTTAGGGAAGGTAGAAATCCTTTCGTATTTCTTTTGAATAAAGGACCGAGCGGAGTTGAATCCTCGGCCGTTTCCCTTAAATCAAACAAATCCGTTAGGATTTGGTCCACCCCCTAAAACCTAACCGATAAATCAGAATTTGCACGGCTGACCAGTTACAGGTGCAGATAAATACCGTAGGAGGTAAACAACATGCGGGATTACGTCATCGGCATCGATGTGGGGGGCACCCGCATCCGGATGGGTCTGTTCGACGGCAACATGCAGCTGTTACAGGAGCAGCAATACCTGACTGACAAGGACGCCACCGCCAACGAGCTGATCACCTTCCTGGCCCAGCAGACCGAGGGCCTGGTGGAAAAGGCGGGGATGACGCTGGACAACGTCAGGGGCATCGGCGCGGCATTCCCCTCCTCGGTGGATTTCAAGCGGGGCGTGACGCTGGAGAGCAGCAACATCGTATCGCTGAACGAGCAGCCGGTGCGGGAGATGCTGCGCCAGCGGCTGCAGGTGCCTGTCTACGTGGACAACGACGGCAACGTGGCCGCGCTGGCCGAACACAAGTATGGCGCAGGCCGCGGCTACGACCACATGATCTATGCCACGCTGGCCACCGGCATCGGCGGCGGCCTGATCCTGAACGGCCAGCTCTACCGGGGCATGCACGGAATGGCGGGCGAGATCGGCCACACGTTTATCTCCGATTCCACCGGCTACCCCTGCGGCTGCGGCGTGATCGGCTGCGTCCATTCCATCGCCTCCGGCTTCTTCATGGCCCGCTACGCCATGGACCGCATCAAGGAAGGCGAGGAGAGCCGCATACTGGACTACGCCGGCACCCTGTCCAACATCGACATGATCGCCGTGGGCCGAGCCTTCCAGATGAACGACCCCCTGGCGCTGGAGGTTGTAAACCGCGGCGCGGAATACCTGGGTCGCATGTTCCACAACCTGAACCAGATCTTCGATATCAACGTGTTCGTGTACGGCGGCGGCATCACCAACCTGGGGCACCGCTTCATCGACCGGATGATCGCTTCCTATCGGCATCATTCGCTGATCGACCAAAAGTACCCGGCGAAGTTCCTCCCCAGCGAGCTGGGCGACCGCGCCGAGGTCATTGGGGCGGCACTGCTTGTGCCGTAAACAGGCCCATGCCTCGCTCCCGTTATGCTGGCGCAGGCGCCGCCGCTGCACGATAAGGAGGATTCATATGCAGCACTTTACACTCGGCCGAACGAACCTCAAAATCTCCCGCACCGGCTTCGGCGCGCTGCCCATTCAGCGGGTCAGCTTCGACGAGGCCTCGGCGCTGCTGAACCGGGCGCTGGACGGCGGCATCACCTACATCGACACCGCCCGGGCCTACACCGACAGCGAGGCGAAGATCGGCAAGGCCATCGCCCATCGCCGGGACGAATACATACTGGCCACCAAGACCGGCGCGCAGGACGCCGCGGGGCTGGAAAAGGACCTGGAGACCAGCCTTCGTATGCTGAACACCGACCACATCGACGTGTACCAGTTCCACAACCCGCCCTTTGTCCCCTGCCCCGGCGGCGCGGACGGCCTGTACGACGCGGCCGTGAAGTCGCGGGAAGCCGGGAAGATCCGCTTCATCAGCATCACCCAGCACTCCATCGACCGGGCCTTCGAGGCGGTGAACTCCGGCCTTTACGACACGGTGCAGTACCCCTTCAACCACCTGGCCACCGACCGTGAGATCGAGCTGGTAAAGCTGTGCAGGGAAAAGAACGTGGGCTTCATCTGCATGAAGGCCCTGTCCGGCGGGCTGATTACCAACGCGAAGCTGCCCTTCGCGTGGCTTTCCCAGTTTGAGAACATCGTGCCCATCTGGGGCATACAGCGCATGAACGAGTTGGAGGAGATACTCGGCTTTTCCGAGAATCCCCCGGCGCTGGACGAAGATACACTCGCCCTGATCGAGGCCGACCGGCGGGAGCTGGTGGGGGCGTTCTGTCGGGGTTGCGGCTACTGCATGCCCTGTCCCGCGGGCATTCCCATCAACAACGCCAACCGCATCACCCAGCTGTTGCAGCGCTCCCCGTGGAAGGGCTGGGTCACCCCCGAATGGCAGCGGGAGATGGACAAGATCGAAAACTGCATCCACTGCGGCGCGTGCGCCAAGAAGTGCCCCTATGGCATAAAGCCCTTCGACACGCTGCCCGGGCACCTGGCCTTCTACCGGGAATTTGTCAAGACCCATCAGGCATAGGATCAGGGCCCACGCATGAGTTACAGTCCCGTGACAATAGCATTGCCAATACCCCATGCAGGGGCGGTGTATACCCATATCGTTGCAATATTATTGTAATTCATGCATTTGCCCTGGGCATAGGATAGAAGGCGGAAACATCGAACACCGCTGCGGCGATAGTCTGTAGCGGCGGCGTCTACGCCGCCACAGTGGCGGCCCAGGGGCCGCCGCTGCATCCTTATCGGACGCAGTCAACGGAGGCTGCCCAACTTGATTCAGCGCTTTTCAAAGCCAGACCTGTACCTCGCCCGCTGCGGCCATATGAACGCGGTGGTGACGGAACATGCCATCGATGGCGCGCCGCCCTTCATGCGGGGGTTGCGGCTGTTGTTCGCCGCCGACCTGCACGTGCTGGGCCGCACATCCCGGGGCGAGTTGGACGCGCTGGTTGATCGTATAGCCGCAGCGAAGCCCGACCTTCTGCTGCTGGGAGGCGACTACAGCGACCAGGCCGATGATTGCGTTCGCTTCTTCGACGCGCTGGGCAGGGTTTCCTTCCGCCTTGGCTGCTTCGGTGTGATCGGCAACAACGACGCCGAGGCCTGGGAGGATGACCTGAAGGGGCTGAGTCGGGTCATGGCTGTGGCCGGTTGCAGGCTGCTGATCAACCAGGCCGTAAACATTCCCCTGGGGGGCGGCGTGCTGAGAATCGGCGGCTTGGACGAATACCGCTACGGCCACCCCCATCCGGAGCTGCTTTGGCGGGGAAAAGGCCCCGGAAACAGCTATCGCATACTGCTGTCCCACTATCCCGTACTCCCGGAGCAGCGCCCGGACCTGATGCTCTGCGGCCATACCCACGGCGGGCAGTTCAACCTGCTGGGCCTGACCCCCTACGCCATCGGCTTCGAGCGCTTTAGCAGGCCCCGCCGCCCCTCAGCAGCCATCGCGGGGCTGCATGATATCGATGGCATGAGGCTGCTGGTTACCAAGGGCGTCGGCGCGAGCCGCTTGCAGTGGCGCATCGGCGTGCGACCTGAGATCAACCTGATCACCTTCCCGTGACCCTCCTTTTCCTTTTTTCGCAAATTTCACGATGGTCTTGTGCACGTTAAACAAAACGCACGAAATTTGCAAAAGACCATTGACTTTCAGCGCTCCAGCCGCTATAATAGAATCAGTTGAAGGCAGCGCGCCGCGTTGAAGTTGAACTTATCCTGGGGTGTGCGTTAGTTAAAGCTTTTACCCACAGATTCATAAAAGGATTCCGGGTCGGTTTGCAGATGCCATGCCTCCTCGCAGTGGAAGGCAGTAAGCAGCCGCAGGTCTCCGCCCTGCCTGAGTGGCGGGTGAAAAAGCTGCGACAGACGGCACTTTGGGATATTTTAGGAGCTCGCAAGGGCTCCATTTTTCATGGGTTGACGCATTACCATCCTATGGCGCCGGACAAGCACCGCTACATGGGGTATGAATCCGCAGAGCGGCGGCAACCGGCCGCCATTATACCGCGAGATAAAGGAGCATTTGACATGAACAAGACGACCCTGCGCAAATACGCCCAATTGATCGCCGGCGTCGGCGTGAACGTACAGAAGGGCCAGGAGGTGTTCATCACCGCCGGCCTGGACCAGCCCGAATTCGTGGCCATGGTAGTAGACGCCTGCTACCGCCTGGGGGCCTGCCGCGTGGTGGTGGACTGGGAATACCAGCCGCTGGAGAAGCTGCACGTGCGGCACCAGTCCATCCGCACCCTGTCCGAGCTGACCGACTGGCAGGAGACCCGCTGGAAGCACTACGTGGACAAGCTGCCCTGCCGCATCTACCTGGAATCCGACGACCCGGACGGCCTGAAGGGCATCAACCAAAAGAAGATGGCTACCGCCCGCCAGCGCAAATTCCCGCTGATCAAAGGCTACCGGGACCAGATGGAAAACAAGTACCAATGGTGCATCGCCGCGGTGCCCGGGGCAGCCTGGGCCAAGAAGCTCTTCCCGAACCTCACCCGGCACCAGGCCATCGAAAAGCTCTGGGAGGCCATACTGGCCACCAGCCGCGTGGACGACGACCCCGTGGCCGCCTGGGAGGCCCACAACCGCGACCTGGCGGAGCACTGCGCATGGCTGAACGGCCTGGGCATCGAAAAGCTGCACTACACCACCGGCAACGGCACCGACTTCACCGTGGGCATGATTCCCGAGGCCGAGTTCAAGGGCGGCGGCGAAACGAGCCTCCAGGGCATCTACTTCAACCCGAACATCCCCACCGAAGAGTGCTTCATCTCCCCGATGCGGGGCGTGGCCGAGGGCGTCGTCCATGCCTCGATGCCCCTCAGCTGGGAGGGTCAGCTGATCGACCGCTTCTGGATACGCTTCCATGAAGGCAAGGCCGTGGAATGGCACGCTGACGTGAACAACGAAGCCCTCACCCACATGATCACCATGGACGAGGGCAGCGCCTGCCTGGGCGAGTGCGCCCTGGTGCCCTACGACTCCCCCATCCAGAACAGCGGCATACTGTTCTTCAACACACTGTTTGACGAGAACGCCGCCTGCCACCTGGCCCTGGGCATGGGCTTTGCAGACACCATCAGGGGCTTTGAGAACAAGACGCTGGACGAGTGCCGCGCGCTGGGCATCAACGATTCCATGATTCACGTGGACTTTATGATCGGCACCGCCGACATGAGCATCGACGCCATCACCCGGGACGGCAGAACCGTGCCTGTATTCCGCAACGGAAATTGGGCAGAAAAATGATCTGTCTTTATTGGTAACTATACAGTCCTGTATTTGACTGTAGCTTCCATGGCGGCCCAGGGGCCGCTGCTACATTGTCCTTCGCCCGTGCTGAAATGAAATATGTGAAATGATGTGAACAGCAGCATAAAAGACCCGGGGCGGCCGATGGCCGCCCCGGGTTGCGTTGTGTTCCGGTCAATACACCTCTACCCGCGTGTTTGCCGGGCAGTTGTTCCAGATCCACTTGGCGTCCTCCACGCTCAGGCGCACACAACCGTGGGAAGCCCTGCTGCCCAGGTGGTTGACGGAGCTCTGGGTCACCTTGCCGCCCTTCTGGTTGTACAGCACCGAGTGGAACATGATGCCCCCCTGGATATAGTAGGCGTACTGGGCCCAGCAATTGAACTTCTTGAAGAAGTGCCAGCGCGCGCCGGGGGCGGTGTCGGTGAAGACGCCCTTGGGCGTGGGCGTCCCCTTGCGGCCCGTGGAGCACTTCATGGTGCGCACCAGATCGGTGTATTCGCCATTGCGATCCGGGGCATAGGCATAGACCCGTTGGTCGTCCACGCTCACCTTCAGCACGTAGGGCTTCAGCGCCTTCTTGGCGTTCTCATTGAACAGCGCCGCCATGGTATTGCGATCGGCGACGCCGGTCTCGGGCAGGTCGTTTCGACGCTGGAAGTCGGTCACCGCCTGAACGGTGCCGGAGCCGTATTGGCCGTCCAGCCCGCTGTAGTAGTATTCCAGGCAACTCAGGCGGCGTTGCAGGCGCACCACGTCGCGGCCTTCGGAGCCGGTGGTCATCTCGGCAGGCACGGCCGGGAAGCTGTCCGAGTAGAAGTCGTCCAGCAGCAGCGGGTCCGCCACGCCATTGACCTCCACAGAGAGCTGGCTCTCGTCCAGGGTCTCCGGCGACGCCGTCGCCGCCAGCGCATCGCCCTCCATCTCCCGCATATACTGTTGCAGGTTCTCTACACCGGTCTTCGTGGATTCGCCATAGCCGCCGTCCACGGCGATCGAGGCAAAGCCCAGTATCCGCAGTCGCTTTTGCAGCCTGGACACGTCGTCACCGGAGGAGCCCACGGTCAGCATGGCGTTGTCCGGGGCCTTGGCATCGCCGGAATACAGCTGGGCCAGCGTGGCCGCGTCTGCGACGCCGGTCTGGTCCAGGCCGCTGTAGTACTGGAAGATGCGCAGCGCCCGGGCGGTGTCGCCGCCGTAGATGCCGTCGGGCACGTCGGTGGTGTAGCCCAGCGCGTTCAGCCGGGTTTGCATACGGCTGACGGCGCTGCCCTCGTCGCCCGCGCGCAGATCATGCCGCGCCAGTTTGAAATCGTCGCTGTAGAGGTAGGCCTGCAACAGCCCGTCCGCGATGCCATCCACGGTCGTCATCGGGGTCGGCCCCGGCTGGACAGTGGGTTCCGTGGAAGCCTTTGCGCCTGCGTCGCCGTCCGGCTCCGGGGTGGCGGTGGGCTCCGGCGCGGGCGTGACGCCCAAGGCGGCATCAATCTCGTCCTGCTCCAGCTGGCGCACGTATTCCTCCAGCTGCATCACCGCGTCCCTGGTGTTTTCGCCGTAATAGCCATCGGCGCTGCCGGTCAGATACCCCAGGTCGATCAGCTTTTGCTGCAAGCGCCGGGTAGCGTCGCCATTTACGTCGATGGACAGGTCCGGATAGTAAGGCACGGTGCAAACGATGTCCTCCAGCACCAGGTCCTCGCTGGCCCAGGCCGGCATACCCGTCTCGCCGGGCATGGCCGTGACGCGCTGGGCCCGGTAGCCGTCGTAGATCACATGGGCCAGGGATTCGGAATCGGCCTGGACGTACTGCACCGAACTGAGCACCAGCTGCTTGAGCCACTGCTGGACGGTGGCCCACTGGCCCTCGCCCATGGCGGCATTTTTGACGGTGAATTTGAATTCCACATTCAGAATGTCGCCCTTGCTGCTGATCAACTCCTGCTTGTATTCGCGCTGCTCGGCGACCTGTTCCCCTGGGATACTCGCATCCATGTGAATGGTGGTGGTCTTCGGCGCGTTCTCAGGGCGCATCAGCGACAGTATATCCGCCTGAATCGGCTTTTCCTCTGTATTTTCAGCGGTGGCGAAGCTCCCGAAGGACGTTAACATGGCCGTCGCCAACAGCATCGACAGTATTCTGTGCAATCGCTTCATATGCATAACCTCCATCGCGAAGTTGCAATACATAGACGGGCATCCACGCGATTTTGTTCATTTTGTTTGTCATGGCAACCTCTGGCAAGTGTTACCAATCTGAGTTTGATAACCTCTATTAATATTTGTCATTATACCGCAATCCTTCTGTAATTTTCCAGCACATACTATGGACAAAATCAGAACAGCTTTGTGGCGGGGACGAGAAAAGCCAAAAAAGATCCTTCGCTGTGCGCAGGATGACACGTTTTCACGCGGTTGTCATCCTGGGCACAGCGAAGGATCTTATAATATGCTTGGGTTTTATACTACTCTCAGGTTAAAACAGCGAAAGCTGTGTAGCAGATTTTTCGTCCTGGCAAGGAAAGACTCCGCAGGCTTGCTGGCGGCAAGTCATGCCCACAGAATCGCTGGTTTAAACTGAGAGGAGTATTACTCGTCCTTCCAGCGGAAGTGGTTGGTGATCACCTGCACATCGTCGCTGGAGACGTGCAACAGGCCGCCCTGCACCTCGCCGAGGCGAACCGTGCCGTCGACCTCGACCACCCGGGCCTGCCCCGCCTCGGCCAGCGCGGCGGAATAATCGATGTGATGCGGCAGTATGGCCACGTCGCCGCCGGTGGTGCGCACCATGACCCGCTGGGCGTCTGCATCGAAGAACTTGCCCTGGGGGGTGACGATCTTCAGGTGGATCATCGCCATAGATCATTCGCCTCGCTTTGCTTTTTCTACGGCCTCGTCGATGGAGCCGACAAACAGGAAGGCGCTCTCGGGCAGGTCGTCGTGCTCGCCGTTGATAATCTCCCTGAAGCCGCGGATGGTCTCCTTCAGCGGCACGTAGCGGCCCTCCATGCCGGTGAACTGCTCGGCCACGTGGAAGGGCTGGCTCAGGAAGCGCTGCACCTTGCGGGCGCGGGCGACGATCTGCTTGTCCTCGTCGGACAGCTCGTCCATGCCCATGATGGCGATGATGTCCTGGAGCTCCTTGTAGCGCTGGAGGATGCTCTGCACCTTGCGGGCCACCTCGTAGTGCTCCCGGCCCACGATCTCGGGGGTCAGTATGCGGCTGGTGGAATCCAGCGGGTCCACGGCGGGATAGATACCCAGGGAGGCGATGGAGCGGCTCAGTACAGTGGTGGCATCAAGATGGGCGAAGGTGGTAGCCGGGGCCGGGTCGGTCAGGTCGTCGGCGGGCACGTAGACCGCCTGCACCGACGTGATGGAGCCCTTCTTGGTGGAGGTGATGCGCTCCTGGAGCGCGCCCATCTCGGTGGCCAGGGTCGGCTGGTAGCCCACGGCGCTGGGCATGCGGCCCAGCAACGCCGAAACCTCAGAGCCGGCCTGGGTGAAGCGGAAGATGTTGTCGATGAACAGCAGCACGTCCTGGTTCTCCCGGTCGCGGAAGTACTCGGCCATCGTCAGGCCCGACAGGCCCACGCGCATACGGGCTCCCGGCGGCTCGTTCATCTGGCCGTAGACCAGGGCGGTCTTGTTGATGACGCCGCTCTCCTGCATCTCGTTGTACAGGTCGTTGCCCTCGCGGGTGCGCTCGCCCACGCCGGCGAACACGGACAGGCCGCCATGCTGCTTGGCGATGTTGTTGATCAGCTCCATGATGATGACCGTCTTGCCGACGCCCGCGCCGCCGAACAGGCCGATCTTGCCGCCCTTGGCGTAGGGCGCGATCAGGTCGACGACCTTGATGCCGGTTTCGAGGATCTCAGTGGTGCCCTCCTGCTCGTCATAGGCCGGGGCCGGACGATGGATGGGCCAGCGCTCCTTGGCCTCGGGGGCGGGCTTGTTGTCCACGGGCTCGCCCAGCAGGTTGAACACGCGGCCCAGGCAGCAGTCGCCCACGGGCACGGTGATCGGCCCGCCGGTGTTCACGGCTTCGATGCCGCGGCGCAGGCCGTCGGTGCTGGACATGGCAATGCAGCGCACCACGTTGTCGCCGATGTGCTGGGCAACCTCGGCGGTCACCTTGCGGTCCCCGTTCTGAATTTCAATGGCCGAGAGCAGGTTAGGCAGCTCGCCATCCGCAAAGCGGATATCCAGCACCGGGCCGATGACCTGCACGACGGTTCCTATATTATGCTTATCCATTGGCTCTTCTCCCTGTTTCACTCTGCGTTTTAATGCTCGGCGCCCGCGACGATTTCCGTAAGCTCCTGGGTGATGGAGCTCTGCCTTGCGCGATTGTACCGCAGGCTGAGGTCTTCGATCATGTCGCCCGCGTTCTTGGTGGCCGAATCCATGGCCACGCGCCGCGCGGCCTGCTCGCTGGCGAAGGAGTCACAGGCTGCCGAGTAGATCAGCCCCGCCAGGTACTGGGGCAGAAAATCCTTCAGCAGCGCGTCCGCGCCCGGCTCGCACAGCATCTGCCGGTTGGTGCGCTCGGGCGCGTCCCGGGCATCCAGGGGCAGCAGCGGCTTCAGCTTGGTCTTTTGCAGCAGCACCGACACGAAGCTGGTGTAGGCCAGCACGATCTCGTCGTACTCCCCGGCGTCGTAGCTATCCAGGATGCGCCGCGCGATATCGCCGCAGGCCTCCAGGGTCAGCCCCTCCACCTTCTCCACGCTGGTGATGATGGACATCCTGCCATGGGAATAGTATTCGATGGCCTTGCGCCCGATGGGAATCACGCAGCACGCGGCGTCGCGGCTGTCCCACTCGATGCGCTTGAACATATTGGCATTGTAGCTGCCCGCCAGGCCGCGATCGCCCGCAATGACGATATAGCAGCGCTGGCTGATCTCACGGGGAATGACGTAATGGCTCTGCGCGCCGGTATTGTGCAGCGCGATGTCCCACACCGCGGTGCGCGCCACCTTCATGTAGGGCTTGCTGGCCTCCATGCGGGCCCTGGCGCCCCTCAGCTTGGATGAGGCCACCAGCTGCATCGCCTTCGTGATCTGCATCGTGCTTTCCACGCTTCGGATCCGCAGCTTGATATCCTTCATCGATGCTCCGGCCATGGTATCACTCCTTATCCGTGTGCAGCTTCAGGAAATCGGCGGTAAAGGCCTGGATCGCGGCCTTCAGCTTGCCCTCAGTCTCCTTGCTCAGGTCGCCGGTATCGCGGATGGCCGCGAGTATGTCCTCATGCTGGGCGTCCAGTCGCTTGTAGAGGGCTTCCTCGTATTCGGGGATCAGCTCCACGTCGCTGTCCGCCAGCACCCTGCGTGCAAACGCCTCGTGCTGGTCAGGGGTGAGCCCGAAAGGATTCCAGCAGAAGTTGTCGACCGCCACGACATGAGCGCGCGTGCGCTGCGCGAGCGCGCGGGCGGTGAAGCCGAAGAGCGTGCCCACTTCGACGACGACGGAAGGCGACTCTCGCCCCACCCAGGCGACGAGTGCGCCAAGCTCCTCGTCCGACAGCCCGGCGTGATACCGGGTGGCGGAAATGCCCTTCTCTATGAGCTTTTCGCACACCAGCTCCACGTTCTTTCGGGTGGAGCAATATACGATGCCCGCCTGCCCCGGATACGCCCGTATCCATTCCAGCAGTCGGGCAAATTTGTCCCTGGGCTTTTCCACGTCGAAATACAGATTGGGCCTGTCAAAGCCCGTGGTCACCATGAGGGGCTCCCGAAGCTCCAGCAGCTCATCGGCGTGCCTACCTGCCGTGTGTCGGTGAAATGGAACAACGGACTGTCCAACTGTCTGTCCATTTTGCAGGATGTTGCCTCGCGTCGCGTCTCGCACGCACACCCTATTCATCACTTACGTGATCAGGCGGACGAAGAGAGCTACCGCGCGTACGTGCATGGTATCCTGACGGAGACCCTGAAGCACGCCAAGAACGACCAGCATCAGACGAGGTTGGAGCGTATCGATAAAGTGCTGACGAATCCGTGGTTGGGTTTCCCGATCATGATGGCGCTGCTCTATTTTGTGTTCTGGTGTACCTTCACGCTCGGCTCCTATCCGCAGGATTGGATAGAGGAGACGGTCGAGATTTCATCTGATTGGATTAGCGAATTAGTGGAACCGAGTTGGTGGAGCAGTCTGCTCATTGACGGAGTGTTAGAAGGCGTAGGAGCCGTCTTGGCGTTCCTGCCGAATATCATCATCCTTTTCTTCTTCATCAGCCTCATGGAGGACTCCGGTTACATGGCGCGTGAGGCGTATATCATGGATAGGATCATGCACCACGTAGGTCTGCACGGTCGTAGTTTCGTACCGATGCTGATGGGTTTTGGCTGTAACGTACCGGCTATCATGGCGGCGAAAGAGATACAGAATCCCAAGGACCGTGTGCTGACGATGCTGATGGTGCCTTTTATGTCCTGCTCGGCTCGACTGCCGGTATATATGCTGTTTGTGGACACGTTCTTCAAGCACCACAAAGCCTTGGTGATGATCTCGCTCTACGCGATAGGTATCTGCCTGTCCGTACTGTTTGCTATCATCATGAAACGCACCCAATGGTTCCGGCAGGATAATGACGACACCGTAAACGAGTTACCGGAGTTCCATATGCCGAGGTTCCATAACACCCTCGCGCATATCTGGGAACGCGTGGCGGACTATTTGCAGAAAATATGCACGGTTATTGGAAGATGTCGGTTTGCCTGCTCACGGGTCTGCCTGCCAAGGAAGCCATCGTCTCTACTCTCGCTATCCTCTATGGTGGCGATCTGTCTTCCGCCGGTTTCACACCGCTGACCGCCTTCAGTTTTATGCTGTTCGTACTGCTCTATTTCCCCTGCATCGCCACTATCGCTACGCTGCACCGTGAGGCAGGCAGAAAATGGGCGTGGTTCACGGTCTTCAACTCCCTTTTCCTCGCTTGGCTGATCTCGTTTATCGTCTATCAGGTAGGATTGCTCTTTGCTTGAGCCTCTTCGAACTTAGCTTTCATGGTCGGGTTGCCGTACGTGAGACGTTTGATGGTCACGTCTTGAAGTTTCTTATCCGCCGCATTGAGGTTATCACCCGATTTGATCAGGTTCTCACGCACCTTGGTGAGGTGAGCGATAGTCTTGTCTATCTCGTCAATCGCATCTTGGAACCGCTCATTGGCAAGCCGCACATTGCGACCGAAACCGTCCTTGAACGCCATCAGTTTCTCCTCGAAATTCGTCACGTCCACCTGCTGTGCTTTGACCAACGCCAACTCGCGCTTGGCATCCAGACTCTTTCGGCTCGTCTGGCATAAGAGCGTGATGAGCGGCACAAAGAACTGCGGACGGATGACGTACATCTTCTCATAACGGTGACTCATATCGACGATA
>CADBVG010000089.1:0-9693 GCA_902798105.1 uncultured Eubacteriales bacterium
TGGATGATAAGCTCTCTGTTGCCAGACGTCGCAGGCGATGCTGCTATGATGACGACTACCTTCAGAAAGTCCTGCTTTCTATTCATGCGTGAGCCCTGTATACGCCGCGCCCAGCCGTGCCGCCTCCCCGCCCACGGCGTACAGCCGCCATCCGGGCAGGCTGAGGTCGGCCAGGTGCATCCGGTAGGGCAAGCTCAGGGCAGTCATGCGGGCGGTGTCCCGGCTGAGCTGTCGCCGGTAGTAGCTGCCCATGGCGGCGTGGCGGGCGTCCCGGGTGTTGGGCAGGCCGAGGTAGAGCATGTGTGCCTGTCGGGCGCGGCGCTCCAGCACGTCCCCCCGCAACCGCGGCAGAGTGTACATGTCCAGCGCCCCGAAGGGAAACAACTCGTACTGGCCGCACCAGGGAGCGGACGGGTATTCCGTCCCCGCTGACAGGCTTCCCGCCAGCCAGCGCGCCACCGGCTGGACTGTGTGCACCGCGATGAAAGGCGGGCGCTCGTTCCGGGGATCGCGCTTCATCAGTTCACCCCGCAGCAGCGCCCCCAGCCGCAGGTTTTCGGCATCCTCGCCGGCGGCCACCACGTAGTAGTTGCCGCCTTCAAGCCCCTCCGGTTCGTCCAGCGCGTCGATCAGCGCCTCATCGGGAGGGCACTCGTGAAACCGGGGCAACGGCACGCACAGCGCCTCCGACGCGCCCCGCAGACCGGGACAGCGCTGGCGGAAGCGCCGGGCCATGGCCCCGGCCTCCGCGCCGTAGACGTCAATGGCCAGCGTCCCCGGCATGGGCAACGCGATGGCACGGAGCAGCACCGCCATGGCCGTCTCGCCGGTGCCGATCACCTTCAGACGCACCGGGTCTTCCCGGACAGCCTGAAGCCGGGGCAGGAACAGCGGCGCGCCACTGAACAGGTGGTCGGCGGCATCCAATGCCGGGTCGCACAGCCGGACCTTGAAGTAGAACTCCCCCATGCCGGAGAGCGCCGAATCCAGCAACAGCGCTCCCGCGTCGTGATCGGCCAGCACGTACATCTCCACCCGATCGATGAAATCCCAGGCCCGGTCTCCCAGGGATTGGGCCAGCCGCCGCAATTCCCCCAGCAGCGCCGCGGCCTGAAGCAGATTTTGCTGCCGGTCGTCGGACAGCAGGGCGATTACCAGCGCCGGAAACCGGGGTGCGCCGCCCCAGTACACGTCCTTTGCCATTTCCCGCAGGGTCTGCTGGAGGGGGTTTGGGGTCGGCCGCACGGCCTGAGACAGGCCCCCGACAGATGCCGTGCCGCTGACGGTGACGCGCCATTGCCCCTGCAAGCCCTCCAGGAAGATCCGGTTGCAGCCCTCCGCCCCGTTGGTAAGGCAGTAGCCCGCCTCGCCCGCCTCGCCCGCCCCGGCTTCGGGCGAGACCAGCCAGTCCAGGCTTGCCAATCGCTCAGCCGCCTCGACGCTGCCGCCCTCCTGGGCGACGCGGTACGCGTTCATCGCGGCGTCCGTCTCTCCCTGGGCCTCGCAGATCCGCCCCAGCATCCAGGCGCATTGGGCGGCCTCCGGTCCGGGGACGGCCATGCCCCGCTGGAACCAGCGGCGGGCCGTCTCCACGCTGCGCACGCAAGCCAGCCGCGCGCTGCCGCTGTACCATGCCACGCCCAGCTGGTATATGGCCGGAGCGTAACCCAGCGACGCCGCCCGCTCCAGGGCCTCCCGGGCCTCCGCCCCGCTGCTGTGCAGCGACAACTGGTGCCAGGATCTGGGGTTTGCGTCCAGGCAGCCCAGCCGATCGCAGTCCCGCGCCGCCTTCTCGTCCCGCTTGCAGCCCTCGCCGGTGAACAGCATCTCGCCCAGTCGGCAGTACATGATGGATTCGTCCATGCACGTGGCCGGACCGCCCGGCTGGCGGGCCAGGCGCTGGTAGCCCTCGAAGGCCCGTTCAACGTGCCCCTGCAAATCCAACATGCGACAGTAGCGTATGCTGCCCGCCCGGCTGATATCCCAGCGCATGAATTCGAAGTCGCCGACATCCCGCCGCCAGATGGCTTCCAAGGCGTCCATGGGCGCGTCCGGGATCACCGCCAGGGTCAGGATTGCCCGGGACAGCGCCGCAGCCTCGTCCGCGGCATAGAAAGTGCCGGGCAGGTCCTCCCCGGCCACGCCCAGGCGCGTCTCCAGCCCGTCCGGCAGGCGCACGTCGTCCAGCACGGCCTTTAGTTCGGCAGCGTCGAACGCCGGGTGATCCCCCCGGGGCCACAGCGCCTGGTGGCACTTCCTGTGGGTATCGCCCACCGTGGCGGAAGGGTCTTGCTGGAGCAGCGCGATCAGGGCACGGCGCACCGACTTGTTCCGGACATCGCCGGTAAAGAACCAGGTCAGGTTCGACTTGGACTTGTCCGCGAACCGGCGCACCAGCGCATCGGGAAAGAACAGCGCGAACAGCGCCTCCCGCAGGGGGCGCCTGGGCTGGCAAATGACCGGCTGCTTCCCCTCCGCCGGCCTGAACAGCGCGGCAAACAGGTCGTTCAACGTTTCGATGGCCATGGCGCATCGCTCCCCTCTTTTGCGGCTTGCCTCTGTGCCTAAATGATACCAGCCTGCCCCTCCCACGTCAACAATATTCGCAAGCTTTTTGCCGTATTATACTACTCTCAGGTTAAAACAGCGAAAGCTGTGTAGCAGATTTTTCGTCCTGGCAAGGAAAGACTCCGCAGGCTTGCTGGCGGCAAGTCAAGGAGGTTGGGCCAAAAAGGAACGATGGATTCATCATCCATCGTTCCGCACAATTGCGTTGAGTTACGCCACCCAGTTCGGCTTGATGACCTGGATCGCGTTTCCGGCCTCATCCAGGAAGACGACGCCCCAGTCCAGCTCGTCCTTGGTGATGGTGCCCGTCACGGGACAGGACTCGGTGAACTCCAGCGTCTCGAAGTAGACGGAGTCGTTCTCACTGAACACGACAGCGGTCTTAGCGTCGCCACCCATAACCAGGTCAAAATGGATCTTGTCGCCGGTCACGGGATTGTACTTGGGCTCGCCCAGCTCCTCCTCCACGGGCTCAGCCGGTTCCATGTCCTCCTCGAGGGTCTCCTCTTCGGCGGGCTCCTCCACGACCTCTTCGGTCTGCTCGGCCTCCTCGCCCTCCGGGGGCGCGGGCGGCGCGAAGTAGAACAGGCTGTTGATGCCGTAATCGCCCTGGAACACAGGCGTCCACTGGTCCTTCCTGGTCAGGTCATAGTTGGATACCTTGCCCTCACTGCCCGTGAAGCAGTTCAGGTCCATCAGCACATAGTAGCTCTCGTCATACTTCAAAGAGACAGGCAGGTGCATTTCGATGCACACGCCGCTGCCCCACTTCTTCGCCACCAGCTCGGATTCCTGCTGCACGCGCAGCTCAACCTGGTCGGGATTGGCGAAATCGATGTCCGCGATTTCGGTATCGGTGGAATCGTACAGGTGGGCATGGCCCTCGCCCAGCTCAATGTCTTCCCGGGGCAGATAGATCTCCAACACGTTGCAGAAGTAGCTCACCGGCATCTTCGCGCAGGGATAGGTATAGTCGTAGCCCATTTCCTTGGTCAGGTCAATTTTGGGTATGCCCGGCTGGGGCTGTTCCGGTCCAAGGCCTTCGCCCCATTCAGCGGCAAGCGCGCCGGTGGCGCACAGCAGACAAACCAAAACCACCGCAATCAGTCTCTTCATTCAAACTTCTCCCCTTCCCGTATTTTCCGACCCACCACCACAAACCTTCCGTTGCGGTGGCGCGCACGATCGCAGGTCGTCAATGTGATGAATTCGTCGCCGAATTCTCGCTCGATGCCGGTATCGTACAGCTGGTTGGCTTCAATCTCCGCCAGCCACCGGTCCGCATCGATCTTGTAGTCGATGATCGCGTTGTAGCGGAAGCCCGTCTCATCCTCGTCGTAGTCCGCGGAGTAGAAGCAGGCAAAAATCACGTACAGCTTGCGCTCCATCAGCGTATCGAACTCGAGGAACCTGTGCTTCTCCCAATGGCTCTTGTTGCGATACTCCGGCAGGCTTCCGAACATGGTGCCGTTTTTCATGTGGTGACCACTGACGACCAGGTTGTAGCTGGGCGTATAGGGGTCGCACAGCACGTCCAGTATGATCTGGCCGTTGATGTTCTCCTCGCCGTAGAAATCGTGGGTGAGGTAGTACTCGCCGTCCTCCGCCTGAACCACCGGGTAGTCCACCACCGTATCGGGGATGTTGATCCACCCCACCAGGTCGTTGTTGAGTGCATAGATGTCCTTCAGCTCCGGCAGTATGGCCGACTTGTCCAGCGCCACCTTGTCCTTCAGCGCGTAGGGCAGCGGCCCCTTGCGGATGGAGCGGTCGGGCGTGGGCGTGGGTTCGACGGTGGGCCCTTCCACCGCCTTCCCCGGCTTCGGTGTGGGCGTGGGCGTCACATCCAGATAGTTGCTCAGGTCCCAGTAGTTGGGCTGGCGCGTGGGCTCCGGCGTGGGTGTGGGTTTCGGCGTAGGCGTGGGCTCCGGCGTGGGCAGGGCCGGAACCTCCGGCGCGTCGGCGCTGTTCCCGCTTCCTGTGCCTGTCGGGCGCTGCGGGACGCCCTCTGGTCCGTCAACGGCTTCCGCGGGACCTTCGACCTGTCCGGGTTCCCCGTCCGAAGCATTTCCTTCGGCAGCGCCGGACGATGACGCCGCGCCGGTATCGGCAGGGCTGCCGACTGGCTCATCGCCGCCTTCATCCCCGACATTTGCCGGGGTGGATTCAGCGCCGGGCACGCTCTCCCGTCCGCCTTCGGTCCCCTGTCCGGCGTCAGCTTCCGATTCCGCTCCGGACCGTCCCTGTTCCGTAAAGCTGTCCGGCAGGTCCAGCGACTGGCTCTGCCGCGCCTGCTGGCGCATCCGGGCCAGTTCCTCCATATCGGAGTCGTTCTTTTCCTGGGCCTCGCGGTAGCGCAACGGATAGGACAGCGCCACACCCAGACAGACCACGGCGATGATCACCAACAAAGCACGCGCGATTCGCATATCCGCTTTCCTCATCTCTCCTTCGACACAGGCGCGATGATGACGCTGTGCGCGTGTCGCTCGACATACAAAATCATATCAATTAACATTATACCATCGTTTATCGCTTTTCGCAATAAGAAACTTGCTTTGAATAATACATTCATCGCAAAAAATTCTGTGCTTCCGTGACAACGCGGTGGCAAAACGGGTCGCACACCCTTCCGGGTCCGCCGCGATCTACAGCCGCGCCCGCAGGACGTGGAAGCCCGAAGCGCGGTCCACGGTTTCCGCCTGGCCATAGATCTCCTTCAGGTACTTCAGCGCGGAGGGCGCGCCCTGCTGCTTGCGGATGACGACGTACAGCGCCCCCTCCGGCGTCAGGTAGTCCCGCGCCCGGGCGAAGAGGCCGTAGACGACCGCCTTTCCGGCGCGGATGGGCGGATTGGTGACGACGGCGTCAAAGCGACCCTCCACCGCGTCGAAGCCGTCGCCCTGAAGCACCGTGGCACGCACGCCGTTTTCGGCCAGGTTGCGCCGGGCCAGTTCGACGGCGCGGCTGTTGATGTCGGTCATGACGATGTCCAGCGCGGGGTAGCGCTTGCCCAGCGCCACGCCCACCGCGCCCCAGCCGCAGCCCAGGTCCAGCACCCGGCCCGCCAGCGGCGGCAGCGCATCCAGCAGCACCTCGGTGCCCCGGTCCAGCCCATCCCGGGAAAACACCCCGGCATCGGTGACAAAGGTCAGGTCGTTTCCCAGGGCGTTCACCGCCACGCGGCGCTCGTCATGGGCGGAATTGGGATTTTCGGTATAGTAATGATCCGGCATATTGGCTCCTTGTATACATGTATTATGGTGATGCGGTGTTGTTTCTCCGTGTAGCGGCGGCGCCTGCGCCGCGATCGGTTTCCTGTGCGTTCGGTTTGCCATGGCGGCGCGGGCGCCGCCGCTACAGTCGCTTTGGCAAATCAAAGCCGGCACTGCTCCCGCAGCGCGGACACCTCGTCTCCGGTCAGGTGCCGCCACTGACCCGGCCCGAGGGCGGGGTCGAGGGCGAGGGGCCCGATGCGCAGGCGCTCCAGCGCAATCAGCGGATGCCCGACGGCGGCAAACATGCGCTTGACCTGATGGAACTTGCCCTCGGTCAGCGCCACGTCCGCAGTAGAGCCGTCGTCCCCCGCCTCCAGCAGCGTCAGCCGCGCGGGCAGCGACGTGAAATCGGACAGCATCACGCCCCTTGCGAAGGCCTCCACCTCGACCTCCGTCAGCCGCCCCTCGCAACGCGCCCGGTACAGCTTCTCCGCCTTCCATCGGGGCGAGATCAGTCGGTGGGCCAGCTGGCCGTCGGTGGTCAGCAGCACCAGCCCGGTCACGTCCCGGTCCAGACGGCCCACGGGACCCAGCCCCCTGCGGCGCATCGCCGGGGGCAGCAGGTCAACCACCGTGGGCAGGCGGCGGTCCTCCGTTGCCGTAACCACGCCCGCGGGCTTGTGCAGCATGATGTACACCTCGCCCGCGTCCACCGCCTGTACACCGTCGACGCGCACCTGCCCGGGGTCAACCTGCATGGATCCGTCGCGGACCGGTCGACCGTCCACCTGAACGCGGCCCGCCGCGATGGCCTTGCGCGCCTCGCTGCGCGTAAGGCCCGTCAGGGCCACCGCCTTGTCCAATCGCATGGCCGGCACACTTCCCTTTATTTCCATATTTTTCCATCTGAACAGGCGCAACTGTTCAGAAAATTGTCACGTCTTATTAGCGCAAAATGATGGATATACGCCGCGTTTGCAGCTATAATCATTGTATTGCGCACCCAGCGCGGGGAAGCGTCCCCGCCGCTACAAGTATAAGCCCTGATTCGCCCGACGTCAAGACAGGAGGGACGGTTTGTGAATCGCAACACCAAGCATGCGGGAAGCAGGAAACCCGTCAAGCGCGCCGATCCGCGCGCCACGAAGCGCGTCCCTGCCCACCACGGGAAGCGCCGCAAGCGCAAGCAGAACAGCCTGTTGCCCGCGGTGCTGTTTACGCTGGGCATACTGGCGATCATCATACTGGCCGTCAAAATGCTGCCCAAGCCCGCCGCCGATGTACCCGCGACCAGCGAGGTACAGGCCCCGGTACAGGCCGGTGTGGACACCGCCGAACGCCTGACCGACAAGGCGCCGGTGATCACGCTAGTGCCCCAGGTGACCGCCGAGCCCACCCCCGAGCCGACGCCGGAGCCCACCGCCGAACCCACGCCGGAGCCCACCCCGGAGATTACCCCCGAGCCCGGGCCGTTTGAGTACCTGCCGGTGATCCACAACGCCGAAATCGAATCGAAGAAGATCGCCATCACCGTGGACGACTGCTACCAGGTCAATAACCTGGAACGCATCGTAAAGACCGCGGAGAAGGCGGGCGGCAAGCTGACGCTGTTCCCCGTAGGCGAGACGCTCTCCAAGGAGGGCATGCCCAAACTGCTGAAACGCTGCGCCTTCGACCTGGGCTTCGAGATTGAAAACCACACCTACAGCCACTCCCGCATCTTCCGCATGTCAGACGACGATATGGCCGCGGAAATCTGGAAGCAGGACGCCGCGCTGGACAAGGCCCTTGGCACCCACTACCAGGAGCACTTTTTGCGGCTGATGGGCGGCGACGGCGACACCGACCCGCGCATCCACAGCTATTTGAAAAAGCTGGGCTACCTGGGCATCGCCAACTGGAGCGTTTCAGGTTCGGATTCGGACATGAAGCACATCCGCGCCTCGCTGGCCCCCGGACAGGTGTACCTGTTCCACTGCACCGACCCGGACACCAAGAAGCTGGAGGAGTTCATCCCCTGGGCCATATCAAAGGGCTACAAGCTGGTGACGCTGAACGAGCTGTTCAACCTGCCGGGGAACGAGACCTCGACGCTGACCGACAGCGCTATGCCCCAGCCTGACTACAACGTGGACGACCACCATACCCTGGTCGATGGCGAATACACCTGGGTGGCCCTGCAGTTGCAGGAGAAGCTGCGCGCCATGGGCTACCTGAAGATGGACGGCCCCTCCACCGGCTACTACGGCCCCCAGACCGCGAAGGCCATCGCCGCCTTCCAGGAGGACCACGGCCTGCCCGTCACCGGCGAGGCCGACATCGAAACCCAGCAAAAGGTACTGGAAGGCTGACCCAAAAAGCAAAGGATGCCTCAAAATGACGGGATCATTTTGAGGCATCCTTGTTATATCAGGCCGTCAGCCCGTATACGTGGACCAGTCGACCTCTGTGACGGTGCCGGTCTCATCCACCCACACGTTGATGCAGGAATCGTGGCCCTTGGCGTCGGTGAACAGGGAGGCCTCCGTTGCCCTGTGTTCGTAGGTAACGCCGTTCATCGACTCCACGTAGTCCAGCCCCGCGGCGTTCAGGCAGGCCCGGGCGGCGTTGATGTTCATGCCCACGGACACGCCGTAAACCTCGTAGCCGCTGCCGTACACCACGATGTTTTCCACCTGCTGGTTGCCGGCGAGGATCAGGGAATTGTCGTAGTATTGATAGGGTGCCTCGGATTCCACCTGGCGATAGGAAATCAGGCCGATGTCGTTGGCCGCCTCCACCAGGTTGCTCAGGTAGTAGCCGGACAGCTCCACGGTCCTGGCGGGTCCGTTTGTGGGCACGGGAGCCGGAGCCTGGGCCGACTCTTCCCCGGGTTCTGCTTCCGGCGCGGCTTCGCTCCCGGCCGCGGGGGCCTCCTGGCTGAACAGTATGCCCGCATTCAGCGCGCTCTGGCTGGCCGGGGCTTCGGTGGGCGCGGGCGCAGGCTCATCGTTCTTGTCTTCCTCGCTCGCGGCGGTTTCGCCAACCAGCTCGGAATAGCGGGAGGAGACCCAACCGGTCTTATCGCCGACGGCGATCTTGTACCACGCCACGCTGCGCTCGTCCACGCTGGATTCACCCAGGTATTCATAGGACTTGCCTGTCTTCAATATGGCGACGGATTCGTAATCCAGACCCGGTCCCGTGCGCAGCCACACGTCGCCGGTGGTGCGCACCTCCGCCAACGCAAGGCCCAGCATCAGCATCAGCGCCGTGGCCATGGCCATAACCCTGATCACGCGATTTTTCATCGATATGTACCTCCTGAATGGTCTGTAAATATCCATGGCGATCTCCCTTGGGAATCACCTCAAGTATAGCATCTGCCCGTCCGATGTCAACACGATGCCTGAAGAATTCACAGCGGCGTTGCAATTTTTTCCGGCTTCGGTATATTTTGCGAAAAAGGGGCCAACATAAGAGCATCACGCCGGAACACCGGCTGAGATAAGGAGATGTCAATTATGCTGGACCGCATATCCCTGTTGCTGAGCATCATCGGCGGCATCAACTGGCTGTTGGTCGGCCTGTTCCGCTTTGACCTGGTGGCCTACCTCTTCGGCGGGCAGGCGGCAACCGTCAGCCGCGTGATCTACACCATCGTGGGCATTGCCGCGCTGTGGTGCATATCCCTGCTGTTCCGCGAGCGCGTGGGCGAGCCCGACGGCGACATGCGATGAAGCCCGGCGGGGTACAGCCCCGCCGGTACATAGTCTGTATTGGATTTGACGAAAAACAGGAAAAAAGGTTCACGGGTTGGGAAAATTCAGATTTGTCGAGCTGTTGACGAAGGCCCCAAAAGTGGCCTTCCCCCGGTGGGGAAGGTGGATTTCCCCGAAAACGCTTGCGTTGTTCGGGGAAAGACGGA
>CADBVG010000089.1:9706-11086 GCA_902798105.1 uncultured Eubacteriales bacterium
CAGCAAAGGCGCGAGGCGTAACGTTAGGGGAGGACCTCATCCGTCACGGCTTCGCCGTGCCACCTTCCCCACCGGGGGAAGGCTTTTGGCTGCCGCAACAGCTCGACAAATCAGAATTTGCTTTTCAGAAACGCCTCGATCACCGTGGCGTGCACGGCGGCGGCGGTGACGGGAGCCTGGTCGTCGGGCAGGAAGGCTGTGTTGTGCAGCGGCAGGGGACAGCCCGCGCCGATGTGGTAGAAGCTGCCGGGCTTCTCCATCAGGAAATAGCCGAAGTCCTCGGTGGTCATGGTGGGCCGGTCGATCGAGTGCACCCGGTCGTCGCCCAGCAGGCTCCGGGCGGCGCGCTCGGCCAGGGCGGTCATGGCGTCGTCATTCACCACGCCGGGATAGCTCTCCCGCAGGTTTACCTCTGCCGTCGCGCCCCAGGCCGACATCACCTCATCCACGGCGGTGCGGAACAGGCGCTTCAGCGCCGCCCGGGCCGCCGGGCCCAGGGTGCGCATGATACCCTCGAACTCAGCCCGGTCCGCCAGGGCGTTCATCACCGTGCCGGCGTGGAAGGAACCCACCGACAGCACGGCCCGCTCGTTTGGCAGGCACCTGGGCAGGTCGATCAGGCGGCTCACCAGCGCCGCCGCCGCGCCAAGGGCGTCGATGCCCTTCTCCCGCTCGGCCCCGTGGGCGCTGACGCCGTTGACGACGATCTTAAAGGTGTCCGAGGCGGCGTAGAACTTGCCGTAACGCACGCCCACATGGCCAACGGGTAAATCCGGGGACACGTGGGCCCCGAACACTGCGTCCACGCCCTCCAGCGCCCCGGCTTCGATCATGCGCCGGGCGCCGCCCCGGCCCTCCTCGTCGGGCTGGAACAGGAAAACCACGCTGCCCTTCAGGGTATGGCGATGATTCGCCAGCAGCCGTGCCGCGCCCAGCGCCGCCGTCATGTGCACATCGTGGCCGCAGGCGTGCATGACCCCTGGGTTCCGGGAGGCAAAGTCCGCCCCGGTAGCTTCTGTTAGCGGCAGGGCGTCCATGTCCGAGCGCAGCGCCGCCACCGGCCTCGGCAGAGCACCGTCCAGCCGCCCCACCACCGCCGTGTCCAACAGCCGCCGGGTGGGAATGCCCCAGCCTTTCAATGCCGCCTCGATGCGTTCCGCAGTGTGAAACTCACGGTTCCCCAGCTCTGGGTCCATGTGGAAGGCGCGGCGCAGGGCGGTGAGCTCGGCGGCAAGGGATTGGGCTTCGTTCAGGTAATTCGGCATACTTTGCTCCTTTGATAAATTCTGATTTATCGAGCTGATGCTCGATAAATCAGAATTGAGGGATTAGGTTTTAGGGGTTAGGTTTTAGGGGGTGGACCAAATCCTGACGGATTTG
>CADBVG010000090.1:0-6974 GCA_902798105.1 uncultured Eubacteriales bacterium
TCCTCTCTTGATAATCCTATTGTACTACTCTTACTGTCCAAAAGAACTCCCTCGACCGACTTATCACCCTATTTCCTGACTAACACCATCAGAATTTGTGACAAGGACTGAGCAGTTACAGAATTTATTTCACCGCCACAAACTCGATCTCCACCAGGCCGTCCTTGGGCAGGCGGGCCACCTCGACGCAGCTCCGGGCGGGGCAGGCGTCGCCGAAGAAGTCGGCATAGACGGCGTTGACGGCGGCGAAATCGTTCATGTCCTTGATGAAAACGGTGGTCTTGACCACGTCGGACTTCGCAAAGCCGGCCTCGTCCAGTATGGCCTTCACATTGGCAAGGGATTGCCGGGCCTGGGCCTCCACGCCCTCCGGCAGCGCGCCGGTCTCCGGGTTCATGCCCAGCTGGCCGGAGGAAAACAGCGTGTTCCCCGCCAGTATGGCCTGAACATAGGGGCCCACCGCTGCGGGGGCCTTATCGGTGTTGATGATGGTATTCATGCCTCAAACCTCCTCAAAATGTAATCCTCCAGAATTAATATCCCCGGAATCCATTCAAAATTCCGGGGAAAGCGAGGATTTGTCAGCGCAGCGCGGGGCGAATGCCGCCCCCGTCAGGAACGGTTGCCGACGTAGGTGGCGCTGCCGAAGCCCAGCACCAGGCGCGCGATGGGCCCAAACAGGATCAGGCAGATGCCGAAGCCGGTACCCTTGCCGAAGGCCTTGGCCAGCCGCAGGGACTGCATGATGTGCAGGATCAGCGCGACGATGAGCAGCACCCCGGCGACGATCACCTTCCAGTTCTCCACAACCTGGCCGGAAGTCAACAGGTTGGCGCAGAAGGTGGCCGCAACGTATACCAGGCCCAGCACGCCGGTCCAGCACAGGTCGTACTCCACGTAGACATTGTAGATCGGAATCAGGGACTTCCAGCCGGCCTCGCCAGCCTTGGTGAAGATTTTCCAGTCAGCGATGGCCTGGAAGACATACCACACGATCAGGAAGGCAACCAGCATACCCATAGCCATGCCCAGGGCGGCGCCGCCCACGGCGGCCTCTTCCTTCGTCAGACCCTCCAGGGCCTGGGCCAGTTCGGCATTCTGCTCTGCCAGTGCAACAGGAAAAATGCTCATTTGAATGAACTCCTTTCTCTCCCCGTTCGGGAAAACGCGATTCCCGGTTTTTTCCCTTGCCGATTAGCATATCACAGCTTTAAAGCAATTCTGAAACGCAAACCGTTAATTTTTTATTATATCTATTGTAAAGCAGCCCTCTGGTGCTTACCCAGCAGCACCATATACACCACGAACAGCGCCGCAGCAAATACGATACCCACCGGATAGGCGATGCCCGCTCCCAGGCTCAGGCCCTCCTTCGCCATCAGGATGTAGGTCATGCTGACCGCGGACATGAACGTCGCGGGCAACGCCGTCACCAGGGAGCCGAAGCGCGACCGGCCCGTCCGGATCAAATAGGCCGTCGCCACCCACAGGCTGATCATCGCCAGGGTCTGGTTGGACCAG
This sequence comes from uncultured Eubacteriales bacterium, assembly GCA_902798105.1. Classification (GTDB taxonomy): domain Bacteria; phylum Bacillota; class Clostridia; order Christensenellales; family Aristaeellaceae; genus UBA2862. The sequence continues at coordinate 1,522 of CADBVG010000090.1, forward strand.
GAGAAGTAGCGCCACAGCACGTTGAAGTCCAGCTGGGTCAGCACCGCGGCCACCGCCAGCAGCGGCAGGGTCACGATCAGGCGGTTTTTGATGGGCTTCTGGTCCAGGTGGAACATCTCCGCCAGGATCAGGCGGGCGCTCCTGAAGGCGGTGTCGCCGGAGGTGATCGGACAGGCGATCACGCCGACGATGGCCAGAATCGCGCCAACCTTGCCCAGCATACCGATGGAGATGTCATACACCGTGCCGGACTGTCCCAGCGTGGACAGCGCGCTGTTCAGGCCGGTCGTATTGCCGTAGAAGGCCGCGCCGCCGGCGGCCCACACCAGCGCGATCACCGATTCGGCGAGCATCGCGCCATAGAAGATCCTGTGGCCCTGCCTTTCCGAGGTGACGCACTTGGAAACCATCGGCGACTGGGTGGCGTGGAAGCCGGAAATCGCGCCGCAGGCCACAGTGACGAACATGTAGGGCCACACCGGCAGCCCCTCCGGGTGCAGGTTCGCGAGGGATATTTCCGGGATCTTGTAGCCACCGAACAAGGTGCCGCCCAATATGCCCACCGCCATGGTGATCAGCACCACACCAAACACCGGGTACAGCTTGCCGATGATCTTGTCGATGGGCAGCAGCGTCGCCAGCACGTAGTAGACCAGTATCACCGCCACCCAGATCTGGGTATCGTTCTCCATGGGCGTCAGCTTGTCGATCAGCGCCGCGGGGCTGTTGACGAACACCGTGCCCGTCAGCAGCAGCAGCAGCACCGAGAACAACCGCATGCCCCACTTCGCCCCGTTGCCCAGGTAGATGCCGGACAGCTCCGCGATGGACTGGCCGTCGTGGCGCTCGGAGATCATGCCTACCATGTAGTCGTGCACCGCGCCGCCCAACACCGAACCGAGCACGATCCACAGGAATACCACCGGCCCGAAGCACGCGCCCATCAGCGGCCCGAAGATCGGCCCCGTCCCGGCGATGTTCAGCAGCTGCACCAGGAACAGGCGCCAGTTCTTCATCGGTACATAGTCCACGCCGTCGTTGAGGCGGTTGGCCGGGGTGACGCGGTCGTCCGGGCCAAACATCCTGTCCACAAGCCGCCCATAGGTGAAGTAGCCTATGACCAGCGCGGCAAAGCAAAGCATCAGCGAAATCATATTATCCTCCCCTTGCTATCCCAACAAATGCTCCGTAATAATCGGTGAGCTCCACGCCCTTTTTCCGTTCGCGTCTGTCAGCTGGACGCGAACGAAGCGTTCGCCCGGATGAACCCTGTAGACCTCCCGGGTCAGTCCGCTGCCGGCGCGGCACCGGCCCTCCACCCAGTATAGGTTCGAACAGAACGTGACGCGGGACACGGGCGAAGTCTCCACGGCAATGGTATCGCCCTCGACAGTGATGTCGTGGAAATCCGGCCCCTGGGTCGCGTAGAAGCGGCCCTCCCGCAGCGCGGCAATGATGGCCGGTACGCTCAGCGTCTCCGCCTGCACCATCGTCCAGGCGGCGCACTGCTCCCCTGCGTAAGGGTGGGAATCGTCCGCCGCCACGAGCCGGAAGGGCTTCCCGTTGGCCGCCGCCACGTCCAGCAGGCTCTCGGAATTGCCCCGGGGCGCGTTGAAGGGCTCGTCGGACATGGTGTTGTAAACCTCCGAAATCTCCACGCCGTCCAGCGACTTCAGGAATTCCGGCGTGTTCAGCGACCAGGCCGGGTGCGCCGCGATGCAAATGCCGCCCGCCTGGTTTACATGCCGGATCACGTCGGTGTGGGACATGCCCCGGGCGATGCCCGCCGCGTCCCCTTCGTCCCGGTACAGGCAGACCAGGTGGAGCACCTGGGTGGGAAAGCTGAAGTCGTACTCCGCCCCGGGAATGACCAGCATACCCCGCCAGTCCCGCGCCGCGCACACATGCCAGTGGTCCGTCAGGGCCAGGAAATCGTAGCCCGTCGCGCGATAGGTCTCAAAGACCGCCTCCGGGGACAGCCGCCCGTCGCTGGCGGTGCTGTGGGCATGGGTATTGCCCTTGAAGAACCTCATGCCCGGCTTGAACAGTTGTGTTTTCATCCGCGTCCTCCCATTGTCGCGCCCGATCAGGCTCAAATCCTGCGTGTCGATCTCACCGTATCCGCATGTCACCGCTCCTTTTTCCCACATTATAACACCTACACGGTTAAGTATCTATCATATTTCCATATTTCCCCTTGTTTTGCCGACAGCTCCGGTATGTTTTGCCCTGCGGCGCGTTTATTGCGATGCTCTTCATCGCCGTTTATTATAACACTTTACAATATCTTATCTTCCATGCCGCTTATCTGCGCTATAATTACAATGGTTATTTTTACGAAGGAGTGGATGAAATGCTTGTTGTACGCGCTCTGCTGACCCTGTTTTTCAACTCCCACCATATCATGGACATCGTTTTGGTTGGGCTTTACATGCTGGGTCTGTTTATGATGTTCCAGAAGTCCGGCGTCAAAGGCTGGCACGCGCTGATCCCCGGCCTGCGCGAATTCGACTTCGCCCGCTGCGCCGGCTGCGAATCGGACGCGCCGAAATACGCCATTTCCCAGGTGATCCTCGCCGGCCTGAGCGTCGCGTCCCTCTTTTATGCCTCTTCCCGCCCGGACAAGTCCGCAATCACCTCGATGGACATCGCGCTGCTGAGCTTCGCCACCTGCCTGCAGCTGGTCAACTTCGTGTACGGCATCCGCGTCCGCGCGGGCATCGTGGAGGTCTACGGCGAAAAGAAGCGCTGGCTGTGGCTGTGGATCCCGCCCTACCTGGATTGCATCCCCGCGCTGATCTGGGGCTTCAACAAGAAGTACCAGCCCGGCTGGAAGGTGGATGACATCAAGGCCGAGCTGGCGAAGCTGGTTCACCAGGGCAGCGCCACCGTCATGGACGAGGGCCTGACGGTCAACCTGAAAGACCGCACCGTCGTAGAGGCCTTCCAGAAGAAGGTGCTGCTGCGCGACATCCACATGGCCATCCCCCAGGGCCACCTGGTGCTGCTGCTGGGCGGCTCCGGCGCGGGCAAGACCACGTTTGTCAACGCCATCAACGGCTACGAAAAGGCCAACGCCGAGGTCATGCTCAACGGCCACAACATCTACACCCAGTACGACCAGATGATCCACGAGATGGGCTTTGTCCCCCAGGGCGATATGATGCGTGGCAAGAACACCGTTTTCAACACCCTGATGGACGCGGCCAAGCTGCGCCTGCCCATCGACGTGCCCGACGAGGATCTCAGGAACCGGGTAAACGAGGTCATGGATATCTTCGGCCTGACCCCGGTGCAGACAAACCTGGTGGAAAAGCTGTCCGGCGGCCAGCGCAAGCGCCTCTCCATCTCCATGGAGATGATCTCCAACCCCCAGCTGTTCATACTGGACGAGCCGGATTCCGGCCTGGACGGCGTAATGGCGCGGGCGCTGTTTGAGCAGCTGCGCAAGATCGCCGACTCCGGCAGGATCGTCATCGTCATCACCCACACGCCGGACCGCGTGATCGACCTGTTCGACGACGTGATCGTGCTGGCCAAGGACAGCGCCCGCACCGGCCGGCTGGCCTTCTACGGCAGCATTGCAGACGCCCGCAGGTTCTTTGGGCGCGAAAAGATGGAGGATATCGTCAAGGCCGTCAACCGCAAGGAAGAGGGCGGCGACGGCCTGGCCGACGAGTTCGTCATGAAGTATGCAAAGGAGGTCGCGTAATATGTCCGAGACGAGAGTTGAAAGGGATAACAAGCGCCTTTTCAAGGCCCGCTACCGCGGCCGCATTGCCCAGATCGGCATCTACCTGGCCCGCCTGCTGGCCATGTTCATGTACCAGAGCGACTGGAAGGTGCTGCCCATGGCGGCGCTGATCGCCGGCCTGGTGGGCATGGTCATACGCAACCGCCTGTTCATCACCATGGAGGGCACGCTATTGGGCGGCTTCGCCATGGTCATGGTGTGCATCTGGAACGGCTGCTTCAATTCGATCCAGGTCATCTGCCGCGAGCGCGACGTGATCAAGCGGGAGCACCGCTCCGGTATGCACATCTCCTCCTATGTTGTCTCCCACATGCTGTACCAGGCGCTGCTGTGCCTGCTGCAAACCGTCGTGACGCTGTACGTCACCAAGGCCGTGGGCGTCCAGTACCCGGCCAAGGGGCTGTTTACCAGCAGGATGATCGTGGATTTCGGCATTTCGATCTTCCTGATCACCTACGCCTCGGACATGATGGCGCTGTGGATCTCTTCGCTGGCCCGCAACACCACCACGGCCATGACGATCATGCCCTTCGTGCTGATCTTCCAGCTGGTCTTCTCCGGCGGCATGCTGGCGCTGCCGGGCTGGACCCGCTACGTCACCCCCCTCACCATCTCCAACCCGGCCCTGAAGGTCGTGGCAGCCCAGGGCGATTACAACGAGCGGCCCGTGATGACCATATGGAACCAACTGGAGAAGCTGAAGGGCAAGGAGCTCAGCGCCACGCTGGACGTGGGAGAGGTCATCGACCTGCTGATGGACAAGAGTATCCCCGCCATCAAGCGGCTGCACGAGACCCAGCTGACCCGGGTGTTCACCCTGGGCGAGGTCAGGGACCTGCTCAACAGCGAGGGCTTCCAGGCTTTCAAGAAGGAGCACGTGCTGGAGGAGACGAGCGTGGCGGACCTGCTGCGCTACGTGAACGAGATGGATGAATTCCAGGCCCTGCGCGACTTCGACTTCAAGCTGCACATCCCCGGGCTGAACCTGGGCAAGGCGCTGGACATCCTGATGAACAACAAGGAGATCATGGATTTCCTGTCCGGCCTGAAGGTGATTCAAACCACGACCGTGGGCGACGTGCTGGACGCCATCAACGCGGATGGCCTGCTGGAAAAATACAAGGACGTACAGCTGGGCAAGGATATCTTCGTGGGCGACGTCCTCGACATGATCATCAACAGCGAAACCGTGCAGTCCTACAAAGACCAGCGCTACACCTACACCACCACCGTCGGCGCCATAGTGGATATGGTTGGCGAGGATTATGTGAAGGACGTGCTGCAAAACAGGATCGCCGAGGCCAGCTACAACAAGGCCTACGCGCACACGCAGAAGAACGTCATGAAATACTGGGGCAACCTGATCGCCTTCGTGCTGGGCTTCGCGGTGCTGTCCATCATCACGCTGGAATTCATCGACAAGGACAAGCGATAATTGGGGAACCGGCAACTGTTCTCAAATAACAATAAAAGATCCCTCGACTGCGCCCGGGATGACAGAGATTTGTTCGCTGTCATCCCGAGCAGCGCCGCGAATGCGGCTCAGTCGAAGGATCTTTTTTGATTCAGGAACTGTAACGAAATAAATGTGCAAATTGCTTAGGGAAATACCGCGCAATTAAGGTGGTCAGCTGGCGAGTGATTTTTTCGTCAGGCGCTCTTGCAGATTTTGAAGGTTTACTGGCGGTAAATCAAAAAA
>CADBVG010000090.1:6989-7612 GCA_902798105.1 uncultured Eubacteriales bacterium
CTTGCAGATTTTGAAGGTTTACTGGCGGTAAATCAAAAAATCTGCAAGAGATGACTGGCGGAAAAGGCACCGCCAGATGTGCCGCCGTATTGTGCGGTATTTCCTTAGGATGAATTCGTCCATGCAAGGCGAAGGAGGGGGGCGTGCCGGGGCACGTTGACCGACGACAACGCAGCAGGGGCGAATTCAGGCAAGCAAGATGTGCAGGTTATTTCGTAAAGGTTCCTTACTCGGCTCATTCCTCCCCGGTCATGGCCTCGGGCGGGATGAGGGTCACGTCGGCCTTGGCGACGGTGACGGTCAGGGCCTGGGCTTCGGCGTCCTCCGCGGCCTTGAAGAACACGGTGTAGTCCCCCGCGTCGACGGCGGTGGGGATGTCCGCGGTGAAGGCTTCGCCGTCCATTGAGAACAGCCAGCCCTTCCCGGCGGTGACCAGTGCCTGGGCCTCGCCGGTGTAGGTCAGCGCGTTCGCGACGGGCGCGCCGTCGGCGGGCTGTGCTTCCTCGGCGGGGGCTTCCTCGGTGGGCGCTTCCTCGGGCGCACTCAGGGCTTCCCCTTCAGGGGAAGCTGGCTCGCCGTCAGGCGAGTCTGAAGAGGTCGTCTCCCCTTCCGTTTCGTCGGCG
>CADBVG010000091.1 GCA_902798105.1 uncultured Eubacteriales bacterium
CTCTTGATAATCCTATTGTACTACTCTTACTGTCCAAAAGAACTCCCTCGACCGACTTATCACCCTATTTCCTGACTAACACCATCAGAATTTATCTATCCCCCAAAGCCCCATCTTCATTCCGTCAGATCAGCTTGTGTGCCTGCATGATGGTCTTCAGCTTCTCCCAGTGCTCGGGCTCCATGCGGGTCAGGGGCATGCGCAGGTAGTTCTCGCACCAGCCCATGGCCGCCATGGCCGCCTTCACGGGGATGGGATTGACCTCGCTGAACAGGGCGTTGATCAGGGGAAGGTATTCCATCTGCATCTTCGCCGCCCCGGCCAGGTCGCCGTCGAAGAAGCGCTGGCACATCTGGTGGGTCTGGGCGGGCATGACGTTGGACAGCACCGAGATCACGCCGCTGCCGCCCATGGACAGTATCGGCACCACCTGGTCGTCGTTGCCGGAGTAGATGTCCAGCTTGTCACCCACCAGCCGCGCGGTCTCCACGATCTTGGAGATATTGCCGTTGGCCTCCTTGATGGCCACGATGTTGGGGTGTTCGGCCAGGGCCAGGTAGGTTCTGGGCTCGATGCCCACGCCGGTGCGGGAGGGCACATTGTAGAGTATGATTGGCTTGTCCACCGCGTCGGCGATGGCGTTGTACATGGCGATCAGGCCCTTCTGGGTGGCCTTGTTGTAGTAGGGGGTCACCACCAGCAGCGCGTCGGCCCCGGCCTCGCAGGAGAAGCGGGACAGGGTGATGGCGCGGCTGGTGTCGTTGGAGCCGCTGCCCGCGATGATGGGCACGCGCCCCGCCGCCCGCTCCACCGAGTAGCGGATGACCTCCTGGTGCTCATCGTAGGTCAGGGTCGCGCCCTCGCCGGTGGTGCCAGCGATGACCAGCGCGTCGATGCCCTGTTCGATCTGCCAGTCGATCAGTTTTCCCAGGGCCTCGTAGTCCACCCCCGCAGGGGTCAGGGGGGTGATCAGCGCCGTAGCGGCGCCGCGAAAGATGGTCTTCTTGCTCATAACAATTCTCCTTTGTGGCGTTATTTACGCATATTGCAATCTCCGCGATTATAATTAAAAACAGCCAATGCCCGCTGCATTCGCTGTGTTCCAATCGACATCGACCGCCCCGCGCGCGCGTGGCAGTGCCTCGATTAATCCATAGCGCTCCGCAATCGCGGCAGTCGAACGGATGTTATCCGTTCGCCCAGACGGAGGCCGCCCTCTCCGTCTTCGGCAGCGGCCCCTTTCACGACCGGCAACGGCTTTGCGATGCCTTGCACCGGCCCTACTGATGACAACTGCGCCTCTATCCTTTAATCGCAATATTCGGTTATGGCATTATGCTATCACAAAAAAGGGCGCCTGTCAACGCGCCTGTATTAAATGTTCATTGCGCCGGGACGCGCCGAACTGCATATTCACTCACTTTTCATGCATGAATATACAATTACCACGAATAATAATACACATTTAACTTGCCTTAACCCCCAATCAGCCGTATAATTTCTGTATATTTATTAGAATGGTACGGAGGCGGCACATGAAGCGGATATTCATCGACGGCAGCGCGGGCACCACGGGCCTGCGCATACGGGAGCGGCTGGCGATTCGGAAGGAAATCGAGCTGGTGATCCTCCCCGAGGAACTGCGCAAGGATCCCTCGGCCCGGCGGGACGCGCTCAACGGCGCGGACATCGCCTTCCTGTGCCTGCCGGACGCCGCCGCCATAGAGGCCGTCGCCCTGGTGGAGAACCCCAACACCGCCATCATCGACACCTCCACCGCCCACCGCACCGCCGAGGGCTGGGTGTACGGCTTTGCCGAGCTGCCCGGCCAGCGCCCGCGCATCGCGGCGTCGAAGCGCATCGCCAACCCCGGCTGCCACGCGAGCGGGTTCATCGCGCTGATCGCGCCGCTTACATACGCGGGGCTTTTGAATAAAGATGCCATGCTGTGCTGCACGTCGCTGACCGGTTATTCCGGCGGCGGCAAGAAGATGATCGCCGAGTACGAGGCCGAGGGCCGCAGCCCGCTGCTGGACGCCCCGCGCCAGTACGGCCTGGGCCAGCAGCACAAGCACCTGAAGGAGATGGCCGCGGTGTGCGGCCTGACCCGCGCCCCGGCGTTCATGCCCATCGTGGGCGACTTCTACAGCGGCATGGAGGTCAGCGTGCCCCTGTTCTCAGGCCAGCTGAACGGCAATATCGACGACGTGAGGGCGGCCTACCGCGCGGCCTATGCCGGCCCGGTGGTGAACTTCGCCGAGGCCGCGGACGAGGGCGGCTTCCTGTCCGCGGGGGCGCTTTCAGGCCGGGACGACATGGAAATCAGCGTCTCGGGCAACGAAGAACGCATACTGGTGACCGCCCGCTTCGACAACCTGGGCAAGGGGGCCTCCGGCGCGGCCATACAGAACATGAACCTGCTGCTGGGCCTGGACGAGACGGAGGGACTGGTGATCGGCGTCCATGGATGAGGTACAGATTCTGCCCATGCGCGAGGAGGACTACGACGCCGTCCGGGCGCTGTGGATGACCATACGGGGCTTCGGCATCCGGGCGCTGGACGACTCCCGGGAGGACGTGGCCCGCTTCATCCGCCGCAACCCCACCACCAGCGTGGTGGCCGTGGTCGACGGGCGCATCGTCGGCTCGATACTGTGCGGCTCCGACGGCCGGCAGGGGGCGCTTTACCACGTCTGCGTGGCCCGGGAATACCGTCGGCGGCACATTGGCACCCGCATGGTAGGCTATTGCATGACGCGCCTGCGGGAGATGGGCATCAACAAGGTGTCCCTGATCGCCTTTGCCAGCAACGACGTGGGCAACGCCTTCTGGCGGCAGATCGGCTGGAAGAAGAGCGACGTGAATTATTATGAGTTCGTGCTGAACGAGAAAAACATCACGCGATTTATAGGAGAGGACAGCGATGATTAAATCGATAGCGGGCGGCGTGACGGCCGCCGCGGGCTTTAAGGCGGCCTGCTGCGCCGCAGGCATCAAGTACCGGGGGCGCACAGACATGGCCATGCTCTTTAGCGACGCGCCCTGTACCGTTGGGGGCGTCTTCACCAGCAACGTGGTCAAGGCCGCGCCGGTGGTCTGGGACCGGGAGATCGTGCGCAACGTCAAAGCCGCCCGGGCTGTGGTGGTCAACGCCGGCATCGCCAACGCGGCCACCGGCGAAACGGGCATGGCGCTGTGCCGTCAGACCGCCGAATTCACCGGGAAAGCGCTGGACATTCCCGCCGACCAGGTGCTGCTGGGCTCCACCGGCGTGATCGGGCCCAACCTGCCCATCGACCGCATCACCGCCGGCGTGGCCATGATGAAGCAGGCGCTGTCGGACAGCCTGGAGGCAGGCACCGCCGCCAGCCGGGCCATCATGACCACCGATACCGTCAACAAGGAGTGCGCCGTGGCCTTCACCCTGCCCGCCGCCGACGGCAAGGGTGAAGTGGAGGTCCACCTGGGCGGCATGAGCAAGGGCTCGGGCATGATCCACCCCAACATGTGCACGATGCTGGCCTACATCACCACCGACTGCGCCATCGACGCGGCCCTTTTGCAGCAGGCCGTCAGCGACGTGGTGACCGACACCTTCAACATGATCTCGGTGGACGGCGACACCAGCACCAACGACACGCTGCTGGTGCTGGCCAACGGCCTTGCGGGCAACGCGCCCGTCGCCGCCGGGAGCGCGGCCTACGACACCTTCAAAGCGGCGCTGTTCACCGTGTGCCGCGACCTGGCCGTGAAGATGGCCGGGGACGGCGAGGGGGCGACCCACCTGATGGAGATGCAGGTGACGGGCGCCGACACGAAGGAACACGCCCGCACGCTGGCCCGCTCGGTGGTGGGCTCCAGCCTGGTTAAGGCCATGATCTACGGCAAGGACGCCAACTGCGGCCGCATACTCTGCGCCCTGGGCTACGCGGGGGTGGACTTCGACCCCGCGGTGATCGAGCTGTACCTGATTGGCAGGGATAAAGACCTCTGCTTCTACAAGGACGGCTGCGTACAGGCCTTCGACGAGGACAGGGCCCTGGCCATCCTGACCGAAAAGGAAGTCCGCTTCCGCTGCGACATGAAGATGGGCAGCGAGGAGGCCACCGCCTGGGGCTGCGATTTGACCTACGATTATGTGAAGATCAACGGGGACTACCGGTCGTAATACGCTGTAGCTACCGGCCGACCAATGCAGCGGCGGCGCAGGCGCCGCCATCGGTTCCCCTGCGCAATCCCAATGCATATGGCGGCGCAGGCGACGCCGCTACAACGCGCTGTCGCTCCGCTCAGGATGACAGCGCCACGCAACCCCTGTCATCCTGAGCGAAGCCTTGCCACAGGCAAGGCGCAGTCGAGGGATCCTTACGGAATGCCGATGAATCGCATATGGACCAATCTGTCTCTGCCGAGAGGAGCTGTCATGGATAAAATGTTTTCCAACGCCGAGCGCGCCGAGGTGCTGGTGCAGGCGCTGCCCTACATCCGGCGCTACACCGGCAAGGTCGTGGTGGTGAAATACGGCGGCAACGCCATGGTGAACGAGCAACTGAAGCAGCAGGTCATGGAGGACGTGGTGCTGCTGTGGCTGATCGGCGTGAAGGTGGTGCTGGTGCACGGCGGCGGCCCGGAGATCAGCCAGACCATGAAGGCCCTGGGCAAGGAGGCCGTGTTCGTGGACGGCCTGCGGGTAACCGACCGGGAGACCGTGGACATCGTGCAGATGGTGCTGGCAGGCAAGATCAACAAGACGCTGGTCAACCTGCTGGAGATGAAGGGCGGCCAGGCCATGGGCATATCGGGCATGGACGGCCGGCTGATCGAGGCCGAGATCAAGGACGAGCGGCTGGGCTACGTGGGCGAGATCACGAACATCAACATCCAGCCGGTGAACGACCTGCTGGAGAAGGGCTACATCCCCGTAATCTCCACCCTGGGCTGCGACCGGGAGGGCAATGCCTACAACATCAACGGCGACACCGCCGCGGCCCGGGTGGCCGGGGCGCTGGAGGCCGAACGCCTGATCATGCTGTCGGACATCCCCGGCCTGCTGCGGGACAAGGACGACCCCACCACGCTGATCCCCGAGCTTTCCGTCATGGAGGCGGCGCGGCTGCGCCAGGAGGGCGTCATCTCTGGTGGTATGATCCCCAAGATGGAGTGCTGCGTCGAGGCCATCCGCCGGGGCGTGAAGAAGGTCATCATCATGGACGGCCGCGTGCCCCACTCCATACTGATGGAGCTGCTCACCGACGAAGGCGCGGGCACGATGATCAAAGGCGCAAGCTCGATGAATGAAGAACAGGCCAACAACGGTAAATTAGGAATGAGGAATGAGGAATGAGGAATGGTTGTGCAAATCCCTTCGGGATTTGTTTTGATACGACAGAGAATGATTTGCGAGGGTGGCTCTTGTCAGCTGTTTTAATCAATGGAATCCGCCAGGATTTCTTCCGCAATTCCTCATTCCTAATTCCTCATTCCTCATTAGAAAACAACGCAACCACCTGTTAGGAGGACATGATAATGAGCAATACGCAAACCCTCGACAAGACCTACATCGCCAACACCTACGCCCGCTTCCCGGTAGAGCTGGTATCGGGCAAGGGCTCGCTTTTGAAGGGCGCGGACGGCAAGGACTACATCGACATGGGCTCCGGCATCGCGGTGAACGGCTTCGGCGCGGCGGACGATCTGTGGCTGAAGGCCGTGACCGACCAGCTGGGCAAGCTCCCCCATTCTTCAAACCTGTACTACACCGCGCCCGACGCGAAGCTGGCCGAGATGCTCTGCCAGCGCACCGGCATGAAGAGGGTGTTCTTCGGCAACTCCGGCGCGGAGGCCAACGAGTGCGCCATCAAGGTGGCCCGCAAGTACTCCGCCGAAAAGAAGGGGCCAAACTGCTACACCATCGTGACGCTGAAGAACAGCTTCCACGGCCGCACGCTGGCAACGCTGTCCGCCACCGGCCAGGACCACTACCACGAGCTGTACCAGCCGCTGGTGCCCGGATTCGAGCACATCGCCCCCGGCGACATGGACGCGCTGAAGGCCATTGACGCCAAGACCCCCGTGGCGGGCATCATGATCGAGTGCGTGCAGGGCGAGGGCGGCGTGGTGCCGCTGGAGGCCGGCTTCGTACACGCCCTGGCGGACTATGCCCAGGCGCAAGACATCCCCCTGGTGGTGGACGAGGTGCAGACCGGCAACGGCCGCAGCGGCCAGCTGTATGCCTACATGACCTTCGGCATCCGGCCCGACATCGTCTCCACGGCCAAGGGCCTGGGCGGCGGCCTGCCCATCGGCGCGTGCCTGATGGGCGAGAAGGTGCAGGACGTGCTGACCCCCGGCGACCACGGCTCCACCTTCGGTGGCAACCCCGTCGCCTGCGCGGGCGGCGTGAGCATCCTCAGCCGCATCGACGACGCCCTGCTGGAGGGCGTGCGCCAGCGCAGCGCCTACATCTTCGACCAGCTCACCGGCGCGCCCGGCATCGAAGCCGTCTCCGGCCTGGGCCTGATGATCGGCGTCAAGACGGTCAGGCCCGCCCGGGAGGTCGTCATGAAGTGCATCGAAAACGGAGTGCTGTACCTGACCGCCAAGGACCGCGTGCGCCTGCTGCCCGCGCTGAACATCCCCATGGACCTGCTGGAAAAGGCCGTGGCAGTGCTGAAGGAAGCGTGCAGGTGATGCCGCCCCCTGCGGGGGCACCTTCCTCTCTGAAGGAGTCCTCCCAACCCCACAGGAAAACATAGGAAATACCGCGCAATTAAGGTGGTCAGCTGGCGAGTGAATTTTTCGACAGATGCAATTGCAGATTTCGAAGGTTTACTGGGTTCGAGCGCCCGGAAA
>CADBVG010000092.1:0-4337 GCA_902798105.1 uncultured Eubacteriales bacterium
ATAGGTTTTAGGTGTTAGGGAAGGAGGAAATCCTTGCGGATTTCTTTTGATTAAAGGGTCCGAGAAGCGTTGAAACCTCTGCCGTTTCCATTGAATGGACCAAATCCCGCAGGGATTTGCACCACCACCTAAAACCTAACCCCTAAAACCTAATCCCTCAATTCTGATTTATCGAGCCCTGCTCGACAAATCAGAATATTCCGTTCCAGGAGGTACATCATGGATCAGCAAAACAACAATCCGACCCCAGAAAAGCACGTACCCACCGAGGCGGAGATCGCCCGACTGGAGGCGGAGGCCGCCGCGGCGCTTCAGCGGAGCGAGGCCATCCCCCGCCAGGCGGCGACGCCTGAGGATGCCGTCCAAGCCAAATCCCAGTCCAAAACGCCCCCCGCCCGGTCGGACTTCGTGCCCTATGTGGACGACGTGCCGGAACCGGCCCCCACGAAGGCGGACGCGGGCGAGAGCGTGGAGGACGACAATGACGACGACACCTACATCCCCAGCGAGATGGAAAAGCGCATCGAGGCCATGACGCCCGAGCAGTGGAAGCGCTGGCAGATCCTGGGCGGCGGGGCCGTGGGCATCGCCATCGTCATCTGCCTGTTCGCCTTCGGGCAGGAGCTGGCCACCTACGGACTGATCGTGGCGGCGCTGCTGGCCATCGTACTGCCCCGCTACCTGGAACGGGCATGGCGGCAGAAGCTGAACACCGCCCGCATCGCCATGATCGTCACGATGGTGATCGGCCTGGCGGTCTCATTCGTCATCATCGGCATGCGCAACGGCTTCAGCTTCAGGGCGCAGTGACTCTCCTGCGACATCAAAGCGCCAGAATGGCATTCGTCATTCCGGCGCTTTGATGTCGTCCACGTTCTCGATGGCCCTGACGACCTTCCTCGACTGGCGCTCCAGGGCGTCCAGCTCGGTTTCGGCCTGAATCAGCCGCTGACGCATGCGCTGTACGGAGGCGTCGAACCCGGCGAAATCCTGTTTCATGCCCGCCAGCATGGCCAACACCTCGCCGCTGCGCCGCTCCAGCGTCACCGAGCGAATGCCCATCTGCACGCTGGTCAACAGCGCGCACAGCGTAGCGGGGCCGGAGAGCAGCACGCGAAACCGCTCCTGAACGCGCTCTATCAGGCCCTCCCTGCGGGCGACCTCGGCGTACAGGCTCTCGGTAGGCAGGAACATCACGGCGAAATCGGTGGTCTGGGGCGGGCGGATGTACTTGTCGTGGATGCGCCGCGCCTGCTCCATTACGGCCCGCTCCAGCTGCGCGCCGCAGCGGCGCACCTGCCCGGCGTCCCCGGCCTCGGCAGCCTCCACCAGGCGCAGGTAGTCTTCCTGAGGAAATTTGGCGTCGATGGGCAGCAGCCGCTCGCCCTCCCCCGCGGGCACCCGCAGGGCATATTCCACCCTGGTCTGAGAGCCCTCGGGGATAGCTGCATTCGCAATCACCTGTCCCGGCGCGAAGAGCTCCTCCAGCAGGGCCTGCAGCTGCACCTCGCCCCATATGCCCCGGGTCTTGACCCCGCCCAGCATCTTCTGCAGGTCGGTGACGCCCATAGCCAGCTCACGCATCTCGCCCAGGCCCCGGTGCACATTGGCCAGCTGGCCATTGACCGCCTGGAAGGATTCGTTCAGCCTGCCATCCAGCTTGTCGGTCACCAGCGCCTGCATCTGCTCCAGGCGACGCTCATTGGCCTGGTTCATCAGCTCCATGCGCTCGTCCAGCGTGCGGCGCATGCGGTCCTGGCGATTCTCTATCGCGCCGGACATGGCCTCGATCTGCCGCAGGGCGGCGTTCAGGCCCTCGCTGAGCCGGGCCACCGCCTCGGACTGCCGGTCGGCGTCCTGCCGCAGGCGGCCCATCATCCGCAGCTGCCGGCGCTCGCTCCTGCGCCACAGCAGCGCCGCGCATACCACAGCGGCGACCACTATGACCGCCGCTACGGCCAGCCACAAGGTATTAACGTTGACCGTCGCCATCACTTTTTCGCCAGGGCCAGCGTAGCCTCATAGGCGGCGATCACAGCTTCGAAGGCGGCGCTGCGGAAGCCGCCCTTCTCCAGCGCCCGCACACCCTGTATGGTGGTGCCGCCGGGGCTGCACACCGCGTCCTTGAGCTGGCCGGGATGCCTGCCCGTCTCCAGTGCCAGGGCCGCTGTGCCCAGCATCATCTGGGCGGCGTACATCTGCGCCTTGCCCCGTGGCAGCCCGCAGGCCACGCCGCCGTCGGCCAGGGCCTCCAGCATCAGCGCAGCGAAGGCGGGGCCGCAGCCAGCCACCGCGCTGCCCGCGTCCATCAACCGCTCCTCCACGTCGTCCAGCAGGCCCGCGCCGGCCATGGCCGCGCGGAAGGCGACCATACGGGGATCGCCGTTATCGATGCCCTCGGCGCAGAGCATCACCAGGCCCTTGCCCACGGCGGAGGGGGTATTTGGGTTGATGCGGATGATGGGATAGTCAACCCCCGCCATTTCCCGGATCGTGTCCATGGTCAGCCCCGCCGCCATCGACACCAGCACGCAGGGCTTATCCCGGCCTGCCAAGGCGCCGTGGATGCCTGAGAGCATGTCCGCCATCATGAAGGGCTTTACGCCCAGGAACAGGAAGTCGCTCTCCTTCGCTGCCTGTTCATTATCGCAGGCCCGCGCCCCCAGGATCTTGGCCAGCGCCGCCGCCTTCTCATGGGTGCGGTTAGCCAGCAGGATGTGTTCGCCCCCGACGACGCGGCTCACCGCCGTCGCCAGCGCGCCGCCCATGTTGCCGCAGCCAATAAAGCCAAAGATTTCGCTTGACATGTGGTATTCCTCCTGTATCTGTGTTTCATACAATTAATTACATACGCCGTAGGGGCGGCGATGCGCCGCCCGCCGGGATGTACGATTCGTTTCGTACAGGGCGGGCGCCGCATCGGCACCCCTACAACCGCTCTATGCACCGATATCCGTTTTGAGTCAGTCCCGTTGCCATTATCCCCTGACGCATCACCGCGTCCCGTTCACATAGCGAATCTCGCCGGGCATGATCATGTTCAGTTCATCCCGGGCGATGCGCATCACATACTCGTCGGTCTGGGCGTAATCGAGCTGCGTCTTCAGCGCATCGGCTTCCGCCGCCAGGGCGTTCTTCTCGCTCTGCGCCTGCGCCAGCACCCGCGCGCCATAGCCATAGCGAACGCGCATCACCGCGAAGCTGGCGAGAAAAACGATCAACGTCACCGCGATCAAAAAACCCCAAAACCTGGGCTTCACCCTGCGTCGCATGATCCGCTTCACCCCATCTTTTGTAATCATCCACAGCCCGCAGGCCAGCCGGTCCAATCGGATCAGCCACTCCCGGACCCAGTTCCATGGCCAATTTGTGTTAAATTTCGACATTAACGGTCCAATTCCTGTCATCTAAATATGACTTTAATCCAACGAAAACTGCGAAACTTGACGAAAATATGACGAAACATCCTTCCCACAACGGTTGTGACCCGTCGGGCAGGCGGAAACAGGCCCCCGGCACACAGTGCAAAGCCCGTCAGCGCTCCCGCGATGGAGAAAAGGCGCACCCGGCCATAGTCCGCCGTCACCAGCGCGCCGCAAAAGATTGCCGCCGCCCCGACGCCGAAGGCCACGTCTGCCGCCAGCGACAGCCAGGGCCCCGCGGCCAGTAATCGCCGCAGCGCCGCCAGCAACGCGTACCAACAGGCGATCAGCGCCCCCGCCGCCACCATCCACACAAACACCCAACCCTGGCCGACCGTAGCAAACAACATCAGCGAAAAAGGCGGCCCAACAGCCCGCCGGACTTCCTGCCACCGCTGTACTCCAGGGCTTCCACCTCTCCCTCAATGTCCACGCGCCCGGATTCCAGGCTCAGCTGGCTGATGTTCAGCCCTGCCCCGGCCACGCTCAGCGTGCCCAGGGGCGTGCGCAGGACCACGATCTGCTCGTTGAAGCAGTCCACATCCTCCACGCCCGTCAAACTCAGCCGCTTGCGGTCCGTCAGCGTCAGGCTGTGCCCCTCCCCGACCCGCGTCTCGCTGCCACCCTGCATGACATCCCCTCCATTCCGTGACCATTGTATGCGCAGACGGGCAGAAAAATATCGGGCCTGCCGACGTTCGGCAGGCCCGGGGGATATAGATATTCTGATTTATCGGGCTGACGCCCGTTTGAAGGGGGACAGGTCCCCCTTCAATACATCCTCCTCAGATTTGCCTGAAATCGCAAGCGATTTCAGGCAAATCTGCAAAGAAACGATTTTTGCTCTGGTCGGCAGGCTCCCTGCCGCAAAAATCGCCCCGCCCGCGGCGTACATGCCGCCGCGTACGATTTAAA
>CADBVG010000092.1:4345-25745 GCA_902798105.1 uncultured Eubacteriales bacterium
TTAAAATCGGGGGCGCTGCCGCCCCCCGATACTCCCCGGTAAGTTAGCCCTTTGGATCGCGGCAGCTATTCCTAATCCCTATTCCCTAATCACTGAGCACCAGCTCGACAAATCAGAATTTATCTATCCCCATCACCCGATTGGCATTCTCCCACAGCTGTTCGGCGAGGGATTCAGGGTTCTCCTCTCTCAGCCCGGCCACCTTTTCGAAGGTATGCACGATGAACGCTGGCTCGTTGCGCCGTCCCCGCAGGGGTACCGGGGCCATGTAGGGGCAATCCGTCTCGATGAGCAGCCGGTCGGCGGGCGTGTTTCGCGCCACCTCTGAAAGCTTCGGCGCGTTTTTGAAGGTCACCGCCCCGGACAGGCTGATATACAGCCCCAGGTCGAGGTATACCTTCGCGCTTTCCCAGCTGCCGGTGTAGCAGTGCATGATGCCTCCCGGCATCCGTCCCGCCTTCGCCCTTGCCCGCAGCATGTCCAGGCAGTCGCCGTGGGCCTCGCGGATGTGCAGCTGCACCGGGAAGCCGAGGTCGAAGGCCATGTCCAACTGAATGTCGAACACCTTCCGCTGCACGTCCCGGGGGGACAGGTCGTAGTGGTAGTCCAGGCCGATCTCCCCCAACAGGCAGCACCTGGGGCGCTTCAGGCAGTCCCTCACCGTCGCCTCGGCGTCCGCATCCCAGCCAGAAGCGTTGTGGGGGTGCACGCCGACGGCCCCGTACAGGAAATCATGGGCCTCCACGATGGAGTAGACCTTCGCTTCGTTGCCCACGGCGATCAATTTACCGCCCTCGTCCTCGGGACCGTCGTAAATCGGTTCCCGGGGATCGGCCACCACCAGCGCTCGCCGGACGCCCGCGTCGAGAAACCGTTGGATCACCCCATCGCGATCCCCGTCGAAGCGGGGGTCCGCTATGTGGCAGTGCGTGTCGAATAAGCGCATATCGTGCTTCCTCTCAGTATTGTGCCTCTCCCGGGATGCCGGGCAGCGTCCCGGAGGCCAAGTTAAATACCCGATGGAGCATGAGGCCGAAGGCCATCAGGAATACCGGCATAAACATGTACAGGTATTTTGCCCGGCCCTCAAACAGCATCAGGAGCAGGGTTATTGCCAGGATGGCGATTTTGAGCATGGTAACGACCCTGTCGGTCCCGTCCGCCTGCGCCAATGCCCCCGCGCCGATGCCTGTGGGCGCTTTACTGCGCCTGCGATGGAACCGCCACGCTTCAATGGCCGCATGAATCATCATAACCGACAGGACCCCGTCCCACAGAATCTGGAACAGCGTCGCACCGAGCTGATAGAACCGCCCTTCACGAATGTACAGTTCATACAGCGCACTTCTGTCCATATTCTTCATGGTCGAAGGCTGGGCATTGGTAAAATACCCATCGTTGAACGCGACGTCGATTTTCTTTTCATAGAAGACAATATTGCCAAGGACCCCACGCCGCCTGATGCGCCTGATTCCCCGCTGAAAAAAAGCCCTGTTTACCCTGTCCAAATCCTTGTATTTCCTGATATAGGCGTTTCGAATGCCGTTGTTTTTCCCGCCGGTCGTGCCGATGGTCTGGTTCGTCTGGCCCACCATGAACATGAACTGCCAGCCCTTGGGGTAGGGACCCGGCTTGAAGCCGCAATGCTCGCGTATGGGGTTCTGAAGTGAAAACATTGCGCCGAACAGAACCACCGTGCAGCCTGCGTACAGCGCCATGCGACGGATATTCAGCCTTCGTCCATCCGATCGCAGCCATCCAATCAATCCGTTGGCCGCCAGCGCCGCAAAGACAACGAGGTTGGTGATCTTGATATAAGACGCGCAGACCGCAAAAAACACCATAAGCGGCACTTTGATTTCCGGCCTGATGCGCGTCGTATAGGCCCACAGCATCAGGGCCACGAAGATCATTCCAAAATTGTCGGTATAGACGATAAACGCCCGCCAGGTCAGGGCAACCAGCAACTCGCCGACCACTCCCGTCGCCAGGGCGACATCCTCCCGCCCGGTGACGTTGTACACGCTCAGGGAAGCCAGCACGGCGGAAACATTTGTCAGCAGCGCGCCGAGCCAAACGGTCGCGCGAAGCTCGGGCAGCAGCCTGTAGAACAGGGACAGCAAGATGGTTATGTTCAGGTTGTTAGGGCTCATCTGGAAATAGCTGTAACCCTCCAAAGAGCCGCCGTGCGCCAAATCCCAGGCTGCCCCCATGGTATAGCGAAAATCGCTCTTGTAGTACTTTGTCTGCAACGGCGTCCATCGGGCGATGAAAAATTGCAGGGCAGCGACGGCTACAGCCGTCAAAGCCAAAGCACAATAGTAGCTGCGCCGCGTCAACCGCCTGCCATTCGGCCTCAGGCGGGCGGGGCGAAGGCAGAACAGATGGTACAGCCCGCACAGCATGGCAAGCGCAGCCAGGTAATACGCTGCGTTGTCAAACCTGACCGTATTGGGAAACGGATTGTCGATATTCCGATCAATCGCTACTGTGGCAAAGAGAATGCATAGCATCAGTATGCCAAACAATGCCGTGGCGGCGCCATGGAGCACATTGCCTGCCTTTTTCCATCCATCCATACCGTCCCCTCCCCTCCGATCGATCATGCAGAGCTTCACTCTTACACGGGGCAGTCAATCAGCCGATCTCGCTGCCGGGGGCCACGTCGCCGTCCACGGTCAGCAGGCGCACCCGGCCGTCGGGGTCCTCCGCACACAGCAGCATGCCCTCAGACACCTGTCCGGCCATCTTCCGGGGCGCAAAGTTGTTCACCAGCACCACCGTCTTGCCCATCATCTCCTCGGGGCTGTAGTATTTTGCGATGCCGGAGCAGACGGTCTTGGTCTGGCCATTTCCGATATCCAGAGTCTCCTTGAGCAGCTTGTCGCTCTTTTCCACCTTTTCGCAGGCGATGACCTTCGCGGCGACCAGCCTGATCTTCATAAAGTCGTCGAAGGAGGCGATGCCGTCGCCGGCCTTCTCCTCTTTCTTCTCCGCCTTCTTTTCTTCCTTCTTCACGGCCTTTTCCGCCTTCTTGGCTTCCTTGTCCTTCTCGGCGGCCATGGCCTCCAGCTCCTTCTTGATGTCCACCCGGGGGAACAGGGCCTCGCCCTTCTTCACCACGGTGCCGGGCTTCAGCTGGCCGAACTTCTGGACGGACTCCCAGGTCATCAGGTTCTCTTCCGCCACGCCCAGCTGGGCATAGATGCGCGCCGGGGTGGAGGGCATGGTGGGCTGGATGTACACGGCGATGGCGCGGATGCACTCCGCAAGCACATACATCACCGTGCCCAGGCGGGGTTTGTTCTCCTCGCTCTTGCACAGCACCCAAGGCTGGGTAAGGTCGATGTACTTGTTGCACTCGCCGATCAGCTTCCAGATTTCAGACAGCGCCACGGAGAATTGCAGCTTGTTCATCTGCTCCTCGACGATGCCGGGCAGCGCCTCGAAGTGGGCGATCAGGTCCAGGTCGGGGCCCTCATAGCCGGCGGGCGCGGGCACCACGCCGCCGAAGTACTTCTCGATCATCGCCACGGTGCGGCTGACCAGGTTGCCAAGGTCGTTCACCAAATCAGCGTTCATGCGGGTCAGCAGCGCCTCGTTGGTATAGTTGCCGTCGGCGCCGAAGGGCATCTCGCGCATCAGGTAGTAGCGCAGGGCGTCCACGCCGTAGCGCTTGACGATGGGGCCGGGATAGACGATGTTGCCCTTGGACTTGCTCATCTTGTCCTCGCCGAACAGCAGCCAGCCGTGGCCGAACACCTGCTTGGGCAGGGGCAGCCCCAGGGCGTGAAGCATGATGGGCCAGTAGATGGTATGGAAGCGCACGATCTCCTTGCCCACCAGGTGCACGTCGGCGGGCCAGTACTTCTTGAATTTTTCGTCGTGGTCGGTGCCGTAGCCCAGCGCGGTGATGTAGTTGGACAGCGCGTCGATCCACACGTAGACCACGTGGTTCGGGTCGAAGTCCACCGTCACGCCCCACTTGAAGGAGGTGCGGCTGACGCACAGGTCCTGCAGGCCCGGGCGCAGGAAGTTGTTCAGCATCTCGTTGGCCCGCGACGGCGGCTGGATGAAGTCGGGGTGATCTTCAATATACTTGATCATCCAGTCCTGGTACTTGCTCATGCGGAAGAAATAGCTCTCCTCCTTCATGGGCTCCACGGGGCGGCCGCAGTCGGGGCACTTGCCGTCCTTGACCTGGGTGGGCGTCCAGAAGGATTCGCAGGGCGTGCAGTACAGGCCCTCGTACTCGCTCTTGTAGATGTCGCCCTGGTCGTAGAACTGCTTGAAAATCTTCTGGACGATCTTCATGTGCCGGTCCTCGGTGGTGCGGATGAAATCGTCGTATTCGATGTTCATCAGCTTCCACAGGTCCTTGGTCTCGGCCACGATCTTGTCCACGAACTGCTGGGGCGTCACGCCGGCCTCGGCGGCCTTGCGCTCGATCTTCTGGCCGTGCTCGTCGGTGCCGGTGAGGAAATAGGTATCATAGCCCGTCTGCTTCTTGAAGCGGGTCATGGTGTCCGCCGCCACGGTGGTGTAGGTGTGGCCGATGTGCATGTTGCCGCTGGGATAGTAGATGGGCGTGGTGATGTAGAATGTGGGCTTCGGCATGGTTTCTTCCCTCCAAGATAAAAATACGCGCCCCTCACAGAAGGGGCGCGGTGTGCGCGGTACCAACCCTGTTCACGCAATTCGGGAACAGCTTGCCCCCAAAGCGCGCCTTGTATGCCTGTAACGTGGCGGCAGGTGTGCCTACGCCGGACGCTAAAGCCTTGCGGCAGCTCACGCCCGGGGCTCTGGAGCCATGTTCGCGCCGCCTCCGCCGCCGGCTTCCACCTGCCCCGGCTCTCTGCTGGGTTTGGCTGGCGCTACTCTCCCCGTCATTGCCTGTACGCATTATTATAAAGGAGGCGCATGTTAAAAGTCAAGGCTATGGCCAGATATAGGAAGAAGGAATATCGGGAAATCCGACCTTGCAACCCGTTTTCCAAAATGCTACAATAGTGGTGACAAATTGTACTTTGAAAGGATGATGCCCTGTGCCCAAAACCCGCGAGGAAATGCTCGCCCTGCTGAACGACGAAAACGCTTTGGAGAACCTGGAAATGCTTCTGAAAACCGAAAAACTGCCCCCGGTGGCCCGGGATGTGAACAACCACATCCACACCACCTATTCCTTCTCGCCCTACAGCCCCACGGCGGCGGTGTATTTTGCCCGGGCGGCGGGGCTTTGCACCTGCGGGCTGATGGACCACGATTCCATCGCCGGCGCCGGGGAATTCCTGGCCGCGGCGAAGGCGGCCCGCATGGGCGCAACCATCGGCATGGAGTGCCGGGCGTCCTTCGCAAACACCCCCTTTGCCGACCGCAAGCTGAACAACCCCGACCAGAAGGGCATCGTCTACATGGCACTGCATGGCGTGCCCCACGACAGAGCGGTGGAGCTGAACGCGCTGTACGCCCCCTATCGCCAGAAGCGCAACGTCAGAAACCGCAAGATGGTGGACGCCATCAACGGCATGATGGGCAAATACGGCGTGACCATCGACTTCGAGAAAGATGTGCTGCCCCTGTCCAACTTCGCAAAGGGCGGCTCTGTCACCGAGCGCCACCTGTCCAGCGCGCTGGCCTACCGCATGATCGACGTGATCGGCAGGGGTGAAAAGCTGGTGAAGTTCATCAAGGACGAGCTGAAGCTGCCCATCTCCGGCAAGATAGAGGGCTTCCTGCTGGACGAGGCCAACCCCCACATGATGTACGACCTGCTGGGCTGGATCAAGAGCCAGCTGATCAGCCGTTTCTACATCGATGCCACCGACGAGTGCCCCGATGTGCGCGAGCTCCTGGCCCTGTCCGAGAAGATGGGCGCCATCTCGGCCTATGCCTACCTGGGCGACGTGGGCGACAGCGTGACCGGCGACAAGAAGGCCCAGAAGTTCGAGGACGACTTCCTGGACGAGCTGGTGGAATACGTAGCCGGCCTGGGCTACCGGGCCATCACCTACATGCCCAGCCGCAATACCCGGGAACAGCTGCGCCGGGTGCGCGGCCTGTGCGAGAAGCACGGCCTGTTCCAGATCAGCGGCGAAGACATCAACCAGCCCCGCCAAAGCTTCGTCTGCCAGGCCCAGCGCGACCCCGAGTTTGCCAACCTCTACGAGGCCACCTGGGCCCTGATCGCCCACGAGTGGCGCGCCACCCAGGACCCCGAAGACGGCCTGTTCAGCGCCAGGTCCATCGAAAGATGGCCGAACCTCAACGAACGGGTAAAGGCGTTTGCCCGGTTCGGGGAGGAAATGGAGCGCTAAATTCTGATTTATCAGGCGTCAGCCCGATAAGGAAATACCGCGCAATTAAGGTGGTCAGCTGGCGAGTGATTTTTTCGTCAGGCGCTCTTGCAGATTTTGAAGGTTTACTGGCGGTAAATCAAAAAATAAGTCAGAATTTCCCTCTCCCCGCACCCATCACCCACCTGACCGCCAGCCAGATGCCGGCGGCGGCAACGGAATACCACATGGCCTGCCGGTACTTCAACACACAGGCGATCATGCCCGCAAGCATCAGCCCCAGGGCCACGGCCAGCGAGCGCCCGCAAGCGCGGCCAGTGTCCGCGCATTCCGGCACATCCGGGTTGTCCTTCACAAGCCCACGGCACAGCGCCCAGGCGCTCGCGGCGGACAGCATCGCCGTGCCCCCGTAGATCAGCTGTGAAAGCAAGGCCTTGTAGGAATAGGTGATGAGATGGGTAGCATAAGTCGCCCCCAGGATGGACACGCACAATACCGCGCCCGACGTCACGCTCACCCGCGATACCCGCTCCGCCCTGTCCCGGACAGGATACAGGCTGAGCCACAGCATCGCAAGCCACAGCGTGGACGTTGCCGTGCGAAGAATATCCCTGTGCATGTTCCACAGCCCGCCGAGCGTCCTCGGATAGGGAAAATCAAGATTGTCCAGCACCCGAAACAGGGCCAGCGCCAGCGCCACATCCAGCAGGCGCATGAGGCTTCCCTTGCTCATACTCTATACACCTCTCCCCGGCTGTTCTTCCCTGCAAACGGTCACCAGCAGCGCGCCCTCCGCTACGGAGATCTCCGCGCATTCAGCGGTGAATTCGTTGCTCACGCCCAGCGGGAAGCCGTTGGTCCACGTGGCGTCCTCGGCCTCCCACTTCGTGCCGCGGATGCACACGTCCCGACAATCCCGGTCCAGGGCGAACACCGACAGCTTCACCGGGCCGCTTCCGATGACGTCAGCGGGCACGCGCACCGCCCCGCCTGCCACCACTGTCGCCCAACTCTCCCCGTCGCACATCTCGATGGCGGCGGCGCGGTCCGCAGCGTAGCGCAGCGCCTGGAGATTTCCCAGCGTGTGGTCGATGCGCCCGCCGAAGCCACCCACGATCAAAAAGTTGTCATACCCCATCGCAAGGCCCTTTTTCAGGCAGAGCATGGTGTCGGTGTCGTCCTTCTCCACGGGAAAACGCTCCACCGGTACCTCACCCGGCTGCTCGGAGGAATCGAAGTCGCCCATGACCAGGTCGGGCCGAACCCCCGCCTGTCGGGCCAGCTGCCAGCCGCCGTCGGCGCAGAGCACCCAATCCCCTTCTTTGTGCTGGTAAGCCCGCTTCACGTCGCCGTCGCAGCGGGCGGTGAAGATCACGCAGCGCCGCCGCTCCGGCAGGTCATGAAAACGCTCCATCTGGGTAAAATCGTCCATCACGCCGTCCGCAAGGGCGGCGATTTTTTCGGGGTGGTGGTCGTTTCCAGCGTCCCGGACGGCATACACGCCCATGCCGGCTCTACGGGCCCCGAGCACGCCTTCCAGCGTATCCTCAAAGACCACACATTCCGCCGGTGCAATACCCAGCTTCTGTGCTGCCAGCAAAAACAGCGCTCCATCATCCTTGCGGGCATCGCCCACCTCGGCTGAGGTACACACAGCGTCGAACAGCTCCCACGCGCCACAGCGGCGCAGGGTCGGCCCAAACAGATCCTCCCGGTTGGCGGAGGCCACCGCCAGCTTCACCCCGGCCCGCTTCAGCGCCCGCAGGTAGGAAAGCGCCCCCGGCTTCAGCGCCACCCTGTGGGCGTAGGCTTCGGCGGTCGTCCGCATCCAGCCGTCCATGACCTCCTCCACCGTCCGGGACAGGTCAAAGCGCCGCACCGTGTATTCCGCGGTCTCCCGGAAGCTCATGCCCTGGACAGACCGTGCGTAATCCTCCGGCTCCGCGATGCCCAGCTCCCCGAAGAAAGCCCTGTCCACCTCCCGCCAGACCCACACGCTGTCCAACAGCGTGCCGTCAAGGTCGAATATGGCAGCGGTGAAGGGAATGCTATTATTTGTCATGATGCTGCTCCTGATTCTGTAATTGGCAAACCGCCTTCGCCTTCGCCACAAACCGCCGCTGTACCGCCTCCAGCGCACCGAGGCCTGTCAGCCGGGTTCGGACGTCGAAGCCCCGCTCCAGCAGGATATTCTTCCAGGAGTCGGGCGTGTCTCCGGCCAGGTCGTTCTTGGCGTGATCCCCAGCTACCAGCATCAGGGGCATCAGCGTAAGCCGCTTGCCGGGCACAGCCTCCAGCGCGTCCAGTATGCCTTCCAGGGCATGGCGGCCCTCCACACAGGCCAGCTTCACCCGATCGGGCAGCGCTTCGCGCAGGCGGGCATAGGTGGCGTCGGCTGCGTGGTCGGTGCCATGGCCCATCACCAACAGCGTGCGGCCTTCTTCAGCGGCGATGCCATCCAGGAGCCCCGCCATCCACTTCAAATCTTCATCTGTATCCAGCAGCGGTGCGGACACCGGCAGGCCATTGGCCACCGCCGCTACCCGCTCGTATTCCTGGCCCCGGATCATGTGGGTAGGCACAAAGGCGATGTCCCCATAGCCCTCCCGGCGCAGGCGCGCCAGCGCCTCCGCCTCGTTCTCCACGTGTTCTCCCCGGGCCGCCAGCCGGCGGGCGATGAGCCGCGAGGTCCAGGCCCGGCAGACCTCCCGGTCCGGAAAGGCCGCAGCCAGCGCAGCCTCCACCGGCCGGATGCAACCCGCCTCGGCGTCTGCATGGGTGGTGCCAAAGCTGACGACAATGATCGCTTTCTTCATGGGTGCTTCCTCCGTGTGCTTGAAAATTTGTCTCCCCGCTTCTCAATTGACCGCCACATCCCTCAGCCTGTCAGCAAAGCGGTCCTTTGCCAAATCGATGACGGCCTTTGCTTCGGAATCGTCGGGGTCCGCCATCAGCGTCCGGGCCTCGTCATGGGTCAGCTTTAAGAGCTCCGCGTCCCCGGCGAGGCTGCCCAGGCCCGCCGACAGCGCGCCGGACTGGCGGGTGCCGAACAGCTCCCCCGGTCCCCGCAGCTCCATGTCCTTCTGGGCGATTTTGAAACCGTCGGTGGTGGAAGCCAGGAACCGCAGCCGCTGGTTGGGCTCGGCCATCAAAAAGCACCAGGAGGCCTCCGTGCCCCGGCCCACCCGGCCCCGAAGCTGGTGCAGCTGGGCCAGGCCGAAGCGCTCGGCATTCTCGATCACCATCACCGTGGCGTTGGGCACGTTTACGCCCACCTCGATCACCGTGGTGGAGACCAGCACATCCGCCTCACCGGTGCGAAAGCGTTCCAGGGCGGCGTCCTTGTCCGCGGGCTTCATCCGACCATGGACCAGCTCAATGCGCAGCTCCGGCAGTCGGTTCGTGCGCAAATCCTCGTACACCGCCTCGGCGGGCAGCGCCTCCACCGCCTCGGATTCCTCCACCAGCGGGCAGACAAAGTAAACCTGTCTACCCTTGGCCACCTCTTTTCGCAGGAAGCCGTACATATCCGACCGCTTGGCCTCGGGCACGATCCGGGTGGCCACCGGCGTGCGGCCCGGGGGCAGCTCGTCCACGATGGAGATGTCCAGATCGCCATACAGTATCAGCGATAGCGTGCGGGGAATGGGCGTGGCCGACATGACCAGCACGTTGGGCGCGTCGCCCTTCTCTGACAGCATTGTCCGCTGGCGCACGCCGAAGCGGTGCTGCTCGTCGGTGACCACCAGTCCCAGGTTCCTGTATTCGACGCCCTCGGTAATCAGCGCGTGGGTGCCGATGGCCAGGTCCCATTCGCCGTTTGCGATGGCCTCGTGGGCCAGCCTGTGCTGCTTTTGCGTCAGGCTCCCCACCAGCAGCCCCACGCGGATGCCCAGGGGCGCCAGCAGCTTTGCCGCTGCCTCGTAGTGCTGGCGGGCCAGCACCTCGGTAGGAGCCATCAGCGCCGACTGCCAACCCCCGGCGTAGGCCAGGGCGATGGCGGCAAAGGCGATGGCCGTCTTGCCGCTGCCCACGTCTCCCTGCACCATGCGGGCCATGGCCTTTGGCGCGCGCAGGTCGGCGGCCACCTCGGAAAGCACCCGCCGCTGGGCGTTCGTCGGCGCGAAAGGCAGGCGCTGCCAGAAGGCATCGACGGCGTCGTCATCGAAGTCGATCCGCACGCCCTCCCGGCCCGTGCTGCGAAACAGCCGCAGAGCGATCTGATACAGCAGCAGCTCCTCAAAGGCGATGCGCCGCCGGGCGGCCTCCAGGGCCTCGCGGCTGTCCGGGAAGTGGGCGTTGCGCATGGCAAAGTTGCGCTCGCACAACCCGTAGCGGCGGCGCAGGGATTCCGGCAGCTCGTCCGGCCACTGACCCTCGCACAGCTTCAGCGCCACCTCCACGCTCTGGCGCAGTGCCTTCGGGGGGATGCCGGCGATGCTGCGATACACGGGCACCAGGCCCTCCCCCTGTTCGACGGTGGGGCTGACCAGCGAGATGTAGCCCTGCTTGTGCTCCACCTTGCCGTACAGAAGCAGCTCCCGCCCCGGGGGCAGCTGCTTTTTCAGCCAGGGCCGGTTGTACCAGACGACTTGTATGGTATCGGTATCGTCGGTGACGTAGACCTTTGTAATCAGAAGCCGCTTCGCCCGGCGCTCGGTCGGCTCCCCGGCTACCCGCACCCGCACCGCGGCGGTGTCCCCCGGCTGCAATCCCGCCAGCGGCACCGTAGCCGTCAGGTCGCGGTACTCCTTCGGCAAAAACATCGTAAGCTCCCGCACCGTGCGGATGCCCGCCGCCTCAAACGCCTTCAAACGCGCCGGGCCGATGCCCTTGATTTGAGATAGAGATATATCCATTATCTGCTCTTTCTGGTGTAAATTCTGATATATCGATCATATCAAATAAACCTTCCAGCTATATTCAGGGGCGGCCTATGGCCGCCCCTGAATCGATATTAAGGAACTACCGCACAATACGGCGGCACATCTGGCGGTGCCTTTTCCGCCAGTCATCTCTTGCAGATTTTTTGATTTACCGCCAGTAAACCTTCACCTTCAAAATCTGCAAGAGCGCCTGACGAAAAAATCACTCGCCAGCTGACCACCTTAATTGCGCGGTATTTCCTTAACAATTAACTCATTCCACCGCGATCAGGTAATAGTACAGTGGCTGGCCGCCGGACTGCAAATCCACGTCGCAGTCGGGGTACTTCTCCGCCAGCTGGTCCTGCAGGGCCAGGGCGTCGGCCTCGGCGATATCCTGGCCGTAGTAAATGGTGATCAGCGAGGAATCCCCGTTCACCATCTTCCCGGTCACGTCCAGGCACACGGTGGGGATGTCGTTGCCCAGCACGCTGAGCTTGTTGTCGATCATCGCCATGATGTCGCCCTCGTGGATTTCCTGGCCGTCGTAGTTGGTGTCCCGCACGGCGTAAGTGACAGAGGCGGTATGCACGCTGTCGGCGGCCTCGGTCATGGCGGATTCATTCTCCTCGGGGGAGGCCTCCGGGTCAAAGGCCAGTGCCGCGGAGATGCCCATGGGCACCGACTTGGTGGGCAGCACGATCACGTTGCGATCGGTCAACTCGCTGGCCTGCTGGGCCGCAAGGATGATGTTGGTGTTGTTGGGCAGCATGATGACGTTGCGGGCGTTGGTGGCGTCGGCGGCCTTTGCCAGATCCTGTATGCTGGGGTTCATGGTCTGCCCACCGTCGACGATCTGATCCACATTCAGGTCATGGAAGATGGCGGACAGCCCCTCGCCGAGGGCCACGGCCACGATGCCGTACTCCTTCTGCTCGGCGGCCTTCGCGGCAGCGGCCGCGGCCTGCTTGGCCTCGCGCTCCCGGCGCTCCTCCATCATGTTGTCGATCTTGATGGCATCCAGCTCGCCCAACTCCAGCGCGTATTGCAGGGCCTTGCCAGGCTCGTTGGTGTGCACATGCACCTTCACCACGTTCATGTCCGATATGACCAGCACGCAGTCGCCCATGCGCTCCAGGCGGCGGCGCAGG
Organism: uncultured Eubacteriales bacterium; assembly: GCA_902798105.1. Taxonomy (GTDB): domain Bacteria; phylum Bacillota; class Clostridia; order Christensenellales; family Aristaeellaceae; genus UBA2862. The sequence goes on from CADBVG010000092.1 coordinate 16,655, forward strand.
CGCACCACGTCGCTCTCCCGCATGTCCGGCCGTGGATGGGTGACAATGAACTCGGTGCAGTAGCCGAACTTGATCTCGCCAATGGCATCGTGGTCATCCACAAAGTCGCCTGGCATGGCCGCGCCCTCGGGCTTTTTCTCGGCCTCCACATCAACCGGCTCGCCGGTCAGCGCCGCGTACATGCCCCGGTAGATCACCATCAGGCCCTTGCCGCCGCTGTCCACCACGCCGGCCTGCTTGAGCACCGGCAGCATCTCGGGCGTGCGCTTGAGGATGGCGTCGCCCACGCTGAGCACCAGCTTGAACAGCTCCACCACGTCGTCCTGCTTGTCATAGGCCTCCTCGGCCTCCTCGGCAATGACCCGGGCCACGGTGAGTATCGTGCCCTCCTTGGGCTTCATCACAGCCTTGTAGGCGGTGTTCGCCCCGGAGCGCAGCGCCGCGGCCAGCAGCGGGCCGTCGATGTCCTCGTGGCCGTCCATGGCCTTGGCGAAGCCCCGCAGGATCTGGCTGAGTATGACGCCGGAGTTGCCCCGCGCGCCCTTCAGTGCGCCCCGGGCCGCGGCGTTGGCCACGTCGGCCACGCTGGTGTAGGGCTTGGAATTGATCTCCTTCACCGCGGAGTTGATCGTCTGGGACATGTTGGTGCCCGTATCGCCGTCCGGCACGGGGAACACGTTCAGCGCGTCCACGCTCTCCCGGTTATTGTTCAGCAGTGCCGCGCCGGAGATAAACATCTCTTTGAACAGCATGCCGTCTATTCTCTTATTGCTTGCCATGTTAACCTCCCAACAGGCGCTGTGGAGCGCGTCAGACGCGAATATCCTCGACGCAGACGTTTACCCGCCCCACCGGCACGCCGGTGAGGTGCTCCACCTTGTATTTCACAGTCTCGATGATCGCCGCGGCCACGGCGCTGATCGATATCCCGTATTCCACGATGATGAACAGGTCGATATCCACCTTGTCGCCGGAGGTGCGGATCTTCACGCCCCGGCCCAGGTTCTCGCGACCCATCATCTGTACCAGGCCATCCGTGCCGCGCTTGGAGGCCATGCCCACTATACCATAGCAATCCAGCGCCGCATATCCCGCGACGCGCACAATAACATCATCGTTTACGGTAACAAGGCCGAGCTCGGTATTGAACTTGCAATCCATAAATGATACCTCCCTTTCATCGGGGCCTGCCGCCCACTCCCAGGCCAGGAGATAAGCGAAAAACAAAGCTTTCCATTTACAGTATACCTGTTTTTGAGCAAATATGCAAGCAGAACCCCGGGATATGCTCCCACAAAGGCCCATAAATTTACAATTAATTCGCAATGCCCTTCGCTTTGCTCAGAAAGACATGCCCGCCGCCCGCCATCGCCCAAAGGGTATCGATGGATTTTAACCATTTCCTTACCAATCGTCATTGTGTTTCAGAACTTTTACACGCCCAGCCCTTGCGTTTTGGATGCGGAGATGCTATAATTTCACTGTTTTGATGTGGATATATCCTTGAAGGAGGTGTGATAGAGTATGGGAAAGTTTTGTGAGGTCTGCGGTAAAGGCGTCGTGTACGGCAACAACGTCAGCCACTCCAACCGCAAGACGCGCCGCACCTGGGCTCCGAACACGCAGAAGGTTCGCGTGCTGGTAAATGGCGTTCCGAAGCGCATGTCCGTGTGCACCCGCTGCCTGCGCAGCAAAAAGGTTGAGCGCGCCCTGTAATATGGCGGCCAGCCTGTTATGAAGTTTTGCTTCAACAAGAAACCGGTTGTTCCGATGCCCCTCTTCTATTCCGGGCTGTCGGGGCTGACCGGTCTTTTTGTTTTGAAGTCGGTCATGGCGGCGCAGGCAATCTCTTCGCTGCTTAAGGAAATACCGCACAAACGGGCGGCATGTCTGGCGGTGCCATTTCCGCCATGCACATCCTGCAAATTCCTTGACTTGCCACCAGCAAGCCTGCGAAATTTGCAGGCGCGCCTGACGGAAAATTCACTCGCCAGCCAACCACCCTTATTATGCGGTATTTCCTTAGAAACACACTCTAGTATAAGGAGCAGCTTCCCCCGCGCCGCCACAAGGAGCAATGCCCATGAACAGAACCCTCACCGCCGTCGCCGGGAAAAAAGACGCCGGGCGCAAGGTAAAGTACTTCGTCCGGGGCGACATGGGCGTATCCTACGGCCAGTTTTCGGCACTGAAAACGCAAAACGGCCTGTGTGTGAACGGCGTTCCCGTCCATGCCAACCACATCCTGCGCCCCGGGGATGAAGTGACGGCGGTACTGGCGGACGGCCCGGGCGACAAGCCCGTCGCGCCGGAGCAGGGGCCGGTTTCCATCGTCTATGAGGACGAGGACCTCATCATCATCGACAAGCCCGCCCCGCTGGCGTGCCAGTGTTCGCCGAAGCAGCCGGAAGGCACCCTTGAAAACCGGCTGGCCTACCTGTACCGGGATTGCCCCGGCTTCGTGTTCCGCCCGCTGAACCGGCTGGACAAGGGCACCAGCGGCCTGATGGCCGCGGCCATGAATGCCCATGCCGCGCAGCGCCTGCAAAAGCAGCTGCACACCGACAGCTTTATCCGGGAATACCTTGCCGTTGTGGAAGGACGCATGGCGGGCGAAGGGACCATCGACGCCCCCATCAAAAAGGAAGACGCCGCCACCGTCCGGCGGGTCGTGGACTTCGATGGCGGCAGGCCCGCCGTCACCCACTACCGGGTCGAGCAGGTCGGCGACAGGTTCTCGCTTGTGCGCCTGCGGCTTCAGACCGGCCGGACCCACCAGATCCGGGTCCACCTGGCCCATATCGGCCACCCCATCGCCGGAGACTTCTTATACGGCGTCGAGGATCCCCGCCTGCCGGGGCGCTTCGCGCTGCACTCGACGTATATCCGCCTCGCGCACCCCGTCACCGGGGAGGCCATCGAACGCACATCGCCGCTGCCCGCTGAATTGGCAGCGCTTCTTGAACGGACATGAACATCGAATACAGGCGGGCAACCCCCGATATGCTTGAATTGCTGGTAAGCACCCGCATTGAGGTGCTTCGCGCCGCGAATCTCCTGGACGAGCATGTGGATATGTCCGAAGTGGCCGCACAATCGGAGGCATACTACCGGCAAGCGCTGGCCGACGGCAGTCACACCGGCATACTCGCCTTTGACGGCGACGTTCTTGTAGGCGCCGGCGGGGTCAGCTACTACCGCGTAATGCCCACCTTCCACAATCCTGCCGGGCGTTGCGCCTATATCATGAACATGTACGTCCGCCCGGCTTACCGGCGACGTGGCATCGCCACGACCATGCTGGACCTGCTGGTCACGGACGCGCGACAGCACGGCGCAGGCCGCATTGGCCTGGAGGCCACCGAGATGGGACGGCCACTGTACGAAAAATTCGGTTTTATCCGCGCCAGGGGGGAGATGGAGCTGCCATGACCTCCCGTGATATGGACCGTATATGTTCCGCCCTCTCCACAGTTCGCGTTCCAGCCCAGCCGGAGGAATATGACATTCACACCGCCGTGGCCGAAGCGCTGGCCGCCGCGGGGCTGGAATACGTCCACGAATACAAATTGGGTCCCCGTAACCGCATCGACTTCCTGGTGGGGCGTGTAGGCATCGAGATAAAGAAGGGACGACCCGCAACATCAGGCCTGACGCGACAGCTGCAGCGCTACCTGGAATCCAACGTGCTGGACGGGGCGATTGTGGTCACCCAGCGGGCCCTTCCCCTGCCCGCGACCATCCACGGAAAGCCGGTGATACTGATCACGCTGAACCGGCTTTGGGGCGTGGCACTGCCGTAGATCATTATGGCGGCGCGGGCGCAGCCGCTACCCGGCATGGTGCTGCCCTGGCTGTGCGGCGGCGGCAGATTGCGCCGTTACGTTCCTGGCAACCCTTTTCCATACCAACATTCCCCATTCGGAGGACACATGGACTACTACGACGATTACACCGGCGACGGTGCCATCACGATGGACGACTACGGGGACTATGCCCCGCCGGAGGGCGAATACCCCGCCTACCTGCGGGACGCGCCGCCGGCGCGGCACACCTACGGCACCCTGTCCTACAACCGCAAGTCGAAGTGCTGGATGATCAAGGGCGAACCTTGCGTGACGGAGCTGGCCAAGCGGCTGTTCCCCGGCTGCGAGGGCCGGGGCCGGGGCGTGGCCCGCTTTACCGCCCACCGGCGCATCATCGGCGATCTGAACTGGCTGATGCTGCGCTACCCGCTGGAGGTTCGGGAATCGGACCGGGCCCGCTGGGAGAGCGCCCTGGAGGCGGCACGGGAATACGCCGTGCGCCGGGAGGTCGCCCTGTCCATGCCTGAGACGGCCACGCCACCGGCCGAAACCTTCTCCGGCGAGCTGCTGCCCTTCCAGAAGCAGGGGCTGGGGTTCCTGCTGTCCACCCGGCGCTGCCTGCTGGCGGACGAGATGGGCCTGGGCAAGACGGTTCAGGCGCTGGCCTTCCTGGCCACCACGGCGGCCTATCCGGCGATACTGGTGGTGCCGCCCCACCTGATCCGCAACTGGCAGCGCGAGGTGGAGCGCTTCCTGAGCCCTGACGGTCGGCTGCGCGTACACGTCATCAAGGGGCTGACCCCCTACGCCCTGCCGGAGGCGGACATCTACATCATCCACTACCTGCTGCTGCGGGGGTGGAAGGAGGTATTGCCCGGGACGGGCTTTCGCACCGTGATCTTCGACGAGATGCAGGAGCTTCGCCGCAACGGCACCGGGAAGTACAGCGCGGCGAGCCTGCTGTCCGAGACCTGTGAGAACTGCATCGGCCTGTCCGGCACACCCATTTACAACAACGGCGGCGAGATCTGGAACGTGGTGAACATCATCGACTTCCACTTCCTCGGCGACTGGGAGAGCTTTTCCCGGGAGTGGTGCTACGGTTACAACACCGCCGTGGTGGCCAAGCCCGAGCTGCTGGGCGAATACCTGCGCAGCGAGGGGCTGATGCTGCGCCGACTGAAGACGGACGTGCTGGTTGAGCTGGCCCCGAAGCGCCGCCTGGTGCAGGAGATCGACTGGGACGACGCGGTGTACCGGGAGTTGATGGCCCCCGTGGCGCGACAGCTTCAGATGCTCCGGGCCACCGACGACCCCTCCCGCCGGGCCATCATCGAAGACGCCATCTCCCAGACCCAGCGCCAGGCCACCGGCATCGCAAAGGCCCCCTTTGTGTGCGCCTTTGTGCGGGCGCTGGTGGAAGGGGGCGAGAAGGTGCTGCTTATGGCCCACCATCACGCGGTGATGGACATCTACAAGAAGGAATTGAAGGCTCTGAACCCGAAGTTCATCACCGGACGGGAGACGGACAAGCAGAAGGACGATGCTGCCGCGGCCTTCACGGAAGGAAAAACCGACCTGCTGTGCATATCGCTGCGCTCGGCCAGCGGGCTGAATTTGCAGCGGGCGACCTGCGTGGTGTTCGGCGAGCTGGACTGGTCCCCCGCCGTGCACTCCCAGGCCGAAGACCGGGCCCACCGCATCGGCCAAAAGGATTCGCTGCTGTGCTACTACCTGGTTTCCCCCAAGGGCAGCGACCGGGACATGCAGGATGCCCTGGGGCTGAAGGTCAGCCAATTTGTGGCCATCATGGGCGATTCCCAGCCCTCCCGGGAGGACCAGTTTATCCAGCAGAGCGAGGCGCGGGAGCGCATTCGCCAGCTGGTGAAGAAAATCGAGGCGGAGCAGGAAGCGTGACCCGTCAATCACACTTCCCGCTCCGCTTTTTTGTTTTATACTCCTCTCAGTTTAAACCAGCGATTCTGTGGGCATCTTTTCCGCCCTGACTGCGTCAAGCCTCCTTGACTTGCCGCCAGCAAGCCTGCGGATATATTGTAATTCTCATCTGCACATATTATAATCATTTATATTGTATGTGACCAGCAGCGCCGTTCCCGCATGCGGGAACAGTGGCCTGTACGGCAGAAAGCATGTCATTGGAGGTCGGATAAATTGAAAAAAAATGCCCTTCGCATTGCGATCATGATATGTATCAGCATCGTCACCGGCTACTTGTTGCTGTCCGCCGTCTACCTCATCCCCTCCGAAGCCCAGCGCAATAATCTGAAGGCATCCGCCTCTTTTCTTGCGGAGGAGAAGACCTATCGCAGGGAAGCCTATTCAAGGCGCAGGCTGGACAACTTCACGGATGCGCTGATGCTGCTCGAAAGCGGCTACCAGATATATGACAACGCCTTTATCAACGCGGTCAGGACGCCGTATTACAACGCTGTATCCGGCGAAATCAAGCCCCATAAGACGTTGACAGCGCTCCTGCTGGAGGATAACGGGGAGGCGCAAGTGATCGATTACGCGCGATACTGGCACGGGTACCAGATCATCCTTCGACCCCTGCTGCTGATCATGGACTATGAACAAATCCGGCAGCTGAACACCTGGATCCTGTTTACCCTCATCATGCTGGTCGCCTGGGCGATTGCCAAAAGAACACATTGCTGCTTGATCCCATTCTGTCTGGCACTGCTGCTGATGTCGCCTACCGCAATTGTCGAAAGCCTCCAATATTCCACAGTGACCTATGTCACACTATTGACTTCGCTCGCTGTGCTCGGTGCCCCAAAGGATTCTGTAATCTGCAAAAGAATCGCCATCGTATTCCTGTGCTCCGGCATCGCTGTAGCCTACTTTGACCTGCTCACCTTTCCGACAGTCGCCCTGACCATGCCGTTGGTATTGCTATGGGGCACAGTCGACAACCGTGAGCATATCACCCGGCTGATGTTGAAATGCACCTTCTGTTGGGCAATCGGTTACGCGGGCATGTGGATGGGAAAATGGGGGATTGCACTGATTTGCGATGGCAGGGCTTTTGGAGACAGCCTGTTCAACTCCATCAAATCCCGCTCCGGAACGGAATGGAACGGGGCTGAATCCACCCGGTTCCAAGTACTTATGCTCAACTTCGAAGAACTGTTTTTAAACCCCAAACTCACGATCAGCATCGTCTGCTTTTCGGCTATATCGGCCATCGCCCTGTTCCTGAAGCGCGACCAGGCAACAATCCAGCATGCAAAAGCACGACTCGCCCTGCTCATTCCCACCCTGATCCCGATGCTTTGGATTCTCGTCGTATCGAATCACTCGTGGAACCACACCTGGTTTACCTATCGCACGCTTGCGCCGAGCATTTTCAGCCTGCTGAGCCTGCTGAGTCCCTTTGATTCAAAGCCTACCATCCCCGAAGCGCTTCAATAGTACCCGAAAACAGGCACTATGATTTGAATCACCCCTGATCCAAGTATTCCCTGACCGCCTCCAGCCGCTTCAATCCCTGTTCCCTTCCCAGCTGATAGACCCGCTCCAGCGCTTCGGAGTCGCCCTCAGTGCGGGAGATGCCCAGCGGCGCCTCCGGGCGGATAACCAGCAGCGTGCCTGCGGCCTCGCGCGCGTCGATCTGGTCCATCTCGGCGTTATAGCGCTCGTGGCGATGGGCCATCGCCTCTGCGACGGCGGGATACTTCCGCAGGCCCAGCCTGAACGCCGCCATGCCCCTTGTGGGCTTCTTGCGATACCCCTTCGGCTGGGTCAGCACCGCCACGTTGCGGTCGTAGCCCAGCCTTTCCATATACGCGAAGGGCACCGCGTCCACGATCCCGCCGTCCAGCAGCAGCCGGTCGCCGATCTTAACTGGCCGCGACACCAGCGGCATGGAGGCCGAGGCCCGCATCCACAGAATATCCCCGTCGTCGCCATTGTCCAGGCGATGGTAGACGGCCTCGGCGGTCATGACATCCGTCGTGCCCACATAAAAGGCCATCGGGTTTTCCCGAAAGGCCGCGCGGTCGAAGGGGTCCAGCACTTCCGGAATCTCCCGGTAGCAGAAGTCCACGCCGTACAAATCGCCGGTCTTCAGGAGCGATCGAACGCTGCAATACCGGGGGTCCCTGCCATAGCGCTTGTTGTAGCGAATCGCCCGGCCCGCCTGGCGGGATTTGAAGTTACAGCCAAAGACCGCCCCGGCGGATATGCCCGCCGTGCCGTCAAATTCAATGCCGTTTTCCAAAAACACGTCGGTCACGCCGCAGGTGAACATGCCCCGCATCGCGCCGCCCTCCAGGATCAGTGCGGTCTTCATTATCGGTAGTCTCCTGTCATTCGTGGCGGCAGGGTGTCGCCGCGGGGTCGTGGGGTATCGATGGCGGCGCAGGCGCCGCCGCTACAGGGTTGCGGGATATTGGTGACGGCGGTCACATCGCGCAGGCGGCCCGCACCGGCAGGCGCAGCGTGAAGGCGCTGCCCTGTCCGCGTTGGGACCGAACCGTCAGATCACCGCCCATGGCCCGGGCCAGGCGCAGCGCGATGGGCAGGCCGTAGCCGTGGCCGCCTTCGCTCTCGCCCTGCAGGAATACGTAGGGCAGGCGCTCCGGGGCGATACCCGCGCCGTCATCCGCCACGCAGATTTCGACAAAATCCCCCATCGCCCGCCAGCTGACGCGCACCTGGCCGCCCCGGGGCGTGAAGCGCAGGGCGTTGGAGATCAGGTTCAGCAGTACCCTCGACAGCATGTCCTCGTCCAGGGCCATATGCAGCGACGCCACGTTGCCTGCCCAGCTCAGCCGCACCCCGGCCTGCTCGGCAAAGGGTCGGCACCGCAGGCACAGCTGCCTGACGCAGGTCGCCAGGTCGGCGTTCACCGGGCGCGGACGCTCCTGCCTTCCAGCCCGCCCGCAACGCTCCAGCGCACCGTCCAGCATCCGGCGCATGTGCTCCACCGACTGCATCAGTATATCCGCGTAGGCGTCGGCGTCCAGCGTCGGATCCTCCCGGGACAGCTTCAGCATCTGGGCACTGGAATAGATCAGCTGCAACGGCATACGCAGGTCGTGCGCCAGATCGACACTGTTCATATCCATGATATCACCTTCCCGTATTCAAGTGACACTGTATATGCGGGATGGCGGGAGGATATTCCAGATTACGGCATTTTTCGCGGAAAGGATTTCGTCAAATTCTGATGGTGTTAGTCAGGAAATGGGGTGATGAAGCCCAAGCCGTCTTACAAGGCCAAAAGACCAGAGGAGACGGTATTCCTGATGGAGTAGAAA
>CADBVG010000093.1 GCA_902798105.1 uncultured Eubacteriales bacterium
CAAAAGAAATCCGCAAGGATTTCCACCTTCCCTAACACCTAAAACCTATAACCTAAAACCTGAATTCTGATTTGTCGCTCCGCGACAAATCAGAATATAGCGAACAGGAGGTCGACTGAATGCTTTTGAACGAGGGGTGTGTCGCCTGCCTGTTGCGAAAGAAGCTGAACAGCTTTCCGGCAGGCGCCGCGCCGGAGCAGGTGGCGGAATACCAGCGCCGCGTCCGCTTAGCCATCGAGAACGGGCGGGCGTACAGCTCACCGGAGGTGAACGCCGAAGTCAGCGCCATCTACCGGGACATCTTCGGTCCGGAGCGGGATTATACTGATGTGAAGCATCGCTTCAACGCCCTGATGCTCGAACTGGAGCCGGTGATGCAGTCGGATGTGGACGTCGCGCCGGACCCGCTGGTCCGGGCGGTGCAGTACGCCATGGTGGGCAACTATATCGATTTTGCCGCCCTGGGGGACGTGGACGAGGCTGAGCTGCGCCGCCGCCTGGAGGCGGTGGACGACATGGACGTGGACCCGGCTACGCTGGAGGCCCTGCGGGGTGAGGCGCTGCGGGCAAGGCGGCTGGCGCTGTTCACCGACAACTGCGGCGAGATCGTCACCGACAAGGTGCTGCTCAGAACCCTTCGCAGGATGAACCCGAATCTGCGTGTGGCCGTGATCGTGCGGGGCGCGCCCGTGGTAAACGACGCCACCGTCGAGGACGCCGCACAGGTCAACATGAATGAGGTGGCCCATGCGGTGATCGGCAGCGGCTGCGACCTGCCCGGCGCGGTGCTGACCCGCATTTCCACCGAAGCCCTTTCCGAGGTGGACGCCACGGACATGATTATTGCAAAGGGACAGGCGAACTACGAGGGCCTCTCCGGCTGCGAGCGGAACATATTCTATATTTTCATGTGCAAGTGCGACCTGTTTACAAGGCGGTTCAATGTGCCTCGGTTCAGCGGGGTGCTGACGCAGGAGAAATCCAAAGGAGAAGAACAGACATGACCGAACTACGAGACAAGAAGGGCCTGACCGAGGCGGAGGCCATCGAGGCCTATCGCAAGAAGAACTACCCCAAGCCGGCGCTGACCGCGGATATCTGCATCTTTGCGAAATCCGGCGAGGGCTGGAAGCTGCTGCTGATCCGCCGGGGCGGGCACCCGTACCTGGGCTGCTGGGCGCTGCCCGGGGGGTTCGCCGACCAGGGGGAGACCATCGAAGCCACCGCGGCCCGGGAGCTTCAGGAGGAGACGTGCCTGACAGGTTTGCCCCTGCGGCTGGTTGGGGTGTACAGCGCGCCGGGTCGCGATCCCAGGGGCTGGACCGTGTCCGCGGCCTATGGCACCCGGGTGGAGGGACAGCTGGACGCCGTGGCGGCGGATGACGCGGCGGAGGCCGGCTGGTTCGACGTGATCCTGCCGAAGGACGGGCCCGCGTCCGTGACGCTGCCCGAGGGCCAGAGATTGGCCTTCGACCACGCCCAGATCATCGCGGACGCCGCGGCGCTGCTGCTGTAGCAATATCGAATTACATCACGGGGAGGACGCATCCATGGCGGATATCGCAAACGTGTACCGGGCCGACGGCAGCCGGTACGGCACTATGGCCTACAACCGCGTGGGCCGGAGCGGACTGAAATTCCCGGCGGTCTCGCTGGGCTTTTGGCACAATTTCGGCTCCAACGGAAACTATGACAACATGAAGGCCATGTGCCGCACGGCCTTCGACCACGGCATCACCCAGTTCGACCTGGCCAACAACTACGGCCCCGTCTACGGCAGTGCCGAGACCAACGCCGGCCGCATCCTCCGGGAGGATTTCAAGCCCTATCGGGACGAGCTGGTGATTGCGTCGAAAGCGGGCTATGACATGTGGGACGGCCCCTACGGCAACTGGGGCAGCAAGAAATACCTGGTGGCCAGCTGCGACCAGAGCCTGAAGCGGCTGGGACTGGACTATGTGGACATCTTTTACCACCATCGCATGGACCCCGAGACGCCGCTGGAGGAGACCATGGAAGCGCTGAACTTCATCGTCAAGAGCGGCCGGGCGCTGTACGCGGCCATATCCAACTACGACCGGGAGCACACCGCCCGGGCGGTGGCGATCATGAAGGAGCTGCGATGTCCGCTGATCGTGAACCAGCGCCGCTATTCCATATTCGACCGTACCATCGAGCAGGACGGCGTGAAGGCCTGGTGCCGGGAGAATGGCATGGGCATCATCGCCTTCAGCCCGCTGGCCCAGGGGCTGCTGACCGACCGCTACCTGGACGGCATCCCCGCGGATAGCCGCATCGGCCGGGACGGGCGCTTCCTGAAGGCCGAAAACCTGACCGAAGAGCGTCTCCGGCAGATTCGCGCCCTGAACGACATCGCCCGGGAGCGGGGCCAGACCCTGGCGGAGATGGCGCTTGCCTGGATATTGAAGGACGGGGATGTATGCTCGGTGCTGATCGGCGCGTCGCGGCCCGAACAGATCCTGGACAACGTGAAGGCTGTACAGAATTGCGGTTTCACGGAAGAAGAACTGACGCAGATCGACGGGATTTGCGGGGTGTAGCCGGAGTATAATAAGCGGCCTGCGCAATATCGTTTTTGCGCAGGCTGTTTCATGCCGCCCTATTTTCCCGTCGCCTTGCGTATGGCCCCCAGCAGGTGTGCGCGCATGGCGTCGTCGGGCTGGATGACGGCCACGGCCAGGCTGGCGCTGTCCTTGTAGACCAGCGCCAGTGGTTGGTAGGAGCACTGGGCCCGGGTGGCCCGCAGCGCCTTTGCCTGGGGGTAACGCTGCTTCATGTCTTCGGGCGTGCCCCAGGCTACCACCCGGTTCAGCCAGATGTCGGCGGCGAAGCGCTCGCGCTTGCCATAGGCGCGGCAGATGCGCAGCACGTCGTCGGTGGCGGTGTAGATGAAGCTCAGCGCGTACCAGTCCAGCAGGAACCAGGCGATGGCGCAGCCGTAGAGTATGAACAGCGCCGAGGCCAGGACGCCGATGCGCCGCTGCATCAGTGTGAAGAACGCCGAACCGGCGATTGTGGCCAGGGCGATCAGCAGGATCAGCCCGACCCCCTGCAGGGCGGTGGGCTGGCGGTTACGCAGCTTCTGTTCCAGCATGGCCTGCCTCCATAAGGTCGCTCATCAAGTATTCCAGGGCCTTCATGGCGGCTTGGGTGTTGCCGCCGTTGCTCGTGACGCAAAGGAACGCCCCCTCGTTGTCAAAGGCCTGCATTTTTGCCAGCGCGTCCACGCTGTCCAGGCGCAGGCCGGCGGTCCAGGTGGCGGTTTTGCCGGTGTCCCCGTCCTCGGTGGTGACCACGTAGGGCTCCAGGCCATAGGCGCCCATCCAGCCCGCGGCCAGGGCGTCGTCCAGCGGCACCAGCGTTTCCGAGGCCACCAGGGCGTCCATGGCCTCCTGGCTGGCCAGGAAAGCGTCGCACTCGCCTACGGAAAGCCGGGTCAGCAGCAGCATGTTGCTGGTGTAGACCTGTTCATTGTACATCAGGCTTTCAAAATACACCTGTCGGACAGAGGGATCGTCGGCCTGGACCCGGGCCAGTATGTCCGGGGCGAAGGCCTGGAGGGGTTCGGCGTCGGAAAAGGGCGCCGCCATGTAGATGTTTACGCTGGCGTTGGTGGGAATGCGGGGCCGGGTCATGGTCCACAGCAACTCCGCTCCTACCAGCCCCAGGACGATGCCCAGCAGGTAGAACCACAGGTATTTGCGCAGGTGCTCCCGCAGGCCGCGCCAGCTGAATTTCGTGTCGGGCATATCTGCCTCCGTCGATGATATTATACCCTATTATAAATCAGATTGGTTTGTTGCGCAAGGGAAATCTGGAAATGCGGGGCTTCCCAGGAGCGGGGGATTGTGCTATACTGAGTAGGTGAACGCTTTCATATCAGGATTGGGGTGTGAGCATGAAACGACCGGACCATTTCGCAAAGCGCATACTGATGAGTGCCCTTGGCGTCGTCATCTGTGGGATCAGCGTGGGCATGTTCAAGCACGCGGCCCTGGGCGTCGATCCGTTTCAAACGCTGATGAGCGGGCTGGACGCGGTGGTGCCACTGAACTTCGGCACGCTGTACGTGGTGGCGAATCTGCTGCTGTTGTTGTTCGCGCTGGCGTTGGACCGCAGCAAGATCGGCCTGGCGACGCTGATCAATCTCTTCCTGCTGGGCTACATCGCCCAGTTTTCCCAGGGCTGCGTCGCAAAGCTGATGCCCGATCCATCCCTTCCGGCCCGGTTCGCGCTGCTGATCGCCGCGATCGTCATCATGTGCCTGGCGTCGGCGTTCTATTTTACAGCCGATCTGGGCGTTTCCACCTATGATGCCGTGGCGCTGATATGGTCCCAGCGGCAGAAGAGGATCCCGTTCTTCGCCTGCCGGGTGATCACCGACCTGGTGTGCGTGGTGCTCGGCATCGCGCTGTGCCTGATCGCGGGCTATTCCATGGGCCGAATCAGCGCGGAGGTCAACATTGGCACGATCATCACGGCCTTTTTCATGGGACCGCTGATCGAGGTGTTCAACCGAAAGGTGGCAAGGCCGTTCCTGGAGCGATAAGCTAATTCCCGGGGAAACGCGCCTGATACTAAATAATATATTTCTGAATTGTCGAGGGGGAATGACCGATGAAGCCGCAGCCGCAGCTGGCGACGATGATCAAGGGACAGGTTTTTGACGGCTATTTGATGGTGCGTTCAGCCACCCAGCGAACCAGCTCCAACGGGGGCAAGTACCTGGACATGACGCTGTGCGACATCTCCGGCGAGGTGAACGCCAAGATGTGGGATGGCGCCACGCCGCCGCCTCCGCCGGTGCATGTGATCCGCTTGCGGGGCATGATGCTGGAGTACAACGGGCGGCCCCAGCTGCGGGTGGACAAGCTGCGCCTGGCCACCGACGCGGACGACTACGACATGGACGCCTTGACGCCCTGCGCGCCGCTGCCGCCGGATGAGATGCTGGATTACATAAAGGGTCGGGTGGACGCCTTCGCCGATGACGAGCTGAAGGCGCTGGTGCTCAAACGCCTGGAGGAGTGTGGCGACAAGCTGAATTACTACCCGGCGGCATCGAAGCTGCACCACGCCGAGCGTTCGGGCCTGCTGCACCACACCAGCACCATGCTCCGTGCCGCGGGGGCTATCTGCGAAATCTATCCTACCCTGGACGGGGAGCTGTTGGCCGCGGGCGTGATCCTGCACGACCTGTGCAAGATCACCGAGATGCAGGCCGACGCCATCGGCCTGGTCTCGGACTACACCGCCGAGGGGATGCTGATCGGCCACCTGGTGCAGGGAGTGTCGGAGCTGGACCGCTGCGGGCGGGAGCTGAACGTGCGGCACGAGCTGCTGATGATGCTGGAGCATATGATCCTCTCCCACCACGACCTGCCCGAATACGGCAGCCCCAAGCCGCCCATGTTCCCCGAGGCCGAGGTGCTGCATGTGCTGGACCTGCTGGACGCCCGAATCTTCGAGATGAACCGGGAGCTGCAAAACGCCCAGCCCGGCGGCTTCACCGAGCGCATCTGGTCGCTGGAGCGCAAGCTGTACCGCCGCAAGGAGCTGCCAAGGGGCAAAGCGAATTCTGATTAATCGGGCTGACACCTGATAAATCAGAATTTATCTGACCAGATGTATGGAGGAATGACGCCATGCTGATACACGGCCTGCAAAAGATGACCCTGCTGGACTTTCCTGGGCGGGTGGCCTGCACGGTGTTCCTGGGCGGGTGCGACTTTCGCTGCCCCTTCTGCCACAATTTTGAACTGGCGGATGGCACCGCGAAGCCCGTCATGAATGAGGAAGAGCTAATCGCCTTCCTTCAAAAGCGCCGGGGCCTGCTGGATGGCGTGGCCATCACCGGGGGCGAGCCCTGCCTGCACCCCGGTCTGCCGGAGCTGATGCGGCATATGAAGGGGCTGGGATTTGCAGTAAAGCTGGATGCCAACGGCGCGCATCCGGACCGCCTGGCGGCGATTCTGGGGGAGGGCTTGGCGGACTATGTGGCCATGGACATCAAGAACAGCCCGAATAAGTACGCCTGGACCGCGGGGCTCGAGGCGCTGGACCTTGTGCCCATCCGCCGCAGTGCGGAACTGCTGATGGCCGGGGATGTGGATTACGAATTCCGCACCACGGTGGTGGATGAATTGCATGAAGCTGCCGACTTCGAGGCTATCGGCCAATGGATCGCCGGGGCGCGGCGCTGGTTCATGCAGCCCTTCACCGACCGGGACACTGTGCCCTTCGGCGGCCTGCACGCCCCATCGAAGGAAAAGATGCTGGCATGGCTCGCAATCATGCGGCGCTACGTGCCCGAAAGCGAGCTGAGGGGCGCGGACTGAACCCAAAAATTAGCAAAATGACATATTGTCGCCCCAATTTGATGCTTGTCACACTTTTGTAATGGCACGAGCGCAAGCGGGACCTCGCAAACCGCGGTCCCACGCGGGAATTGGGAAATCGACCGGAGTCTGAAAACACAATATATGACGTTTTTGATAAAGATGAGACACAATATATTGCGTTGTCAACCCTTGACAACCCCCTTGGATTGTGGTAGGGTAGGAGTGTTCCGTTCGGGCAAAGACCGAACGGCGGAACCTGCATACCATATCCGCCAAGGGGGATTTTTACATGTACAATGTAGTCAAGCGGGACGGCAAGCACGTCGATTTCGCGATATCGAAGATCACCGGGGCCATCACGAA
>CADBVG010000094.1 GCA_902798105.1 uncultured Eubacteriales bacterium
GCCTCAGCACGCTGATAGTACTTGGCTGGAAACGGCCCGGTAGGGTAGGTCGTCGCCGGATCTCATCGAGAGTCATTCATTTTGAATGACTCTCTTTTTGTCCGTAATGAAGCAAAATATTACAGAATTGGTAATATTGTCACAACAATCCATGGGTTTGTCGCAGGTCTGTCCATAAGATATGACGAATCTATTTTCGTCATATCTTGCCCGATTGTTTCCGATTTTTGTTTGCGGCAATGTCTTTGCAATTGACTTCGTCTTCATATATGCTTGGTTAGTACAGCATTTTTGGAGGTGGCGCGATGAAGACGTGGAATAGATTGCTGGCGCTGTGCTGCGCGTTGGTCCTTTTGTCTGTGGGCACTGTAGCTGGGGCAGAGGGATTGTACTTTGGGTCCCATCCAGCAGAGGATGTGTACATGACCCAGACCATCGCCCATACCTGCACACTGATCGCCTGTACGATGATGCTGCGCAACTATTCCTGTCAACGCGGCAGCCCATACCTGCAGGTGACGGAGTCCGCCGTTGGCCACTACGCATGGACGAAGCAGTACGGACTCAGCCACAATTTCACCATCGGGCAGGTTTCGGTGACCTGCAACGACGACATCCGCAATTGTCGGGACAAAAAGGCCTATCTGATCAACGTGCTGCAATACCACAAGGAGGGCGTTGTAATCTACGATACCGGCGCACCCCACGCCATATGGCTCTTCGGCTATGATGAGGACAGCGATACTTTTTATTGCGCCGACACAATCAACCGCACCGGTGGTCGCGCCATACCGCTGGCAGAATCCATCATTGCAGGCAAGACCCAGCAGGACAAGGTCAACACTATTGACAAGATCTGGTATATACTGGAATCGGTTTAATAGGCAGGGACCGCGCGAAGGGCGCGGTCCCTTTCAGTATTAAATTCCAATAAAATACGTCGGAATTGATTGACGGCCCAGTCAAATAATGATAGAATACATATGCTAACCCGAGTGAATAACTCGGAATTAAACCGTAGAACCTGGAGGTGCGCCATGAAGCTGTCGACCCGGGGGCGATATGGCATCCACACGATGTACGACCTCGCGCAAAATGTGGATAACGGTCCCCAGTCCATCAAGGCCATCGCAGAGCGGGGCGGCATGCCAGAGGCCTACCTGGAACAGCTGATCGCGGGTCTGAAAAAGGCGGGACTGGTGACCAGCACCCGAGGGGCACAGGGCGGCTATATGCTGGCGCGGCCTGCAAGCGAGATCACCGTAGGGGACGTGTTGCGGGCGTTGGAAGGCAGCCTCAGCCTGGTGGAATGCCTGGACGGCGAGGATTGCTGCGACAAGGCCTGCGCCTGCCCGTCGCGGATCGTGTGGCAAAAGTTGCGGGACGGCATGACCGCCATCGTGGACGGCATTACCCTGCAGGATATGGTGGAGGATTACAGGCGCATAATTGCGCAGGAGGATACAAAAACATGAGAGTGTACATGGACAACGGCGCAACGACCCGTGTGACCGAGCCGGTCATGGCGGCGATGCAGCCCTATTTCTGTGAGATTTATGGCAACCCATCGTCAGTACATGGATTTGGCAGGGAAGCCCGCAAGGCCGTGGAGGCTGCCCGGGCCCAGGTGGCAAAGGCTATAGGCGCTGAGCCCCGGGAGATCTACTTCACCGGCTGCGGCACCGAGGCCGACAACTGGGCGCTGCGGGGCGCTGCCTACGCGAATATAAAGAAAGGCAAGCACATTATTACCACCAACTTCGAGCATCACGCCATACTGCACACCTGCAAGCAGCTGGAGAAGGAGGGCTTCGAGGTCACCTACCTGCCCGTGGATCACGACGGGCTGATCACCCCGGAGCAGTTGGAGGCGGCTATCCGCCCGGATACGGTGCTGGTGAGCATCATGTACGCCAACAACGAGGTGGGCACCATCGAGCCCATAACCGAGCTGGCGGCGGCAGCGAAGGCCCACGGCGTGTTGTTCCACACCGACGCGGTGCAGGCCATCGGCCATGTACCCATCGACGTGAAGGCCCAGGGCATCGACATGCTGTCCATGTCCGGCCACAAGTTCCATGCCCCCAAGGGCATCGGCGCGCTGTACGTGCGCCAGGGCGTGCGTCTCCAGCGGCTGATGCAGGGCGGCGCCCAGGAGCGGGGCCAGCGCCCCGGCACCGAGAATTTGGCGGGCATCGTGGGCATCGGCAAGGCTATAGAACTGGCCACCGAGGATGTGGAGGGCCGCGCGGCGAAGATGGCCGCGATCCGGGACCATATCATCGATCGGATCATGAAGGAGATCCCCCACGTACAGCTGAATGGCCACCCGACCAGGCGCATGTGCGGCAATATCAACGTGTCCTTCTACTTCGTGGAGAGCGAGAGCATACTGCTCCACCTGGACTTCAAGGGCATCGCGGCGAGCTCCGGCTCCGCCTGCACCTCCGGTTCGCTGGATCCCAGTCATGTGCTGTTGGCCATCGGCGTCTCCCATGAGCATGCCAACGGCTCTGTTCGGCTGAGCCTGTGCGAGGAAAACACTTTGGAGGAGGCCGACTACGTGGTGGACAGCCTGGTGGAGATCGTCAAGCGCCTGCGGGACATGTCCCCGCTGTACGAGGACTTCCTGAAGGGCGTGGAGACCGTGGGGACCGACGATTAAAGACATTGACTGTATTACAGGAGGCAGATTATGGAATACACCGAGCAGGTCATGGACCACTTTATGAACCCCCGCAATATGGGCGATATGGACGACGCCAGCGGCGTGGGCACCGTGGGCAACGCCAAGTGCGGCGACATCATGCGCATCTATATCAAGGTTGAAAACGACGTGATCACCGACGTGAAGTTCAAAACCTTCGGCTGCGGCGCGGCCATCGCCACGTCCAGCAAGGCCACCGAGATCGTCAAGGGCATGACGCTGGAGGAGGCGGAGAAGGTGACCAACAAGATGGTCATGGAGGCCCTGGGCGGGCTGCCGCCCGTGAAGGTGCACTGTTCCGTGCTGGCCGAGGAGGCCCTGCACGCCGCCATCCAGGACTACCGCGAGCGCCTGGCAAAGGGTGAAAAGCCGAGGACCGAGGAGGATGACGAGGACATCAAGTACGTCTGATTCTTTCGTTGACATTCTTTGAATTTCATAGTATATTGTTTACGCGCCATCCTTCATGTGGGGATGGCGCGTCTGAAAAAGAATAATGGAGGCGACGCCTGTGAACCGACTGATTCCCCGGATCGGGGCGGCGATTGTCAGCGCGACGGTGTTCCTGTTCGCGGTATTTCTCGTCGCCGATTTCAGCTTCGGCTCGTATTTTGTCTGTACGCTCCTGCCGCTGGGCTATATCATGATGGCGGCGGGACTGCACCGCGAGGCGGATGAAGACGGGAAGGTCGCCGCGAACGTCGGCCTGGTGTTTTCAGTCATCTATGCCACGCTGATATTGCTGGTGTACTTCGCCCAGAATACCAGCGTGCGCCTGGACGGCTTGGGCGACGAGGCCTTGCGCGTCCTGGATTTCAAGCGTGGAGGGCTGCTCTTCAACTACGACCTGCTGGGCTACAGCATGATGACGCTTTCGACATTCTTTCTCGGCCTGTCCATGCGGGCGGAAAAACGGGCGGACCTGTGGCTGAAGCGGCTGATGCTGCTGCACGGTGTCTTCTTCATCAGCTGCTTTATACTGCCGATGACGGGCATGTTCCGGGGCATGGCGGACGGCGGGAACAGTCGCGGCGGGGTGATTGCCCTGGTGATCTGGTGTATCTACTTCCTGCCCGTGGGTTTGTTGGCCTGGAAACACTTCCGATAGCCCTGTGCCACATGTATCGGCGGCGCTTGCGCCGCCACAGAGCTATCCCCGAAATAACGACTGCATATCAATAACGCAATTCAACAGGAGGGCATTCCATGATTCATGGCAACCTGACCGGCATCCGCGAGAGCACGCTGAACGAGCTGGAAAAGCTGTACGACGCTGAGTTTGGCCGGACGGACTTCCTGCCGGACCGGCTGCTCAACATATTGGTGCGCTATACCGACCTGTTGAACCGGGAGATGCTGGTCTACCTGGGGCGGGACGGCACGGTGCTGGAGATCGCCATCGGTAGTATCGGCTCCATCGCCCTGCCGGAGCTGCACCTGCGGCGCAACCTGGACCGGCTGTCCGGCTTCCGCTGCATCCACACCCATCCTGGCGGGGAAGCGCGGCTGTCCGACGTGGACCTGCAGGCCCTGCGGCTGCTGCGCTTCGACAGCATGTGCGCCGTGGGCGTGGGGGAGGGCCGCTGCACCGGCATCAGCGCGGCGTTTTTGGGGGAGATGGAGTACGACAACTTCTCCATCGTGGTCAAGGGCCCGGTCAAGCCCGGCCGCATACCCCAGCAGCTGTGGCTGAAGGAGATCGAGTTGGCCGAGGGCCGGGTGAAGCAGGCCATCGAGAAGGGCGGCATCGTGGAGGAGGCTGAGAAGGCCATGCTGATCTCCACCGATTCCGAGGAATCCTTGGACGAGCTGGCCTCACTGGCCGAGACCGCCGGGGCCATGGTCATCACCCGGGTTATTCAGAACCGGCAGAAGCCCGACAGCGCCACCTACATCGGCAGCGGCAAGGCCGAGGAGCTGGCGCTGGTGTGCCAGGCGATGGAGATCGACCTGGCAATCCTCGACGACGAGCTGACCGGGGCCCAGCAGAAGAACCTTGAAAACATACTCGGCGTGCGGGTGATCGACCGCACCGCGCTGATCCTGGATATTTTTGCCCAGCGGGCCCAGTCCGCCGAAGGCAAATTGCAGGTGGAGTTGGCTCAGATGAAGTACCGCCTGCCGCGGCTTATGGGTATGGGCACGGTGCTCAGCCGCCTGGGCGGCGGCATCGGCACCCGCGGTCCCGGCGAGACCCGGCTGGAGGTGGACCGCCGTCGCATCCGCAGGCGCATCGACGACCTGGAGGCCCAATTAAAGGAGATCAAGAAGCAGCGGGATTTGAGAAGGGCCCGCCGGGAAAAGACCGGTCAGACCACGGTGGCGCTTGTGGGCTATACCAATGCCGGAAAATCCACGCTGCTCAACGCATTGAGCGGGGCCGATGTTCTCGTGGAGGACAAGCTGTTCGCCACGCTGGACCCGGTAATGCGCCAGGTGGAGCTGCCGGAAAACCGCCGCTGCCTGGTCGTGGACACCGTCGGCTTCATCCGCAAGCTGCCCCACCAGCTGGTGCAGGCGTTCCGTTCCACGCTGGAGGAGGCGCTCTACGCCGACCTGCTGGTGGTGGTGTCGGACTTTTCCAGCCCGGAGTATGCCAGCCAGCGGGCCACCGTATTCGAGGTGCTCCGCGACCTCGGGGCCGGGGACAAGCCCATCCTCGAGGCGCTGAACAAGGCCGACAGGGTGAACGTCACCGGCGTGATCGAACCCGCCGACGCCATACTGATCTCCGCGAAGCAGGGCAAGGGCCTGGAGGCGCTGAAGGCCGAGATTTCCCGCCGCATCGCCGCCATGCGCCACAGGGCCGAGCTGCTGATTCCCTACGACAAGGGAAATGTGCTGTCCCTGATCCACGCCAAAGGTCAGGTGCTCTCCGAAGAGTACACGGACACCGGCACAAAGGTGGTTGCCCTGCTGGATGCCCCGCTCTATCAGAGGGTGCTGGGGATGTTGTGAATTCTGGTTTATTGAGCAGTTGCCCGATCAATCAGAATGTGTAAAGGAGGTCACATGATGACTTGTGAAGCATTCAACACGCTGTGCAAAAGGGGTGTCGTCCTGCTGGACGGGGCGACGGGCTCCCAGCTGCGGGCGAAGGGTATGCCGGTGGGGGTGAGCACCGAGCTGTGGGCCTGGGAGCACCCGGAGGTGATCGTGGCGCTGCAACGGGCCTATGTGGACGCAGGCAGCGACATCATCTACGCGCCCACTTTCTCCGCCAATCGCGTCGGCCTGGAGATGCACGGCGTTGCTGACCGGCTGGCGGAGGTGAACGCGGGGCTGGTGAAGCTGGCGAAGCAAGCCGCCGATGGCCGCGCCCTGGTGGCGGGGGACTTTACCACCACCGGCAAGCCCCTGGAGCCCGTCGGACCGATGAGCTACCAAAACCTGCTGGACATCTACCGGGAGCAGGTGGAGGCCATGGTCAGCGCGGGACCGGACCTGCTGGTGGCGGAGACCATGCTGACCATCGACGAATGCGCCTGCTTTGTGGAAGCAGCCCGGTCGGTGTGCGACCTGCCCATCATTTGTACGCTGACCATCGAGGCCGACGGCCACCTGCTGTTCGGCGGCAACGTGGTGGAGGCGGTGGAGACCCTGCAGGCCCTGGGCGCGAATGCCGTGGGCTTGAACTGCTCGGTGGGTCCGGACCAGCTGGAGGCTGTGGTGGCGTCCATGAAGGCCGTGGCCACCGTGCCCATCGTCGCCAAGCCCAACGCCGGTATGCCTGTGATGGATGAAAGAGGACAGGCCCATTACAGCATGAAGCCGGACCAGTTCGCCGCGTCGATGGCCAAGCTGGTGCAGGCCGGGGCGGGCATCATCGGCGGCTGCTGCGGCACCGGACCGGAGTACATCGGGGCGTTGAGGGGTATTATAGATAAATTCTGATGGTGTTAGTCAGGAAATAGGGTGATAAGTCGGTCGAGGGAGTTCTTTTGGACAGTAAGAGTAGTACAATAGGATTATCAAGAG
>CADBVG010000095.1:0-504 GCA_902798105.1 uncultured Eubacteriales bacterium
TTCAATCAGTACGATAAGGTATTCTACCACAACGACCAGCATTTTTCTACGCTTTGACATCCCGTGCACCGCCTCTCAGATGATGCGGCCTCGTTTCTCGATTTGCACAGTTTTGTCAAGTGTTGTCAGTTTGTTTATTTGTTATTTCTTTGTTGCCTCCTTCCCTTTCCTCTTAAGTTGATGACATTGCCCCACCGGGGGAAGGCTTTTGGAAACTGCGCGTCTGGAAGTGTCCGTGGAATAACCCCGACAGGGCGAAAGCCTGAAACCGAAAGCCTCCCCCCGCCGTTTACCGGCGGGCGGGAGGCTGTTGTACTTTTATCGCAATTGTTCGGTTATGGCGGAGCGGTATAAGGCCAATGGCAACTGTTCAGTCGCTTGCAAATTCTGATTTGGCGGGGAGAGGACGAAGGCCCCAAAAGTGGCCTTCCCCCGGTGGGGAAGGTGGATTTGACGAAAAATGCTTGCATTGTTTCGTCAAAGACGGATGAGGTCTTCGACGCT
>CADBVG010000095.1:583-7239 GCA_902798105.1 uncultured Eubacteriales bacterium
GCCAGCCAACCACCCTTATTATGCGGTATTTCCTTAGGGGAGGACCTCATCCGTCACGGCTTCGCCGTGCCACCTTCCCCACCGGGGGAAGGCTTTTGGCTGCCGCAACAGCTCGACAAATCAGAATTTGCAGCGGCTCTTCCTTATTAACCAAACATTTACGCCGTTTGAAATCCAAAACCTATTGACAAAACCTGCGGGGGGTTGTATATTATGTTCAGCCGTTAGCACTCGATGGCGTTGAGTGCTAACAGGCCGGAGAAAGTGAGAAAGGGGGAGAACACAGTGCAGTTGGACGAGCGCAAGTATCGGATACTGCAGGCCATCATCGACGACTACATCATGACGGCGATGCCGGTGGGCTCCCGCACGATCTCCCGCAAGTCCGGCGTCGGGTTTTCACCGGCGACCATACGCAACGAGATGAGCGACCTGGAGGAGCTGGGGTATCTGGCCCAGCCCCACACCTCGGCGGGGCGGGTGCCTTCCTATAAAGCATACCGCCTGTACGTGGACCACCTGATGAAGACCTGCAAGCTGACCAGCGACGAGCGGGAGCGGATGCACGAGCACCTGATGTCCCGGTCGAAGCAGGTGGAGGGCGTGATTCGCAGCGCGGCGAACGTGCTTTCCGACGCGACGAAGTACACATCGGTGATCGTGGCCCCGAAGCTGGGCACGCTGCGCATCAAGCACGTGCAGCTGGTGCCGGTGGCGGAGCGCACGGCGCTGATGATCATCGTCACCACCGCCGGGATCGTGAAGGACGCGGTGATCCGGGTGCCCGAGGGGCTGGACGCCGACGACCTGTACGGCATATCCCGCATACTGACCCAGCGCCTGGCCGACCAGCCGCTGGCGGGTGTGCGGCAGGCCTTCGCCGACCTGCTGAAGAACGCCGAGCAGAACCGCAAGCTGCTGGGCGAGGCCCTGCAGGTGATCGAAAAGCGGCTGGAGCAGGGGGGCGACGCCTCGGACGTGATCGTCGGCGGCAGCGCGAACCTGCTGGAATACCCCGAGTACAGCGACGTGAACAAGGCCCGCAGCTTCCTTTCCGTGCTGGAATCGAAGGACACGCTGCGGCAGCTCATGGGCCGGGAGGGCAGCATGGAGGTCAGCATCCGCATCGGGCCGGAAAACCAGGTGCCCGAGCTGAACGACTGCTCCATCGTCACCGCCAGCTACCGGGTGGGGGACCACTCCACCGGCACGCTGGGCATCATCGGGCCCACGCGCATGAATTACAACCGGGTGATATCGGTGCTGGATTTCATGGGGCGGGCGCTGAGCGACGTGTTGAGCGAGTATAAGTAGAGGGGGCTTCCCCGAATATAAACAACAGTGAGGATTTGACGATGAAGAAGAAGGACAAGACCAAGCCGGCCACGGAGCCGGAGATCAACGAGGCCGAGGCTATGGAGGGCGAGGTTTCCGAGGCCCCCGAGGCCCAGGACGAGCACGTGGCCACCGCCGAGGAGTGGCAGGCCGCGCTGGAGCTGGCCGTGAAGCAGCGGGACGAATTCAAGGATTCCCTGCTGCGGGCCCAGGCCGATTTCCAGAACTTCAAGCGCCGCAACCAGACCGCCCGCTCCGACGGCTATGACGACGGCGTGCGGGAGGCCATCGCGGCCATGCTGCCCGCCATCGACAACCTGGAGCGCGCCATCGACGCGGCAGAAAAGGCCGAGGATGAAGCCGCGAAGGCGCTGGCCGACGGCGTGAAGATGACCCTGAACACCCTGATGGAGAGCCTGAAGCGCTTCGGGTTCGAGGAGGTCCCCGCCCTGGGCGAGGCGTTCGACCCCGAGAAGCACAACGCCGTCATGCGCGAGGTGGGCGAGGAGCCCGGCAAGGTGCTGGAAGTTTTCCAGAAGGGGTACAAGGTCAAGGACAAGATCATAAGGTACGCCATGGTAAAGGTGGCGGTGGAAGAGTAAACGCTTCGACAATTAGGAATTAGGAATGAGGAATGAAGATGGCCGGGGCCGTCGAGTTTCCGCTCCGATTTCCAATCAAAAATCCCGTGAGGGATTTCACCAGAATTCCTAATTCCTCATTCCTAATTCCTCATTAAATGAGTTTAAGATATGCCAACAACGAACATCTTCGATGAAATAGGAGGTAACAAAAATGAGCAAGATTATCGGTATTGATTTGGGTACTACCAACAGCTGCGTCGCCGTCATGGAGGGCGGCGAGCCCGTCGTCATCGCGAACGCCGAGGGCGCCCGCACCACCCCGTCCGTCGTCGCCTTCTCCAAGAACGGCGAGCGCCTGGTGGGCCAGGTGGCCAAGCGCCAGGCCGTCACCAACCCCGACCGCACCGTCATTTCCATCAAGCGCGACATGGGCACCGACCGCAAGGTTTCCATCGACGGCCACAACTACACCCCGCCGGAGATCAGCGCCATGATCCTGCAGAAGCTGAAGGCGGACGCCGAGAGCTACATCGGCGAGACCGTGACCGAGGCCGTCATCACCGTGCCCGCTTACTTCTCCGACGCCCAGCGCCAGGCCACCAAGGACGCCGGCCGCATCGCGGGCCTGGACGTGAAGCGCATCATCAACGAGCCCACCGCCGCGGCGCTGGCCTACGGCCTGGACAAGGGCGACGCCCACAAGATCCTGGTGTACGACCTGGGCGGCGGCACCTTCGACGTGAGCCTGATGGAGGTCGGCGACGGCATCTTCGAGGTGCTGGCCACCGCCGGCAACAACCGCCTGGGCGGCGACGACTTCGACCAGCGGCTGATCGACTACATCGCCGAGGAGTTCAAGCGCGAGAACGGCATCGACCTGCGCCAGGACCGCATGGCCCTGCAGCGCCTGAAGGAGGCCGCCGAGAAGGCCAAGATCGAGCTGTCCGGCATGATGAGCACCAACGTGAACCTGCCCTTCATCACCGCCGACGCCACCGGCCCCAAGCACCTGGACGTGACCATCAGCCGCGCCAAGTTCAACGAGCTGACCGCCGACCTGGTGGAAAAGACCGTGGGCCCGATGACCCAGGCCATGAGCGACGCCGGCGTCACCAGCAAGGACATCGACAAGGTGATCCTGGTGGGCGGCAGCACCCGCATCCCCGCGGTGCAGGAGGCCGTACAGCGCATCACCGGCAAGGAGCCCTTCAAGGGCATCAACCCCGACGAGTGCGTGGCCGTGGGCGCCGCCATCCAGGGCGGCGTGCTGGGCGGCGACGTGAAGGACATCGTGCTGCTGGACGTCACCCCCCTGTCCCTGGGCATCGAGACCCTGGGCGGCGTGTTCACCCGGCTGATCGAGCGCAACACCACCATCCCCGTCAAGCAGACCCAGGTGTTCAGCACCGCGGCCGACGGCCAGACCAGCGTGGACGTGCACGTGCTGCAGGGCGAGCGCGAAATGGCCGCCTACAACAAGACCCTGGGCCGCTTCCAGCTGACCGGCATCGCCCCCGCGCCCCGCGGCGTGCCGCAGATCGAGGTCACCTTTGACATCGACGCCAACGGCATCGTGCACGTGTCCGCCAAGGACCTGGGCACCGGCAAGGAGCAGTCCATCGCCATCACCGCCTCCAGCAACATGAGCGAGGAGGAGATCAAGAAGGCCGTGGACGAGGCCGCCCAGTTCGCCGCCGAGGACAAGAAGAACAAGGAGCAGGCCGAGACCTTCAACCAGGCCGACCAGCTGATCTACCAGACCGACAAGACCCTGAAGGAGATGGGCGACAAGCTGGATCCCGCCGACAAGGCCAAGGTGGAAAGCGAGCTGGAGAGCTTCAAGCAGACCCGCGCCAGCAACGACGTGGAGCAGATCAAGAGCGCCATGGAGAGCTTCAGCAAGTCCACCATGGACGTGTTCGCCAAGGTCTACCAGCAGGCCAACCCCGGCGCCGGCGACCCCGGCGCGGGCACCGGCTACACCTACCAGGGCGGCCAGAACGGCGGCGTGAACGACGACGGCACCGTGGACAGCGAGTTTACGGATAACAACAATTAATAAGAGGTTGTGAGCGATCGAAGGGGCAAGGGGCTTCTGAACCTTGCCCCGTCTGTGGTGAATGAGGAATGAGGAATGAGGAATTGTGAATGAGGAATGGTGAATGAGGAATGAGGAATGAGGAATGAGGAATTGTGGTTGAAATCCTGACGGATTTCTTTTATCGGGGAACCGTTATCATTCCGAAACCGATGAATTTCTATCAAACAAATCCCGTCAGGGATTTGTACATCCATTCCTAATTCCTAATTCCTAATTCCTAATTACTAATTCCTAATTTCTCATTCCTCATTCCCAATTCCTCATTCCTCATAAAAAAGAACTCCCCCGAAAGGGTGATGTGAACTATGGCAAACAAGCGTGATTACTACGAGGTCCTGGGCGTACAGAAGGGCGCGGACGAGGCGGCGATCAAGAGCGCCTACCGCAAGCTGGCGAAGAAGTACCACCCGGACGTGAACCCGGGGGACAAGACCGCCGAGGAGAAGTTCAAGGAGGTCAACGAGGCTTACCAGGTGCTCTCCAACCCCCAGAAGCGGGCCCAGTACGACCAGTTCGGCCACGACGGCCCCCAGGCGGGCTTCGGCGGCGGCGGATACGGCGATTTCAGCGGCTTCGGCGGCGGGGGCTTCGGCGGGTTCGACGACATATTCAACATATTCACCGGCGGCGGCTTCGGCGGCGGCGGCTTCGGCGGCGGGCGGCCCAACGGGCCCATGCGGGGCGACGACCTGCGCTACGACCTGACCATCTCCTTCGAGGAGGCGGCCATGGGCTGCGAGAAGGACATCAACCTGGTCCGGGACGAGGAGTGCCCCGAGTGCAAGGGCACCGGCGCGAAGCCGGGCAGCAAGGTGGACACCTGTCCCACCTGCCAGGGCTCCGGCCAGGAGCGCGTGACCACGAGCACCCCCTTCGGGCGCATCCAGAACGTGCGCACCTGCTCCCGCTGCCAGGGCGCCGGGAAGATCATCACCGAGCCCTGCGCCAAGTGCCACGGGCGCGGCAAGGTGCGCGTCAGCAAGCGGCGCACGGTGAAGGTGCCCGCGGGCATCGACAACGGCCAGGTGCTGACCATTCGCGGCCAGGGCGGCCTGGGCGAGCACGGAGGCCCGCCCGGCGATTTGCAGATCGTGATCAGCGTCCGGCCCCACAAGCTGTTCAAGCGGCGGGACGATGATTTGTACATCGAAATGCCCCTGACCTTCACCCAGGCGGCCCTGGGCGCGGAATTGGACGTGCCCACGCTGACCAAGCCGGTGAAGTACCGCTTCCCCGAGGGCACCCAGCCCGGCCAGGTGTTCCGGCTGCGGGGCGAGGGCGTCACCCGCCTGCGCGGCGGCGGCAAGGGCGATCTGTACGTCACCGCCGTGGTGGAGATTCCCAAGAAGCTGACCAGCCAGCAAAAGGACATCCTGCGCCAGTTCGACGCCACCGTCAACGGCAACCAGTACGAGAAGAAGAAGTCGTTCTTCGATAAGCTGAAGGACGCGTTCAGCTGAAAAAGGCACCCCGAGGGATCGGGGTGTTTTTTTAGGGAAAATCGGGGATTCCCTTGAAAAACAATCCGTATTATGATATAAATATATACAACGATTTGGTTAATTGGGCAAAGGGGCTTGACAGCCATGCGGAACAGAAATACGCTGTTCAGAGCAGAAGCTATAACTGCGCCCTTTTTGCGCCTTGCGGCTGCGGGGCGCTTGAAACTGAATACTCTATTCATGATGGATAACCGTCGGATTTGACGGGGCTGGTATGCCCCGACAGGTTCGGCGGGAGTCGGTGAACAAATCGGAGGTGTTATTATGACGTTGGTGCAACAGGCAACGACGATGATGGAGAAGCTGCCGGTAAGAAGCCAGCAAATCGTAGTGGATTTGTTAAAAATGCTGAGCGGTATTTCTGAATCCCCCGATATGCCGAATGCCCATGAAGCCGGGTTTAAGCGGACGGGAAAATCCGATTTTGCCCTTCCGGCTGATTTTGACGAGCACTTTGACGATTTGAATGATGAGATCGCGACAATGTTTATGGGTGAAAGCCTATGAGAATACTGCTGGATACGCATATTCTGTTTTGGTCGATGTGCATGGAAGAGAAGCTGCCCCAGCCTATACTGTCATGGATCAATGACCCGGAGAATGAAGTTTTCTACAGCAGCGCCTCTGTGTGGGAAATTGTGATCAAACACAGCAAGAATCCTACCGCGATGCCAGTGGATGGAAACACATTCGTTAGCGGCTGCATCAAGGCGGGCTTTACGCCCCTGGCGATAGAAAACCGCCATGTGCTTGCGGTCAGCGGCTTGGAACGGAAAAAAGGAGAGCCACCGCACAACGATCCCTTTGACAGGGTTTTGATTGCGCAGGCGAAGACAGAGGAAATGACGCTGATCACCCATGACGGCTTGCTGGCCGGATATGGCGAACAGTGTGTGTTGACAATTTAGGGAAATACCGCACAAACGGGCGGCATGTCTGGCGGTGCCATTTCCGCCATGCACATCCTGCAAATTCCCTGACTTGCCGCCAGCAAGCCTGCGAAATTTGCAGGCGCGCCTGACGGAAAATTCACTCGCCAGCCAACCACCCTTATTATGCGGTATTTCCTTAGGGGAGGACCTCATCCGTCACGGCTTCGCCGTGCCACCTTCCCCACCGGGGGAAGGCTTTTGG
>CADBVG010000096.1:0-6779 GCA_902798105.1 uncultured Eubacteriales bacterium
TCACCTCTATGTTCTTCTTCGACATCTGAGGTGAAAAATCCTTTTGGTAACACTTTTGTAATATATTTGATGCCCTGTTAACTCATGCGTGAGCCGTGGCGGCGTATACCCGCTGGCTGGAAGAGGGGGACCATCTGAAGGCCGCGATGCGGGACGAGCATACGCGCCGCAATCGGGTGCTGTTGGCCCTGGGCTGGGCGTCGGCCTCTGCGGAGGACGTGTCGGCCTGGGTGCGCCGGGGCAACCCCGGCCACATCCTCTACCCGGCGAAGCTGGACCCCTTCATCTGCCCCTGGGAGGCGCTGGAGGACGGCGCGCTGCTGTCGCGGGTGCGCGACATCGTCCATAGCCGTTTCCCCGAAAAATCTTTGCCCGACCCCCGCCGCGACGAGGAGGCCTCATTGCGGGATACCGAGCGGATGGTGGGGGAGTAAAGCCGATATAATCGACAGCCTGCCACGAGAAGCGGCAGGCTGTTGATTGTCAATGTTTCAGTTGTCACATCGTAATCGTGAATACCTTGTCCAGGTAGTGCTCGGCGACGCCGAGGATGTCGGCGTTGGGGCCGGCCTGGGCGTAGGTGAGGTCCACGTGGCGGATCAGTGAGGTGCGGCTGCACAGGGCGTGGTAGACCTCCCGCAGGAAGCCGTCGCCCATGATTTCAATGCCGCCGCCCAGCACAATGCGCCGCATGCCGGAGCTGCACATGACGCTGTACAGCCCGAAGGCCAGCAGCTGTGCCGACTGCCTGATGGATTCCAGCAGGGCGGGCTCATCGGGATAGCGCTCTGCCAGTTCTTCCAGGCTCTCGGGGGATTTGATGCCCGCGGCCCGGGCGACCTGTTGGGCGTCCTCCAGTATGGCGTCCAGGTTGACGTAGCGCTCCAGGCACCCGCGGTTGCCGCAGGCGCAGGGGCGACCCTTGTAGTCGATGGTGAAATGGCCGATTTCGCCGGACACGTTGAAGGGGCCGGGATAGATGTCCCCGTTGGAGATGAACGAGCAGCGTATGCCCCGGCAGATCTCCACGAAGATCAGGTTCTGGATGTCGGGGGCGTCCGGCGCGTCGGGATTGGCGGCGTCCAGGTACTTCTTTTCGGCATAGGCCATGCTGCGGGTGCTGTTGAACAGGAACACTGACAGGCCCACGCGCTGCTGGAAGCGGCGGATGGATTCCTCGGTCAGCGGGAAGCCCAGGGCCGTCTCGGTGTGGAACAGGTGGTCCCGCTCGATGTATATGCCAGGGAAGCACACGCCGATCATCACGGCCTTGGAGGGATTGAACCGCTTCGACTGGTTGCGCAGTATGTCGTCAAACAGCTGGGTGTAGACATCGCCAGCGGTGGCTTCGCTGAGGGTGTGGCAATCCAGCGGGAAGAAGCGATCCTCGAGGATTTTGCATTCCAGGCTCAACAACGCAAAGCGCACGCCCTCGGGCTTAACCGAGAACACCGCCAGGTGATGGGCGTTCTTGTTCAGCCGGAGGCTGATGGGTCGCCGCCCGGGCAGGGTCGTCTGTGCGGGTCCGGTTTCGTCGATCAGCTTGCGGTTGGCCAGTTCCTCCACCAGCACGGATACGCTGGTGGCGCTCAGGTTCATATTGCGCACGATCTCGGCGCGGGATTTGCATTTCCCGCTGCGCACCAAATCAAAAATGCTCTTGATGTTGGCTTCCTTGACCTGCTGCTGATAGCCGGTGTGGCCGGAACCAAGTTTGTCCTGGGGCAAATACTTCATATGGGACCCCTTCCTTAATAGCTGCGCGGAGGCGGATCAGCATGGCTATCCGAATCAGCAGAGAAAGCAGAGAGAGTGAATAGTATACTTATCTACATAGTATCACATTAATTCGTAATTATCAAGTATTTTAGAATTATTTAATAAATATCAATGTATTTTTGAATAGAATTATTCATTTTTTGCGGGTATAAAGCCAGGGGCGCGGCCCCTGTGCGGGGGTCGCGCCCTTGTGATGGCGGATTTTATCAATACATACCGCCCATGCCGGGGTTGCCTGCGGGGGCAGCCGGTTCCGGCGCGGGGATGTCGGTAACCAGGGATTCGGTGGTCAGCACCATCGCGGCCACGGAAGCGGCGTTCTGCAGCGCGGAGCGGGTGACCTTGGTGGGATCGGCGATGCCGCGCTCCATCATGTCGGTGTACTCGTCCTTGGCGGCGTCATAGCCGAAGGTGGTGGACTTGCGGCTCTTGATCTTCTCGACGATCAGGCTGCCCTCCACGCCGGCGTTCTTGGCGATCTGGCGCACGGGCTCCTCCAGCGCGCGCAGCACGATCTGCACGCCGGTCTTCACGTCGCCGGTGGTCTCAGAGACCAGCTTGGCCACGTTCTTGCTGGCGTTGAGCAGCGCGGTGCCGCCGCCGGGAACGATGCCCTCTTCAACGGCAGCGCGGGTGGCGGCCAGGGCGTCCTCGATGCGCATCTTGCGCTCCTTCATTTCGACCTCGGTGGCCGCGCCGACGCGGATGACGGCCACGCCGCCGCTGAGCTTCGCCAGGCGCTCCTGGAGCTTCTCCCGGTCATAGTCGCTGGTGGTCACTTCGATCTGGCTGCGGATGGAGGCGATGCGGGCCTTGATCTCGTCGGGCTCACCGGCGCCTTCCACGATCACGGTGTTTTCCTTGTCGATCTTCACCTGGCGCGCGGAGCCCAGCATGTCGATGGTGGCTTCCTTCAGCTCCAGACCCAATTCCTCGGTGATGACCTGGCCGCCGGTCAGGATGGCGATATCCTGCAGCATGGCCTTGCGGCGGTCGCCGAAGCCGGGGGCCTTGACGGCCACACAGGTGAAGGTGCCGCGCAGCTTGTTCAGCACCAGGGTGGCCAGGGCTTCGCCCTCCACGTCCTCGGCGATGATGAGCAGCTTCTTGCCCTGCTGCACCACCTGCTCCAGCAGGCCGATGATCTCCTGGATGTTGGAGATCTTCTTGTCGGTGATCAGGATATAGGGATTGTCCAGCACGGCTTCCATCTTCTCCATGTCGGTGCACATGTAGGAGGAGGCGTAGCCGCGGTCAAACTGCATGCCCTCGACGATGTTCACGTCGGTCTCCATGGTCTTGGATTCCTCGACGGTGATGACGCCGTCCTTGCCGACCTTCTCCATGGCCTCGGCGATCCTTTCGCCGATGTTGGTATCGCCGGAGGAGATGGAGGCCACCTGGGTGATCTCGCGCTGGCTCTCGATGGGCTTGCTCTGGGCGGCCAGGCTCTGCACAGCCGCCTCGGTGGCCATCTCGATGCCCTTCTTCACCACCATCGGGTTCGCGCCCGCGGCCACGTTCTTCAGGCCCTCGCGCACGATGGCCTGGGCCAGCAGGGTGGCGGTGGTGGTGCCGTCGCCGGCCACGTCGTTGGTCTTCACGGAGACCTCGCGCACCAGCTGGGCGCCCATGTTCTCAAAGGGGTCTTCCAGTTCAATTTCCTTGGCGATGGTCACGCCGTCGTTGGTGATCAGCGGCGCGCCGAACTTCTTGTCCAGCACCACGTTGCGGCCCTTGGGGCCCAGGGTGATCTTTACGGTATCGGCCAGCATGTCAATGCCGGTCTGCAGCGCCTTGCGGGCGTCCTCGCCATACTTAATCTGCTTTGCCATGGTTATATCCTCCGATTCTGGATTAATTGTTTGTTTGAGGGAACAGTGAACAGGGAACAGGGAACAGGAAAAGCGGCCGCGATGCGGCGATGGCCTGTTGCCTTATTCCACCACGGCCAGGATGTCGCTCTGGCGCACGATGAT
This sequence comes from uncultured Eubacteriales bacterium, assembly GCA_902798105.1. GTDB lineage: Bacteria > Bacillota > Clostridia > Christensenellales > Aristaeellaceae > UBA2862. The sequence continues at coordinate 3,759 of CADBVG010000096.1, forward strand.
GTATTCCTCGCCGTCCAGCTTGACTTCGGTGCCGGCGTACTTGGAGTAGATGACCTTCTGGCCCTCTTTCACGTTCATTTTGATTTCCTTGCCGTCCACGTTCCCACCCGGGCCAACGGCCAGCACTTCGGCCATGACGGGCTTCTCCTTTGCGGAATTGGTCAGGATGATGCCACCCTTGGTGGTCTCCTCGGCTTCAAGGTTCTTAATGACCACGCGGTCGCCCAGCGGCTTGATCTTCATATGCTCATACCTCCATGGTTATATTTTGATTTGTTAGCACTCGTCAAATCTGAGTGCTAACCCTTGCAGAGGATAGTTTAACCATTCTATATGGAAAAATCAAGACCTTTAAGCAAATTATTACAGTTAAAGTTTGGTAAAACGGCGCTTTGACGCCCTGTATATGTGAAAAGAACCCTTGCTTCGCCCGGAATGACGGCATGGCGCGGCTGTAGCGCCATGAGCGCGCCCCTGTCATCCTGAGCGGAGCGCAGCGAAGTCGAAGGATCTTATATTTGTGTCGATCCCGATATGGGTACCTCTAAAAACTATCGCGTCGCCCGACGAGATGAATTTTAGTCAGATTTGACTTGCAAAAGGCGCAGGCTGCCTGGCGGGCAGTCAAGGTTTTTAGAGGCGCCCATATGGGGGTTAGTATAAAAAAACGGCCCATCGCCTATGCAATGAACCGCGCCTTGCGCAATCGTGCCGATTACAGGTCGATCTTGCCCTCGGTCTCCTTATTGACCACGTAGTAAACGGTGGCTTCCTCGGGCTTGACGTAGATGTCCAGGTCGACGATCTCGGACAGCTTCTTGCCGGATTCCTTCCAGTTCTTCTTCACGTTCGCCTCGACGGCGCCCAGATCGAACTCACGACCGTTGAACTGCAGGATCATCTGCTGATTGATCTTAGCCATGATATTATCCTCCTCTTCAAAATCAATGCTCCGCGCCTTCTGCGCGGTGCCGGTAACAATATAGCAAAACCAATGTAAAGTTGCAAGACCAATCGCGTGAAATCCTGCTTTGAAAAATTGGCGGCTTATACAAAAAATCAATGCTGATCATCCTTCCAGGCGCGAATGGCCTCCAGTTTTTGGGCAAAATCCGCTTCCTCGCCCTGGCTTGTGGGCAAATAATAGCGCTTGTCCGCCAGGGCGTCGGGAAGGCATTGCATGTCTGTCAGCTTCTCTGCGTAGTCGTGGGCGTAGCGGTAGCCCTTGCCGTAGTCCAGGTCCTTCATCAGCCCGGTCACGGCGTTGCGCAGGTGCAGCGGCACCGGATCGGCCAGCGCCTTTTCGGCATCGGCCTTCGCGGTCATATAGGCGACCTCCATGGCGTTGGACTTGGGGGCCAGGGCCATGTACACCACTGCCTGGGTCAGGTGGACCGAGCATTCGGGCATGCCGATCAGCCGGCAGGCCTGGAAGGCGGCCACGGCCTGCTCCAGCGCCCGGGGGTCTGCCAGGCCCACGTCCTCGCTGGCGAAGCGGGTGACCCGGCGGGCAATGTAGATCGGGTCCTCCCCGGCCTCCAGCATCCGCGCCAGCCAATACACGGCGGCGTCGGGGTCGGAATTGCGCATGGATTTGTGCAGCGCCGAGATCAGGTTGTAGTGCTCTTCGCCGCTCTTGTCGTACAGCAGCGACTTCTTCGACACGCATTGGGAAAGCGTCTCTTCGGTCACCCTTACGCCGCCGTCGGCGTCCAGCTCGCCGTTGAGCACCGCCATCTCCAGCGTGGACAGGGCCGTGCGGGCGTCGCCGTTGGCAAACACCGCGATGCGCCGCAGCATGTCTTCGGGCATGTCGATGTCCTGCCCGCCGAAGCCCCGGGGGTCGTCCAGGGCGTGGCGAAGCAGCTTCACCACGTCGTCCACCCCCAGCGCGTGCAGCACGAACACCTTGCAGCGGCTCAGCAGCGCGGCGTTGACCTCGAAGGAGGGGTTTTCGGTGGTGGCCCCGATCAGTATGATGCTGCCCTTCTCCACAAAGGGCAAAAAGGCGTCCTGCTGGGCCTTGTTGAAGCGGTGGATTTCGTCCACGAACACGATGGTGCGCTCGCCGAAGCGCCGGTTGTCATCGGCCTGCTGCATCACGCCGCGGATCTCCTTGATGCCGCTGGTTACGGCGGAGAAGTCGATGAAGGCGGCCTTTGTGCGATGGGCGATGATCCGCGCCAGCGTGGTCTTGCCCACGCCGGGGGGGCCCCAGAAGATCATCGAGGCCACCTGATCCGACTCGATCAGCCGCCGCAGCACCTTTCCCGGCCCGATCAGGTGCTGCTGGCCCACGAATTCCTCCAGCGACTCCGGCCGCAGGCGCGCCGCCAACGGCTGGGAAGCGGCGGGGGTGGCGTCAAATAGGGACATCTGTTCCATGTTCTTCCTCCGGGGGGCACTATAGTCTGTTTTATGCTACGGCTTCAGGGTATTTTACGACGGCAACCTCGGCCAGAGCCTGCTTTGCTGTTTTTACAGTTCTCTCAAGGCCTTCCGCTGCTTTGCCACTGCAGGGCACCTCTAAAAACGCTCATAACTGCCAGACGGCTGAATTTCAGCCATCGAAGTGAGAATCCCTTTGGGATTCTCGGTCGGCCTCGCCGACCGATTTGGTTCAATCACAGATTGAGGCCAATCGCTTTTACCTTGCAAAAACCTTGACGGCCCGCCAGGCAGCCTGCGTCTTTTGCAAATTAAAAATTCATCTCGCCGGGCGACGCGTTGGTTTTCAGAAATTCCCTGTAGGCGATTTCCCCGCACGTATCGCGCTGAAGACAGGGTACATGCCGCATGACGATGCAACTGTTATCTGTGTTTGTGACAAATTCAGTTGGGGAAATTCTGATTTATCGAGCCTTGCTCGATAAATCAGAATTTGAGTATTTAGTGGGGGTACAAATCCTCACGGATTTGTTTTATTAAGGAAATACCGCACAATACGGCGGCGCATCTGGCGGTGCCTTTTCCGACATCTGCTGCTTGCAGATTTCTCGATTTACCGCCAGTAAACCTTCG
>CADBVG010000096.1:6845-22481 GCA_902798105.1 uncultured Eubacteriales bacterium
TCTGCTTGTGTTGGACGCGCCGTATACCGAACGGTACGTACGGCGCAGTGAGAGGGCGGGGGCTTATCACCCCCTCCTACTCAATCCCTGTATTATGATGCCTGTATGATCCTGCACTCCATCAGCAGCGTCATGTAGTCCACGGGGTCCATGTTGGCGATTTCGGGTTCCTCACGGTCGGTGGTCTGCTCCAGGGCTGCGATGGTTTCGTGCTCGTTCATGGCGGTTTCCTCCTCAATGTTCGTTGGCAACAATGCCATTATACGCCTTCCGGGCGGTGAAGTCCAATGTTGGCGGGAAATGAAAAAAGGTTTTAATCGTTTTGAAACAGTGCTTTCAATGTAATTGTTCGATGGAACCGTGATGCCTGTGGCGGCGCGGGCGCCGCCGCTACAGGGTAATCCGGTCGATGTCGGAAAAGGGGATGGTTACGTCGCCGATGACCAGCGCCTGCCCCGTGGGGTCCACTTTCCATACGATTCCCGTGACGGCCCGGTACAGCCCGTCCCGCCCGAAGGCCTCGTGGTTAGGGTCGGCGCAGATCTCGAAGTATTCCACCCGGGCCCGCACCCGGTTCTGCCGCGCCAGCGCGCCGGTGCGGGTGGCCCCATGCAGCGCCTCCAGCGCCCGGTTCAGCGCCCAGGTTTCCTCCGCGTCCTTGATCCGCCGGGGCACATAGGGCACCTGCTTCGATTTGACGGCGTCGTCGAAGCCCGAAAGCGCCGCGAAGGGCGCGAAGATCTTCGCCCGGTTCAACCGGGCCATCTTCGGGTGGCGGCGGTCGAACACGTCGCCGTCGTGGGCCGGACGGCACAGGCCGATGATGTCGGCGTAGGTGGATTCCATGAATAACCTCCCGTTGTTGCGGAGACGATCAGGGAAATTCTGATTTATCGAGTTGATGCTCGATAAATCAGAATTGAGTGATTAGTGGTTAGTGGCTAGTGACTAGTGGTGGAGCAAATCCCTACGGGATTTGAAAAGAAATCCGCAAGGATTTCCTCCTTCACTAGCCACTAATCACTGGCCACTAGCCACTCAAATTCTGATTTGTCGCCTCAGCGTCAAATCAGAATTTCCCGCCCTCCTATGCCCGATGCCCGCCGATTTGGGTGTTGCGCTCCCTTGCGGTGGCGCCGTCCAGGTAGTTCATGCCCTTGAGTATGGCGTTGCCGCCGTACTTGCGGCGGATGCCCAGTACCACCTGCTGGATCTTCTCCTCGCTCTGGAGGGCGGCGTAGTCGGTGAACATGTCCAGCTGGAGGCAGTCGTTGTGGGTGTCGGCGGCGCATACCCCCAGCCGCCGGACGTATAGCCGGCGGTCCACCCGTCCGTCGAAGGCGGCCACCAGTGCCTGGCGCAGGGCCCGGGCGCTGGCGGTGCGGGTGCGCAGCCGCACGGTGCCGCCGGCGTGCTTTGGGTGCAGCCGCCCGTAGTAGTCCAGGCTCACCGGCCCGTCGTAGCGGCATTTTTCCAGCGAGACGGGGTCGAAGGCTACCCAGAAGGACAGACAGCCGGTGGCCAGCCCCTTCGCCACCAAGTCCATGGCCAGCTGCTCCACCATTTCGGCGAACACCAGCCGGGCCTCGGCGAAGGCGTAGGGGCGGGGGAGCACCTGGCCCACGGACAGCGAGTGGGCCTTGGGCCTGTAGGCCTTGATGTCGGCCATGGTGCAGCTCTCCAGGCCCCAGGCGTGGTCGATCAGAATCTCCGCGTCCACGCCGAACAGCTGGTATAGGAACTCCTCCGCCACCAGCGAAGTCCGGGCGATGTCGCCCATGGTCAATATGCCGTACTTCGCCAGCCGCCGGGTCTTGCCCTCGCCCATCTGCCAGAAGGCGGTCAATGGCTTCACGGGCCACAGCAGGCGCTTGTACAGGTCCTCGTCCAGCTCGGCGATGCGCACGCCGTCCTGGTCGGCCGGGGCCTTCTTCGCCACGATGTCCATGCCCACCTTCGCCAGGTACAGGTTCGACCCGATGCCCACCGTGGCGGTGATGCCCGTGGATTTCAATACGTCCCGTATGATGGTCAGCACCATGAAGTGCGCCGGGGACATGCCCGCGCGGGCGGCCTGGTTCCGGTACAGGCCCAGGTAGGCCGTCACATCCATGAACACCTCGTCGATGCTGTAGACGTGGATGTCCTCCGGGGCTACGTACTTCAGGTAGATGGCGTAGATGGCGGCGGACACCCGCTCGTATTCCGCCATCCGCGGCGGCGCGATGATGAAGTCGATCTTCCGGTGCTGGCGGGCCTCCGCCAGCCGGATGGCCTGCTTCGCTTCGAACAGTCGTGGGCGGCTGCGCACGCCGAGGGCCTTCAGCGCCGGGGACACCGCCAGCACGATGGTGTTGTCCGAGCGCGTCTCGTCCGCCACCAGCAGCCGCGCCGCCAGCGGGTCCAGCCCCCGGGCCACGCACTCCACCGAGGCGTAGTAGCTCTTCAGGTCGATGCAGATGTAGGTTCGATTCGGTTCCATGGTTCTGTCACCTGCCCCCCTGTGCCGCGCAGGGCGGTTGTTTGAGGGGACAAATTCTGGTTTGTCGAGCAAGGCTCGATAAATCAGAATTTCCCCTTCCCCCAACAAAAATCGCACCTACGAAACCTGCCTCGCCCTGGGGCGGGGTTTGCTTTCGTAAGGTGCGTTTGCTGGGCATATTATAATGCCGAACATGTGTTCTTGTCAAGGGGAGACGGGGCGGATTTCACGGTTTTGTCACGGGGTGTTCGGGGACAGCCTCCTGCGGTTATCCCGCCTTTACATCTCCCCGCCCGTGGCCGCGACCGGGGAGATGTAAAGGCATAACGAAAAGGTCCTATGCTTTGCCTTGGATGACGCGCAAGCCGCGCCATCCTGAGCAAAGCATAGGACCTTTTCCATGCCCTATCCCAACTCCAGCGGCTTCAGCCTGATCTCGCCCCACAGGCTTTCCCGCCAGACGAAGCCGGCGTTGACGGCGGGGTCGTCCACGACCACGAAGCGGCTGACATCGACGATGGTGTCGTAGTAGGTGGAGATGCCGCCGGGCTTGTTGGCGACCAGCGAAATCTTCAGTACGTATTCCCCCGGGGCGACGCTGTCCAGCGGGAAGCGGATGCGGCGGGTGAAGGTCTCCCCGGCGGCCACCTCGAAGGGTTCGGTCTGGGTCATGGCGATGGGGGTGGCGGTGCTGTTTTGCAATATTAACCGGATGCGCAGCCGGGGCTCGGCGATGTGGGCCGTGGATTTCAGCGTGAAGACCATGGTGGAATCCATCTCGTATTCCAGAGACTGGGTGTCCTCGAAGTCGATGGCCAGCATACGCATGGTCTCGCCCCGGTTGCGGGCGCGGGGCACCTCGTCCAGGTTGCGGGAGACGCTGCGGGCGCTGCTGCCGCCGTAGAGCTCCATGGCCCGCTCCACCGTGCCATCGTAGGTCAGGCGGCCGTTTTCCAGGTACAGCCCCCGGTTGCACAGCTGGGAAACAGTGCGCATGTTGTGGCTGACGTAGAGCACCGTGTTGCCCTTGCGGGCGATGTCGGCCATCTTGTTCAGGCACTTCTGCTGGAAGGCGAGGTCGCCCACGGCCAGCACCTCGTCGCAGATCATCACGTCCGGGTCCAGGTGGGCCGCCACGGCGAAGGCCAGCTTTACGTACATGCCGCTGGAATAGCGCTTCACCGGGGTGTCGATGAACTGCTCGATCTCGGAAAACTCTACGATCTCCTTTAATTTGCTGGTGGTCTCGGCCCGGTTCATGCCCAGTATCGCGCCATTGAGGTAGATGTTGTCCCGACCGCTGAGCTCGGGGTGGAAGCCGGTGCCGATTTCAAGCAAACTGGCCACCCGTCCGCGGATGCGGATCTCGCCCTCGGTGGGCGCGGTAATGCGGCTGATCAGCTTCAGCATGGTGGACTTCCCCGCGCCGTTGCGGCCCAGCATGGCCACGGCGTCGCCCCGGTTCACGCCGAAGGTGACATCCTTCAGCGCCCAGAACTTCTGGTTGTGGGCCAGGTGCTCCTTGCCGATCTTGATGTTGGGGTCGTCCTTGCCGCGCACGCGGGCGAACCAGCTGGTCAGGTCGCCGTGCAGCGTGCCGCCGCCGATCATGCCCAGGCGATACTCCTTGGAGACGCCGTCCACTTCGAGAACGCGTTCTGACATATCAGGATTCCTTTCTTGCGCTGTGGCTGTTGTGGAAGGGTGGCGGCCCAGGGGCCGCCGCTACACCCGGGTAGGCGTCAGCGGGCATGGCGGCTCGGGTGCCACCGCTAAATTGTGTGGGTCCCATGCCACCATATTGGCCGTGGATGGGTAGATGGTTACACCGTATCCATGAACGTCTTTTCCACGCGACTGAACAGTATCACGCCCAGCAGGAACACCACCACCGTCACCACCACCGACAGCAGGTTGTAGCCGTAGGAATAGCGGGGCACGCCCAGGTAGGCGGCGCGGAACAGCTCGATGATGGGGGTGATGGGGTTGAGCATGTACCAGCCCAGCAGGTTCGGGAACTTTTCGGCGATCATCGAGGTGGAGTAGGTCACCGGCGTGGCGTACATCCACAGGTGCACGCCGAAGCTGACCAGCATGGCTAGGTCGCGGTATTTCGTGGTCAGCGCTGATATGATGATGCCGAAGCCCAGGCCCAGTATGCCCAGCTGCAACAGCATCAACGGCGTCAGCAGGATCAGCTGCATGTTCGGGTGTACGCCGCTGTCGGGCTTTCGGGCGTAGATGATCACGAACACGATGAACAGCACGAACTGCACCAGGAAGTTGATCATCTCCGTCAGCACCGTGGCGAAGGGCATTACCAGCCGGGGGAAGTAGACCTTGCCGAACAGCTTGCTGTTCTTGACGAAGGTCTCCGACGTGGTGGTCAGGCACTGGGCGAAGAAGTGCCACATGATGTTGCCCGCCATGTAAAACAGGAACTTGGGCACGCCGTCGGTGGGCAGCCCGGCCAGGTTGCCGAACACCACCGTGAACACCAGCGTGGTCAAAAGCGGCTGTATGATGACCCAGGCGGGGCCGAGGATGGTCTGCTTGTACAGCACGGTGAAGTTGCGCTTTACCAACAGCCAGATCAGGTCGCGGTAGCGCACCAGGCCCTTGATGTCGATGTCGAACCAGCCCTTGCGGGGGCGTATGATCGTGTCCCAGCCGGCGCTGTTGCGGGTGTTGTCCATATCGCTTCTCCTTGCGGGATGGTATTGTGCATGTATTTCCATTTTTATTATAGCATGGGATTGTTGCGCTTTCAAGGAGATTGCGCCGCCCGCCTTGCGCGCCGCGGCGCTTTATGCTATAATTATTATGTGATAATTTGCGAACGTGCCGGGATATGCAACCGGCGGCGCTTCGACGAAAGGATGGTAATTGACTATGGCAAGAGGCGGATTTCCCGGCATGATGGGCGGCGGTAACATGCAGCAGCTGGCCCGGCAGGCCCAGAAGCTGCAACAGCAGATGACCAAGATGCAGGAGGAGCTGGAGACCCGGGAGTACGAGGCCAGCGCCGGCGGCGGCATGGTGACGGTGAAGGTTTCCGGCAAGAAGGAGCTCATCTCCATCGAGATCAAGCCCGAGGCCGTGGACCCCGACGACGTGGAGATGCTCCAGGACCTGGTGCTGGCCGCCGTGAACGAGGCCCTGCGCACCGCGAGCGACACCACCGAGCGGGAGATGAACAAGCTGACCGGCGGGCTGAACATGCCGGGCCTGTTCTGACATGGCGGAAATCGAGGCCATCGCCAAGCTGGTCAACCAGCTTTCCAAGCTGCCGGGCGTGGGGCGCAAGACGGCCCAGCGCCTGGCCTACCACATCATCGCCCTGCCCGAGGACCAGGTGCGGGAGCTGGCCGTGGCCATATTCAACGGCAAGAAGCAGATTCACTTCTGCCCGATCTGCGGCAACTACACCGACACCGATCCCTGCCCGATCTGCGCCGACAGCAGTCGCCGCAAGGACATCGTCTGCGTGGTGCGCGACCCCCGGGACGTGAACGCCCTGGAGCGCATGCGGGAGTATGACGGCCTGTACCACGTGCTGCACGGGGTCATATCCCCGATGGACGGCGTGGGCCCCGACGACATCCGCATCCGCGAGCTGATGAGCCGGCTGGCGTCGGGGGAGATCAAGGAGGTCGTCCTGGCCACCAACCCCGACGTGGAGGGCGAGGCCACCGCGGCCTACATCTCCCGGCTTATCAAGCCCATGGGCGTGAAGGTGACCCGCATTGCCCACGGTGTGCCCATCGGCGGCGAGCTGGAATACACCGACGAGGTGACCCTGCTGCGGGCGTTTCAGGGGAGAAGGGAGATATAACTACTGATTTATCACGGGGCGACAAATCAGTAGTTACCGACATCATACAAGGAGGAGACCCATATGAAGGTTCTTGTCACCGGCGGGGCCGGATACATCGGCAGCCATACCTGCGTGGAGTTGCTGAACGCGGGCTATGAGGTCGTGATCGTGGACAACTTCGTCAATTCCAAGCCCGAGTCGCTGGACGCCATTCGCGCCATCACCGGCAAGGACTTTGCCTTCTACGAGGTGGACATCCGGGATCGCGCGGCCCTGGACGGGGTGTTCGCCGCCCATGCCATCGACGCCGTGATTCACTTTGCCGGGCTGAAGGCGGTGGGGGAATCGGTGCAGAAGCCCCTGGAGTACTACGATAACAACCTCTACGGCTTCATCGTGCTGGCCGAGGTTATGCGCGCGCACGGCGTGAAGAAGTTCGTGTTTTCCTCCTCGGCCACGGTGTACGGCATGAACAACCCCGTGCCCTTCAACGAGACCATGCCCACCTCGGCCACCAACCCCTATGGCTATACCAAGGTGATGATCGAGCAGATGCTGCGGGACATCGCCGTGGCCGACCCCCAGTGGAGCATCTGCCTGCTGCGCTACTTCAACCCCATCGGGGCGCACGAGAGCGGCCTGATCGGCGAGGACCCCAACGGCATCCCCAACAACCTGCTGCCCTATGTGGCCCAGGTGGCCGCCGGAAAACTGAAGCAGCTGACGGTGTTTGGCGACGATTACGACACCCCCGACGGTACCGGCGTGCGGGACTACATCCACGTGGTGGACTTGGCCCTGGGCCACCTGGCCGCGCTGGAGTACGTGAAGGACCACACCGGGGCCGAGGCTGTGAACCTGGGCACCGGCAAGGGCACCAGCGTGCTGGAGATTGTGCACGCCTTTGAGAAGGCCTGCGGCCACGCGATTCCCTATCGCATCGCCGCCCGCCGCGCCGGCGACATCGCCGAGTGCTATGCCGAGACGAAGAAGGCCGCCGAGGTGCTTGGCTGGAAGGCCACCCGCAACATCGAGGACATGTGCCGCGATGGCTGGCGCTTCGCTGAAAAGCGGTATATGTGAGAGATTTAATTCTGATTTGTCGCTTTGGCGACAAATCAGAATTCAGGTTTTAGGTTTTAGGTTTTAGGTTGTAGGTGTTAGGGAAGGTAGAAATCCTTGCGGATTTCTTTTGAATAAAGGATCGAGAGGGGTTGAATCCTCGGCCGTTTCCCTTAAATCAAACAAATCCGTCAGGATTTGGTCCACCCCCTAAAACCTAACCCCTAAAACCTAATCCCTCAATTCTACTGTTGGTCCATCCACCGGGCAACCGGCCTTTCGATGAACCGGTGGATCAGCACCGCCAGCAGCAGCGCGGCGGCGAAGCACAGCAGCGTGTAGTGCAGCTGCCAGGGCATCTCCCAGGCTTGGTTGGGGTCGGCGGCGGCGCGGTAGGGGGGAATGCGCCACTGCTTCAGCCGCACGGCCAGCCACTGGTGCCAGATGTAGAAGCTGAAGCTGGCGCCGCCCAGGAAACGCAGCACCCGGTTGGAAAGCGCCCGCCGCACCGGCGCGAAGCTGAGGCTGCCCCCCAGCAGGAAGGCCGCCCCGCACAGGCCCAGGGGCAGGCGGCGGGTGAGCTGGCCCAGGCGCAGCGCCTCGTAATCGCCGTAGGACAGGGCCTGCTGCCTGACGATGTGCAGCACGCCCCAGGCCCCCAGGCCGCACAGCAGCGTGCCCAGCGCGGCGACCAGCGCGCGGCGGTCCTTTTTTTGGGCGAGTCTCGCGTACAGGTGGGCCGCCAGCATACCGTTGGCGTACAGATCCAGCATGTTGGGCAGGCGGTTGACGAACATGGTGGTGTCGGGCATCCGGGCCGTCCACAGGGTGCGGAAGCTGAGGGCCGCGCCGGTCATCGCCCCCCAGCACAGCAGCGGGTGGCGCTTGAACACCGGGGCCAGCGCCGGCAGCAGCAGGTAGAACTGCACCTCCACCGCCAGGGTCCAGAGCACGGCGTTCAGCCGGGTCTGGGTATAGCTGAAGCGGAACAGGTTGTGGATGAAGGCCAGGTGGACCCCCACGTCCTTCGCCAGCAGCCCGGGCCGGTCGAAGTCCGGCGCAGTGACGGCGAAGACCAGCATCACGAGTATGGCCAGCCAGTAGCCGGGCAGTATCCGCCGGGCCCGGCGATGCAGGTAATCCCGGGTGGATGGCGGGTTGCCGTTGGCCCAGGGCAGGTAGATCAGGAAGCCGCTGAGCAGCAGCATCAGGTCCACGAACATATACCCCGCCCGCACCCAGGGATAGAAATCCAGCGTCAGACCCCCCAAATGCAGCGCAGGCGTCAGCCACGACTGCTGCCAGATGTGGTACCAGCCGATCATGAACACGCAGAACACCCGCAGGAAGTCCCCCGCCGCAGCATATTGGGGCGAGGGGGAGGCAGGGTGAAGCTTGGGGTTGAACATGGTGTGGTTCTCCTGTCGGGGGTGGTAAATTCTGATTTGTCGAGCAGGGCTCGATAAATCAGAATTGAGGGATTAGGTTTTAGGGGTTAGGTTTTAGGGGGTGGACCAAATCCTGACGGATTTGGATTCAACCTCGCTCGGTCCTTTATTCAAAAGAAATCCGCAAGGATTTCCACCTTCCCTAACACCTAAAACCTATAACCTAAAACCTGAATTCTGATTTGTCGCCCCAGCGACAAATCAGAATTTTCCCACTATCCCCACGACTCCTTCAAAAATCGCGTCGGCCTCGGGGATTTCCATCAGGGGCCAGTCGTGGTTCAGACCGTGGCCCACGTGCAGGGTGACGTCCACCCCGGCGTCGGCCAGCCGGTCCCGGGCCAGCAGTATGTCGGGGCACAGCAGCTCCCGGGTGCCGCAGGTCATCGTCACCGGGGGCAGGCCCGCCATGTCGCCAAACAGGGGGCTGACCTGCCAGTGGTGGGTGTCGGCGTCCCCGGCCCAGTACCGGCCGTGGACCTTCACCAGGTCGAAGTGGAGCATCGGCTCTACGGGCAGGTAGTCGGCGATGTCGGGGTTGTCCATGGACACGTCCACCCAGGGGGAGAACAGCACCAGCCGCTCAGGCAGCGCTTCGCCCGCTCTGGCGAGGGCCTCGGCCAGCCCCAGGGCCAGCCCGCCCCCGGCGGAATCGCCCATCAGGATCAGCCGTCGGCCGGGATGTTCTGCCAGCAGCGCCCGGTAAAGCGTGGTGAGGTCGGCGTAAGCCCGCGAATAGTCGGCCCAGGGAGCCAGGTGGTAGGCCGGGGCGATGACCGTGCAGCCGGTTTGGCGGGCCAACCGGTCCATGAAACGCCACTGATGGGCGTTGAAGCCGCCCACGTAGGCGCCGCCGTGCAGGTACAGCACCAGCGCTCCGCCGCCGCCGCCGTTCAGTGTGAACACCTGCATACCATCGCGGTCGGCTTCCTCGATGGGAACGTTGAAGGCCATGTTCTTGGGCAGGGCGGCGCGGGGCTCGGCCTCCTGCCGCCGTGCCTCCAGGCGTCGGGCCTCCGATTCGGCGGTGCGGTCGGTGGCGTACCGGCTGCGGAGCCTGAACTCGTACAGCGTCGCCCTCAGCGAGCGCCCGTACACGAGGCGGTTCAGCCCGACGGCGCATAGGGCCAGGGCCAGCAAAACACCCAGGGCGACGGCGACGGTGCGAAATATCTTTTTCATATCACTCCGGCAAATAGTCCGGCTTGCGCTGCAGATTGGCGATGTCCAAGGCCACCCGGGCCTCCAGGCCGTCGATGCGGCGCAGGTCATCGCCGTGCCACAGCTCCCGGTCGGCCAGCGCGGCGTAGGCCAGGGCCTCGGGGGGCATGTCGTGGGACAGCGTGGCGAACACCGCCAGCGCCTCCGGGTCGTCCTCCAGGGTGAATACCTGGGTGCCCCGGTAGACCTCGTAGCGCCCTTCGGCGTTGGGCCGCGCCCCGGCGTACAGCATGATCGTGGCCGCCAGGGCAAAGCTCAGCAGCCTGGGCGGCTCAAAGTTTTCATCCGCCCAGGCCCGCATGATGGGCAGCACGGCGCGGCGGAACCGCAGGAGCAGCGGCTGGGCCGTGGGTAGCAGGGCGTTGTCGTTCAGGGGGTTTTCAAAGCGCTCGAAGGCCAGGATCACCTTGGGGGCCAGCGCGGCGCGGGCGTCGGGGTCGGCGGGCAGCAGCTCCTCGGCATAGCAGCGGCCCACGAAGGAACGCAGGCGCTCGTGCTTCATGCAGTCCGACAGCGTGTTGCAGCCCAGCAGCCACCCCGGCGCGGCCATGGCGAACAGCCCGGCATCGAAGGCGCGGCGCTTGTCGCTCAGCGCGGGGGCGAGGTCGTCCACGATGGCGATGTCCCCGCCGTCCTGGACCGGCAGCACCTCCCGCAGTGCCGCAGGCGCCTGTATGGTCATGCGGGCGTAGGGCTCGGCCAGGTGCAGCATGCCATCGGCGTAGTTCATCACGGCGCACTGGCGGGCGGCCGCCTTTGCGTCGGCCCGGAAGGCCAGCCCGTCAGCCAGGGTAGGGCAGAAGGCGCAGGCGTCGCCCAGCCATTCCTTGAACGCGGGGTCGGGGTTAAGGGCCGCGATGGCGTCCCGGGTGCGGTCGGCGCAGTCGGCGCTCCCGCCGAGGCAGAGCATATACAGGCCGTCCAGACCGGCACCGAAGCGCGCCGAGAGCAGCTTTGTGGCCTGATTCAGGCAGGATTGAATATCGGGCGCCTCCGTATCCAGCAGGCCAAGGACGGCAGCGGGGTTGAGGGCCGGTTCTTGCGGGTCGTCCGCCACGCATAGTATGGACTGGACCACGACTTCGTCCTTCACCGCCGTCTCTCCCCGGTAGCCCCGCACCAGCAGCGTGTAGAGGCCCTCCTGCTCCCGAAGCAGCGCTGCCGGGTCCGCGCCCTCGCCCGTCCAGGGCTTCTCCGGGGGCACGCAGGTGATGCCCAGGGACGGGCAGGCGGCGTCCAGCAGCCGATCCGCCACGCCCAGCAGGGCATCGCCCAGGCCGAACTGCACGGCCCGGATTTCGGAAGGGGCGTGCTCGGGAATCTCGTAGCGGCGCAACATGCCGCGGTTCAGGCGTTGCATGGGTCAGGGCCTCCTTGTGGGAATGTGTAAATTCTGATTTATCGCGGAGCGACAAATCAGAATTGAATGAGGAATTAGGAATGAGGAATTAGGAATGATGGTGCAAATCCCTGCGGGATTTGTTTTAATTACAAGAACAGAGAAATCCGCAAGGATTTCCTCCTCCATTCCTCATTCCTAATTCCTCATTCCTCATTGTTCTGATTTATCGAGCAGGGCTCGATAAATCAGAATTTCCCTCTCCCCCTATTCTACCACATTCCCCTCTTTTACGCAAATTCACAGGAATAAAGTTGTGTTTGCCAATGTATTGTGTTACAATAGGGTGGCAAGAAAGCGAAACAGGCGCGATGCGCCTGCATAAAGGAGAGATGGAATTGGACGCGATAGCACAAGTGACTTCGAGCCCGATCTTCAGGTTCGACAGCTCGATACTGCTGTGGATACAGGACAACGTTCGCTCGGATTTCCTGACGCCCATCATGAAGGTCATCACCCACCTGGGGGACAAGGGCATACTGTGGATCCTGGTGACGCTGGTGCTGCTGTATCTGCGCCAGACCCGCAAGCTGGGCGTGCGGTGCATGGTGTCGATGGTGATCGGCCTGGTCATCACCAACCTGATCATCAAGAATTGGGTGGCGCGCGTGCGGCCCTATGAGCTGATCCAGGGCCTGGAGTGCATCGTCAAGAAGGCCCATGACTGGTCCTTCCCCTCGGGCCACACCACCAACTCGCTGGCCTGCGCCTGGGTGATCTTCCGGCGGGCCCCGAAGAAGTGGGGTGTGCCGGCGCTGATCATGGCCATACTGATCTCGCTGTCGCGGCTGTACGTGGGCATCCACTATCCCACCGACGTGCTGGGCGGCGCGGTGATCGGCATCGGCAGCGCCTGCCTGGCGCTGTGGCTGGTGCCGAAGCTGGAAAAGAAGTTCCGCAGGCAGTTCAGGAACTTCTACCGGCTGGGGAAGCCGAAGCAGGCAGGCGAATCACGGGCAAGATAAGGCGCGGCCGCTGCATTATGCCAATGAATCCTGAATTGGCGAAAGGTTGGCGACGGACCCAAGAGCAGCCTTCCCCCCTGGGGCAATGCCATCATCTTTAGGGCACCTCTAAAACTCTCATCGCCGCCGGACGGCTGAGTTTCCGATGCGAGGCCAGTACAGCGTTTTTAATTAAGGAACTACCGCACAATATGGGCGGCAGTCTAACGGGTGCATTTCAGCCATCCGCAGCCTGCAAAACCCTTGATTACCCGACAGGGTAAATCAAGAAATTTGCATCAGATGACTGGCGGAAAAGGCACCGCCAGATGCGCCGCCGTATTGTGCGGTAGTTCCTTAAGGAATAGCTTTGCGTCGCAGGCAGGGTCGGGGGGTTCCACCGTGTCAACCCTGAGCTGTACCAGATATTGCATTTAATCTGTTAAGAAATCCCGGAGCTCACTTGAAAAACAGTCAATAATATGATATAAACATAAGGTATAGCTGATATGGAAAAAAGGGGCTTGACAGCCATGCGGAATAGACCTACGCTCCTTAGAGCAGAGCAGAGCAGAGCAGAGCAGGCTAACTGCGCTCTTTTTGCGTCTTGCGGGGCGCTTGAAACTGCATATTACATTCGAGATGGATGACCGTCGGATTCTGACGAGGTAAGTATACCCTGTCAGGTTCGGCGGTTTTGTTGTGTTTAATTTGGTGATGCGGCGGCCATAACAGCCGTGAATATGAAAGGAGACAGCAATTTATGAAAACAAAGAAACGACTTTTGAGCATCCTACTCAGCCTTGTGCTGGTGCTGGGTTTGATGCCGGGGATGAGTATGACGGCGTATGCAGACAACCCATATACTGGGGCTGCAAAAATCGTGTGTACAGGAACACAAAAAGAGAAAGCCTATAACGGAGATGTATACAACAGAAGTGTTACTAAGAGATGCACGTCATTACCTGCTGAATTTACGCTTAAGGATTTGGTAGGTGGCTTCAATGGTAAATTGAATAATCTATCAATAACAAGTGGCTCTAATTTTTCAATTGATGCGGGTAAGCAGACTGGAACCGTAAGCGACCTAGGCACATCAAGTTTTACCGCAACAGCCACGACGCCTAGTGCAAACTGGATATTTGATATGACCATTACAGTAACTGCACTCGAAACTTATTCCGTAACGCTTCATACAAACGATGGAACGATTAGTGAAGGGAAAAATGTTACAAGCTATGTGCAGGAAATGGGTGCAGCTTTGCCGACATCCGTTGATATTACAAATGGTGATAAAGTATTTGAAGGTTGGTTTGATAATTCAGGATTAACAGGAAATGCAGTAACTTCAATTTCGACTACAGATACAGGCAACAAGGAATATTGGGCTAAGTGGAAGACCCCCCACACCCACAGCTTCACCTATTCCGCAACCGGCGCGACCATCACGGCGACATGCGGCACTGAGGGCTGTACGCTGACAAACAGCCAGGCCACGCTGACCATCGAGAAGCCTACGCTGACCACCTATGGTGAGACGGGCAAGAGCGCTGAGGCAACACTGACCGGGCTGGCGGACTTCAACACCGCCACCGGCTTGAATGTTGCCGAGGCGAATATCAAGTATTACAATGATGTGAAGGTCGAAATGGATGGCCAAACCTTTGAAAGGCTCGACACCGATAACCCCCTGAGTGCCGCCCCCACCGACGCGGGTAAGTATGGCGCGGGAATCATCCTGGAAAATGTGAAAACCAGTGCGGGGGAGGGTAAAAGCGTTAGTGCTCTCATTAGGTACACCATCGCGCCCATCACCATCAGCAGCGTGGCGGTGAGTGGCATCGACACTCCCACGGCGACTGAGGCCCTTGACACTGCGGCGACAACGGACACCGCCAACGTCACCCTGAACAGCTCCGGCGCGATCACCTGGGACCCCGTGGCTCCGCAGGACGGCAAGGCCGAATACGCAAAGACCTACAAGGCCACCGTGACCGCGAAGGCGGCGGACAACTACGCCTTTGCCGAGAATGTGACGGCCACGATCAACGGAAATACAGCCACCGTCACGAAGAATGACGACGGCACGCTGGCCATCTCCTATACCTTTGCCAAGACGGCCCTGACCCCCGTGACCATCGGCAAGACCAACAAGGAAGTCGACTATGCCTCCGACGGCATCGCCATTCCCGTGGAGGGCATGTTCACCATTCCGGAGGGCGCGGGCGCGGCGACCTACTCTGTGGAAAACGGTACCGGCACGGGCACCTATGACGCGCAGTCGGGCAAGCTGACCGTCACCAAGTGCGGCACGTTCACCGTCAAGGTCAGCACTGTAGCTTCGGACACTCACGCGGCAGGTGCAGAAACCTCTGCAACGCTGACCGTGAACAAGGCCGATTCGACCGTCACCGCGCCCACGGCCAGGACCCTGACCTATACCGGCGACCCGCAGGAGCTGATCAACGCCGGTTCTACTAACAACGGTACGCTGTATTATGCCGTAACAACCGAGAACACAGCTCCGACGGATGAAAACCTTTATACCACATCCATCCCTACCGCTACCAACGCTGGAACCTACTACGTCTGGTACAAGGTCGTGGGCGATGATAACCACAATGACTACGGCCCCTATCCCGTGACCGTGTCCATACTGAGCGCGAAGGTGGAGCCGAAGACGCCCACGAGCAACGAACTGGTTTACAACGGCAAGGAGCAGCCGCTGCTGAAGCCGGGCAGCGCCGAGGGCGGCACGCTGCTGTATGCGCTCAGCGATGGCTCTGATACCCCGCCTGCCGAGGGCTGGAGCGAGACCGTGCCCACCGGCAGGGAGACCGGCACCTATTTCGTCTGGTACAAGGTGAAGGGCGACAAGAACCACAACGATACCGAGCCCATGCTGCTGGAGGCGACCATCGCCCGGCGGCTCGTGATCGTGACCGCCGCGGACAAGTCCAAGACCTACGGCGACGCCGACCCCGAGTTCACCTGGACCCAGGAGGACCTGATTGAGGGCGACCCCCTGAACGTGACCCTGAAGCGCGAAAAGGGCGAGAACGTGGGCGGCTACCGGATCTTGCCTGACGAGTTTGTCGTTTCCGACGATTACGATAGGGGCTTCAACGAGGGGCTGCTGGAGATCAAGCCCCGCAAGGTCACCATCACCGCCGTGGACCAGACCATCACCGAGGGCGAGAGCATCAAGACCGACGTGAGCATGGCCACGCTGTCCGGGCAGGCGGAGGGGGACACCCTCAGCG
>CADBVG010000097.1 GCA_902798105.1 uncultured Eubacteriales bacterium
GTCGAAGACCTCATCCGTCTTTCGGCAAAAACGCAAGCGTTTTCACCGAAATCCACCTTCCCCACCGGGGGAAGGCCACTTTTGGGGCCTTCGTCATCACCTCGACAAATCAGAATATATCCATCCCCGAAAGGCGGTTTGCTCATGCTCCAGGACATCATCGACCGTTCCAAGCGCATCGTCTGCTTTACCGGGGCGGGGGTTTCCACGGCCAGCGGCATCCCGGACTTCCGGGGGGCGGAGGGGCTGTATTCCCAGGAATGGGAGGGGCTGACGCCGGAGATGATCCTCAGCGCCTCCTTTTTCTACCTGCACCCGGAGCGCTTCTTTGAGTTCTACCGGGCGCGGATGCTCTACCCCGACGCGAAGCCCAACGCCGCCCACCGGGCGCTGTACGAACTGGAGAAGGCCGGGAAGCTGCGGGGCGTGGTCACCCAGAACATCGACGGGCTGCACAAGCGGGCGGGGAACCGGCTGGTGTACGAGATCCACGGCAGCGTGTGGGAGAACTACTGCATGGACTGCAACGCCTTCTACGGCCTTGAAAAGGTGCTGAATTCCGGGGGCATTCCCCGGTGCGAGCGCTGCGGCGGGGTGGTGAAGCCCTGGGTGGTGCTCTACGGCGAGGCCCCGGACAAGTACACCTGCATGGGAGCCTGCCGGGAGATATCGAACTGCGACACGCTGATCGTGGCGGGCACGTCGCTGTCGGTGGAGCCTGCGGCGTCCTTCCTGGACTACTTTCACGGCAAACACCTGGTGGTCGTCAACAGCGAACCCACCCCCGCCGACGAGCGGGCGTCGCTGGTGATCCGCGGGGATGTGGCCGGGGTGTTTGCAAAAACGCGCTTGACAGCGCTGTAACGCTTTACTATAATGATTTTGTTCCCGTTTTCGGGGACGCCAAAAGAAACCACCAAGGAGGCAATCACCATGAAGAAGATCGTCGCTGTTATGCTTTGCGTCGCCATGCTGCTGTGCGTGGGCACGGCGCTGGCCGAGGACTATGCCATCGCCACCGATACCGCTTTCCGCCCCTTTGAGTACACCGATGAGACCGGCACGCTGGTGGGCATCGATGTGGACATACTGACCGCCATCGCCGAAGACCAGGGCTTCACCTTTACCATCGAGCCCCTGGGCTGGGACGCCTCCATCGCCGCCTGCCAGGCGGGCCAGAAGGACGGCATGATCGCCGGCGCGTCCATCACCGACGCCCGCAAAGAATCCGGCTGGATCTTCTCCGACGGCTACTACAACGCCACCCAGTCCATGGCCGTGGCCCAGGGCAGCGCCATCGCGGGCTTTGAGGACCTGAAGGGCCAGAGCGTGGCCGTGAAGATCGGCACCATGAGCAAGGACTATGCCGACAGCCTGGCGGAGAAGTACGGCTTCACCGTGGTCAGCTTCGAGTCCAGCCCCGACATCTACCAGGCGGTCATCGGCGGCCAGTGTGTGGCCTGCTTCGACGACACCCCCATCATGGCCGATTATATCAAGAGCAACGGCGTGCCGCTGCAGCTGGTGGACGGCACCGCCAACGAGGGCGCGGACTACGGCTTCGCCGTGTTCGACCCCGCCAAGCAGGAGCTGGTGGACAAGTTCAACGCCGGCCTGGCCAACATCAAGGCCAGCGGCAAGTACGACGAGATCCTGGCGAAGTATTTGGGGGAATGAGGGATTTAGGGGTTAGTGGCTAGTGGCCAGTGGCTAGTGGTCAGTGGCTAGTGGCTAGTGGCTAGTGGCTAGTCACTAGCCACTCATCAAAAGGGGGGCGCTGCGCATTGACGAGAATCATCACCACCTACGGCCAGCTGCTGGCGGTGGCCATGGGCCAGACGCTGCTGCTGGCGCTGTATGGACTGTTCTTCGCCTGCATCATCGGCATGATCGTCGGCATCATGAGCGTGGTGAGCAGCCGGGCCTGCCGCTTCATCGCGGCGGTGTTTGTCAACCTGATCCGCGGCGTCCCGATGATCGTGCTGGCCTACTTCATATTCTTCGGCGTGCCCTACCTGTGGAACACGATACTGGGCATCGGAGGCATGACGCTGACGGCGCTGCAGGCGGGCTCGATCTGCCTGGCGCTGAACTGCGGGGCCTACATGGCCGAGATCATCCGCGCGGGCATCGAGTCGGTGGACGTGGGCCAGATGGAGGCCGCCCGGTCGCTGGGCCTGCCCTGGTGGCGGTCGATGGTCCGGGTGGTGCTGCCCCAGGCCATCCGCACGATGATCCCCAGCATCATCAACCAGTTCATCATCACGCTGAAGGACACCTCGATACTGTCGGTCATCGGCTTCCCGGAGCTGGTGAACACCGCCAAGAACGTGGTGGCGGCGACGTTCATGTCGTTCCAGACCTGGGCCATCGTGGGCGCGATGTACCTGGTCGTGATCCTGCTGTTGCAGTGGGCGGCGAAGGCGCTGGAGAGGAGGCTGAAGTATGGAGCATAAGGAGAAGAAGATCGCCATCCACGTCAGCCACCTGAAGAAATCCTTCAAGCAGCTGGAGGTATTGAAGGACATCAGCCTGGACGTGGCGGAGGGCGAGGTTGTGGTCATCATCGGCCCCTCCGGCAGCGGCAAATCGACGCTGTTGCGCTGCCTGAACCGGCTGGAGGCGGCCAGCGGCGGCGAGATCGTCATCGACGGCACGGACATCACCGACAGGAAGTGCGACATCAACAAGGTCCGGGAGCGGGTCGGCATGGTGTTCCAGCACTTCAACCTGTTCAACAACATGAACGTGCTGCGAAACCTGATGCTGGCCCCGGTGGACCTGAAAAAGCAGGACAGGGAGACCGCGCGGAAGAAGGCCCTTGAGATGCTGGGGCGCGTGGGCCTGAGCGACAAGGCGCAGGCCTACCCCCACCAGCTGTCCGGCGGGCAGAAGCAGCGCGTGGCCATCGCCCGGGCGCTGTGCATGCTGCCCGACATCATGCTCTTCGATGAGCCCACCAGCGCCCTCGACCCCGAGATGGTGGGGGAGGTGCTGGAGGTCATGAAGCACCTGGCCCACATCGGCATGACGATGGTGGTGGTCACCCACGAGATGGGCTTCGCCCGGGAGGTGGGCGACCGGGTGATCTTCATGGACGGCGGCCTGATCCTGGAGGAGGGCACCCCCGAGGCAATCTTCGGGAACCCGCAAAACCCCAGGACGCGGGATTTTTTGAACAAGGTGCTGTGAGCAAGACACAAAATTGTAGCGGCAACGCCTGCGCCGCCATCGCTTTCCCGCTATACGACGGGGACGATGGCGGCGCGATCTCGTGCGCGGGAAGCGCGCGCGATTCCGCTTTGTCGCCGCTACAAGGGTAAAACGGATGCAGGGGCGGCGCATCGCCGCCCCTGCAAGGCTGTATAGCGTTTTTCCGTCAGCTCGGGTCGTAGTCGTCGCCGTGCTCCTGCATGGTGATGGTGCCGGTGGTGGGGTCGTAGAGGGGGGGCTTGCAGCGGTTGCAGGGGGCGAAGCCCAGGTAGTAGGCCTCGAACACCGTCAGGCGCTGGGAGCTGGCGTAGGCAAACTTGCACTTGTACTCGTGGTAGCACTTTGCGCCGTCGGCGGCGTAGACGTAGTGCACGTCGTTTTCCACCGCGGGCACGATGATGGAGTCGGTCTGCTCGCTGGTGTAGCCGGGGACGATGAAGCTGGGCAGGTCCGGGCCGTAGACCTCCACCTCGGGTCGGTTGGTAACCAGCTGGACGCCGCCGCCCTTGGGGGCCGTGGCGGTGGGGGCGATCAGCACCGCTACCAGCACCGCGGCCATCGCTACGCTGACGCAGGCTTTCACCGCCGGGTGCCAGGTGCAGCTGCGCCGCCACATTTTGGAAAGCCCCACCGGGGGTACCAGCAGCCACAGGGCCGTCTTCAGGTTTTCATTTTCGTTGAAGGGCACCCGAGGCTTCCTGGGCTTGGGGGCCCGGGATTTGATATGGTTATGACCCCGCGCTGCGCCCTGCGCGGCCATGCCTCGGGAGGCGGCGCGCCTGCGGCTGTCATTGCGGCTGTCTGGTTTCACTTTATGTCACGACCTTTTTCGGCAAATTATGACAGAATTCTTCTGTGACTGTGACTATTGTAGTCGATTTTTGCAAAAAAGTAAATAGATAAAGGCTAAAAATTTCTGTTTAGAAACAAATTTAATACTTTTGTAATAATATTTTGGCCCTGAACCGCATATGACACGGGTTTGCCCAGCATCCTAAATGGGATATTAATGGACTATTCCTTGACAGTTTTCGGACAACGATGCTATAATGCGCATATCATCAGTATTATAATGTCGGAATTATGCCGAGGAGAACGGCTATGAATGAATATGAAGTGTTGAACATACCGGCGACGGCCTCCCGGGACGAGATTCGGGCGGCCTACCGCGATCTGGCGCGGCGCTGGCACCCGGACCGCTTTATGGCGGGTCCCGAGCGGGACTGGGCCAACGAGAAGATGGCGGCCATCAACGCGGCCTACCGCGCCTGCCTGGACGGCGCGCGGCAGGGCGCGGGGGAGGCCGGCGGCGAGCGGGAGGCGTTCAAGCGGGTGCAGGCGCTGATCGACGACGGCAAGTACCAGACGGCCCGGAAGCTGTTGATGGGCTTCGACACCCGCTGTGCCGAGTGGAACTACCTGTTCGGTGCGGTGCTGCTGAAGCTGAGCGAGACCCAGAAGGCGCTGATCTACCTGTCCGTGGCGGCCCACCAGGCCCCCGACAGCGTGAAGTACGCCCGGGCGCTGAAGGAAGCCCGGCAGCTGGACGCCACCCGGCGGCTGAATAGCCTGTTCGCCCGCCGCGTAAGGGTGGGGGAGCGGCTTTAGGTTTTGTTATGACGGACCAGGCAGGGATGCAATGTCCCTGCCTGGGTTGGTTTTTGGCCCCTTTATCGCTCCCCCTGCCGAAAAGCCCGGGGGGAGACGCCGTTGATGTCCCGGAAGGCCTTCCACATATAGCTGGGGCCGGAGAAGCCGCAGGCCGTGCTGATCTCGGTGACGGACAGGCGGGTCTCGACCAGCAGCCGGGCGGCGTTGTTCACCCGGTGGTGCAGCAGGTACAGCGTGGGGGTGGTGCCCAGCACCTGGCGAAAGCTACGGAAGGCCTCCCGCTGGCTGACATTCGCGGCGGCGGCGATGTCGGCCACCGTCAGCGGCTCGGCGAAGTGGGCGTGGATGTGGCCCAGCATGGCCTTGACCCGCTCGGCGTGGCCGTCCGAGGGCGGGGCGGCGTCGGTGAAGGCGGGCTTCGCGGCCCGGTACAGCGCCGTCCAGATCCGGCTCAGCCAAGCCATGATGTCCAGCTCGTAGCCCTCCGGCTCGGCCTCGGCCAGGGCGAATACCTGATGCAGCGCTTCCGACACGCCAATGCCCGCCAGCGGGAGCATCTCAAGCCCCGGGCAGGTGGCCACCGGGCCGATGTATTTGCGGTAGATGCTGCCTGAGCCCGCAAGCAGGCGGGGCACGAATTGGATCACCCGGATCGTGGCCGCGGGGCCCAGCATCCGCTGGGTGTGCAGTACGTTGGCGTTGATGAAGTAGCCGTCGCCGGGAGACAGGCGCAGCGTGCGCATGGGTGTGCTGCTCTCCAGGGCGCCCTCCGTCACCCAGGCAAATTCCACGAAGTCGTGCCAGTGCCAGGAGGTGGCGTTGTTGGCGTACTCGGCCAGGTTTGACTCCAACGCCGCGAACGGGAAGTCGTTGCCGCTGTCCTGCAGGGATTCTTGCAGCTTTGGGGAGACGGACAGCGTGTTCAGGTGGTGGATCATGGCGGCCTCCGTATTTTTTGGCGGGATATTGGATGTTTGCGGCGGAATACCGGTTGTATGCCGCCAGGGCTGGCGCTATAATGATGTCAGCAAGGGGTTACCGGTATTATAGCACATCCGACCCGGTATATGGAGGTGTAAATCATGAAATTTTACGGGATTTTGGATTCAAGGGCGTTCTTCGAGCAGGTACAGGGCTGCGCGGGAAAGGTGTACCGCGTGGACGAGCGCGGCGAGAAAAAGGACCTGAAGGAGCTGGCGGGATACTTGATGCGGTCTGGTTTGATGGACAGCTTCGGCGCGATCCCCGAGATCAACCTGGCCCTGGAGAACGCCGCAGACTTCGACCGGATGCTGAAATACGCCTTCCGGCTGGGCCGGGACGCGGCATAGCAAAGGCGGTGGTATGGCGGCGCAAAGCGCCGCGCGGCTCTGCCGCCAGCCCTTCGCTGCGCGAAGAGGCTTCGATAATCCCATCGCCCCACCCACAAAAAAAGCCCCCCACAGGGGACTTTTTTTGTGAGCGGAGGCGGTGGGATTCGAACCCACGGACGGTTGCCCGTCACCTGATTTCGAGTCAGGGCCGTTATGACCACTTCGATACACCTCCACGGCAGGAATCATTATACCCCACATCCGCCGCAAATGTCAAGGCGCGTTCGGGCAGGGGAGGGGATTGTGCGCAGGATTTAACGTTTGGAAATTCTGATTTATCGAGCTGTTGCTCGATAAATCAGAATTGAGTGATTAGTGGCTAGTGGCTAGTGACTAGTGGTGGTACAAATCCCTACGGGATTTCAAATTCTGATTTGTCGCTCCGCGCCAAATCAGAATTTGTTATTGACCTTCTCCCCCAAACCCACTATAATAGAAGCAATATCGCAAAAAACAAATTCCGGGGCGGGGCAACCTGCCTTAGAAAGGCGGATGACGGGCATGAACATGGAGCTGTTGACGCTGCTGGAGAAGGATGCGCGGCTGACGCCGGCGCAGCTGGGCACGATGCTGGGCCGGGACGAGCAGAGCGTTTCCGACGAGATTGCGGAATACGAGAAAAACCACATCATACTGGGCTACCCGGCCCTGATCGACTGGACCAAGACTGACGACGAGCTGGTGACGGCGCTGATCGAGGTGCGCATCTCCCCCCAGCGGGGCGACGGCTTCGACCGCATCGCTGAGCGCATCTACCAGTATGAAGAGGTGGAAAGCCTGTACCTGATGTCCGGGTCCTACGACCTGGCGGTGACCATCACGGGCCGCAGCCTGCGGGCGGTGGCGGAGTTCGTGCACGCGCGGCTGGCCGTCATCGACGGCGTGACCGGCACGGCTACCCACTTCATACTGAAGAAGTACAAGGAGAAAAATCACCTGTACACCAAGCTGCCGGAGCAGGAAGAGAGGGTGTTGTTCGTATGATCGACTATGAAGCCGCGCTGTCGCCCCGGGTGAAGGGCATTGCCCCCTCGGGCATCCGCAAATTCTTCGATTTGCTGGAAAACATGGATTCCAGCGACGCCATCTCCCTGGGCGTGGGCGAGCCCGACTTCGTCACGCCCTGGCACATCCGGGACGCCGGCGTCTACGCGCTGGAGAAGGGCTTCACCAAGTATACCTCCAATGCCGGCCTGATGGAGCTGCGCAAGGAGATCTCCAAATACATGCTGCGCCGCTTCGGCCTGAGCTACGACCCCGCGGGCCAGATGGTGGTGACCGTGGGCGGCAGCGAGGGCATCGATATCGCCGTGCGGGCGATCGTGGACCAGGGGGACGAGGTCATCATACCCGTGCCCTCCTTCGTGTGCTACGGCCCCATCGTGGCGCTGGCGGGCGGCGTGCCGGTGTATGTGGAGACGAAGGCCGAGAACGAGTTCCGGTTGACCGCCGACGAACTGCGCGCCGCCATCACCCCCCGCACCAAGCTGCTGGTGCTGCCCTTCCCCAACAACCCCACCGGGGCCATCATGGAGCGCAGGGACCTGGAGGCCATCGCCGAGGTGCTGCGGGGCACCAACATCATCGTGCTGTCTGATGAAATCTACGCCGAGCTGACCTACGGCGGACGGCACATGTCAATCGCCAACATCCCCGATATGTACATTCGCACGCTGGTGGTCAACGGCTTTTCCAAGGCCTACGCCATGACCGGCTGGCGGCTGGGCTTCGTGTGCGGGCCGCGGGAGCTGATCCGGCAGATGATGAAGATTCACCAGTACGCCATCATGTGCGCCCCCACCACCAGCCAGTACGCCGCCGTGGAGGCCATGCGCAGCGGCGACGGCGACATTTCGATGATGTGCAAGGACTACGACTACCGCCGCCGCTTCCTGCTGGAAAAGCTGCGGGACGCGGGGCTTGAGTGCTTCGAGCCCCGGGGCGCGTTCTACATGTTCCCGTCGATCCAGTCCACCGGCATGTCCTCCGCCGACTTCTGCGCCCGCTTCCTCACCGAGGAGCACGTGGCCGCCATCCCCGGCACCGCCTTCGGCGCGGGGGGCGAGGGCTTTGTGCGCATGTGTTACGCCAGCTCCCTGGCGAATCTCAGCGAGGCCATGGACCGGCTGGAAAGATTTTTGGGGAGACTGTGAAATTCTGATTTGTCGCTCCGCGACAAATCAGAATTTGAGTGGCTAGTGGCTAGTGGCTAGTGATCAGTGGCTAGTGAATGATGAAATCCTTGCGGATTTCTTTGATTTAATAGGCCGAGAGGCGTTGGAACTTCTGCCGTTTCAAACAAATCCCGTAGGGATTTGTACCACCACTAGTCACTAGCCACTAGCCACTAGCCACTAATCACTCAATTCTGATTTATCGAGCATCAGCTCGATAAATCAGAATTTGTTTACAAATTAGAAATATCTGAAAACGATACGCAGGGCGTTATATATGGTATAATGTCCATAGCGTATCATTTTATTTACCAACCGGAATAATGGAGGTGCGATATGAAGAGAATAATCGCTTTGACGCTGATCCTCGCGCTGGCGCTGGGGGTTCTGCCCGCGGCGGTGGCGGAGGGGGAGAGCGCCCCCGCGCTGCCCGCGGTGGGGGACGTGGTGCACGGCTTTGAGGTCATCGACACCCGGGACTACCCACTGATGGACGCGGTGATCCTGCGCTTCAAGCACCAGCAGACCGGGGGCGAGGTGTACTACATCGCCAACGACGACACGAATCGGGCCTTTGACCTGACCTTCTTCACCGAGCCCATCGACAACACCGGCCTGCCCCACGTGTTCGAGCACGCCACCATCCAGGGCTCGGAGAAGTACCCCGGCGAGCAGATGTTCTTCAACCTGAGCTACCAGACCTACAACACCTACATGAACGCCTCTACGGGCAAGTGGTACACCACCTTTCCGCTGGCCAGCCTGTCCGAGGCGCAGCTGTTGAAGCTGGCGGAGTTCTACACCGACGCCTGCTTCAACCCCGTCATCATGGAGAACGAGCGCATCTACCGCACCGAGGCCTGGCGCTATCGCCTGGAGAGCGCGGACGCCCCGCTGACCATCGAGGGCACCGTGTATTCCGAGATGCTGGGCGCGACCACCCTCCAGCGGCAGGCCGGCCTGAACCTGATGCGCGCCGCCTTCCCCGGCTCGATGGCGGGCAACGATTCCGGCGGCACGCCGGACGCCATACCGGACATGACCTGGAAGATGCTGAAGGACTACCACGACCGCTACTACCATCCCTCCAACTGCGCCGCCTACCTGTACGGCCAGTTTGAGAACTACAGGGCCTTCTTGCAGCTGCTGGACGGCTACTTCTCCGCCTATGAAAAGCGGGAATTCGCCCGTAACGACGCGGGCTATACCCCCATCACCGAGCCGGTGGTGCAGTCGCTGCCCTTCCCGATGGAGGAGGGCGCGAACACCGAGCACGCCTCGGTGGTCCAGTACGCCTTTGTGTGCCCCGGCCTGAAGCAGACCCTGGGGGACGAGCTGGCCCTGGACACCATGACTGACCTGTTCACGGCGGGCGCCTCCGATTTGCAGCAGCGGCTCCAGGCGGCCATCCCCTACGGCAGCTTCGGCGCGTACATCGGCATGGACGGCCCCGAGGACGCCATCATATTTATCGCCACGAACGTGGACCCCGGCGACGCCGAGACCATCAAAACCATCGTGGACGAGGAGATTGCGAAGGTGGCGAAGGACGGCTTCCCCCAGGCGCTGGTGGATTCCGTGGCCGCCTCGCTGGCCATCTCCGCCCGGCTGACCCGGGAGAGCAGCGACCCCGTGGACAACATCATCTCCCAGATGCTCGGCCGCTACGCCACCACCGGCAACTGCTGGGACTTCCAGGACTACCAGGACAGCCTGTTCAAGATGGACGAGTGGAACCGGGACGGCCTGTACGCCGGGGTGGCCGGCCGCTGGCTGAAGGACAGCAAAACCACCGCGCTGGTGACCACCTATCCCGAGCCCGGCGCGAAGGAGGAAAACGACGCCGCGCTGGAGCAGAAGCTGGCACGGATCAAGGCCGGCATGAGCGCCGAGGAGATCGACGCGCTGGTGGCGGCCACGAACGCCGAGGCCCCCGAGGACCACTCCGCTGAATACGTGGCCCGGCTGAAGGCCGTGACCGTGGAATCGCTGCCCGAGGAGATCAAGGAATATGCGGTGAACGACGCCACCGGCGACGACGGCATCCGGCGCATCGACGCCCCGGCGGCGGTGGAGGGTGTCAGCCAGACCAACATCTTCCTGGACGCCGCCGGCCTGCCCCAGGAGGACCTGCACTGGTTCACGCTGTACCTGGGCCTGATCACCCAGCTGGACACCACGGCCCACACCAAGGCGGAGCTGGCCACCCTGTTCAGCCGCTACCTGTACAGCGGGTCCATCGACCTGTCCCTGCCCAGGGTGGGCGCGGACGGCTATCACCCCTACCTGTGCCTGAGCTGGATCGCCCTGGACGACGACCTGGCCGCGGGCTACGACCTGATGCATGAGCTGCTGTACGACACGAAGGTGGACGACCCCGCAAAGCTGCTGGAGCAGGTGCAGTCGCTGAAGGCGAATACCAAGAGCAACGTCACCGCCAACCCCGCCGGCACGCTGATGGGCCGCGCCCTGGCCGCCGCCGGCGAGCGCTACGCCTACAAGTGCTATGCCACGGGCCTGGATTACTACACGTTCCTGGGCGAGGTGGAGAAGCAGCTGGCCGACGACCCCGACGCCGTGACGGCGAAGCTGAAGGGCATCCAGGACTATTTCAACAACCGCGCGGGCGCCGTGACGGTCTGCGCCGGCAATGAGGCCAGCATCGCCCTGAACCGGGAGCTGGCGGACAAATTCCTGGCTTCGCTGGACGAGAAGGCAATCGCCCCCGCGCAGTACGCCTTCCCCGTGCCCGAAAAGCGGGAGGCGCTGATCATCGACAGCAGCGTGCAGTTCAACATGCTCACCGCCCACCTGGGCGCGGTGGGCCTCGAGGGCTTCGACGGCCGTCTGGACGCGGTGACCAAGCTGGTGTCCGACGCCTTCCTGGTGCCCCAGCTGCGGGACCAGTACGGCGTGTATACCCCCTGGAGCGCCGCCACGGAGGACTACTTCATGGTCTACGCCTACCGCGACCCGAACGTGGCTGAGACCTTCCAGGTGCTTGAGCAGCTGCCACCGCAGATCGGGGCGATGGACCTGGACCAGGACACCCTGGACGGCTACATCATGAACGCCTATTCCGACTACGCCATGCCCGAGGGCGCGCTGTCCGGCGCGATCAGCGCGGCGATGGACGCCCTGCAGGGCCTTGACCCGGCCCGCAGGCTGGCATGGATGCGCCAGCTGAAGCAGGTGACTCCCGAGACCGTACACGCCGATGCCGAGCTCTACGCCAAGCTGGTGGAGAGCGGCGCGCGTATGACCGCCGGCGCGGCCTCCGCCATCAACGCAAACGCCGAGCTGTTCGACGCCATACTGAACCCCTTCGGCGCGGTGGATACCACCCAGGTGGCGCTATCCGACGTGGCCGAGGGCAGCGACCACTACGACGCCGTGCGCTTCGCCTTCGAGCAGGGCTTCATGGCCCCGGTATCCGGGGAGGATTTCGGCGTGGACGCGCCGGCTACCCAGGGCGACCTGCTGGCCGCGCTGTACGTGCTGGTGGGCGGCGACCGGGATGCCAACGAGGCCCTGGCGGCCTTCGTGGAGTACGGTCTGGTGACGAACGACACCGACCTGAACGCCCCCATACTGCCCGAGGACATCTGGGGGCTGCTGAGCGCTGTGGTGGGCCAGACCGTCGAGCCGATGACCGCCACCGCCAGCCCCGACGGCGTCACCCGGGGCGAGTTGGCCGAGGCCATTATGAAGTTTGTTGAGGAGCTGGAGTGACATGCCCGACGTGCTGGCAAACTACCACACCCACACCTGGCGGTGTATGCACGCCCACGGCACCGAGGAGGCCTACGTGCGCCGCGCCATCGCGGCCGGGTTTTCGGTACTGGGCTTCGCGGACCACACCCCGTGGCCCTACACCAGCGGCTTCGTCAGCGACATGCGCATGCGCTGGGATCAGTTTCCCGGCTACCTGGAGACAGTGCTGGCGCTGCGGGAGAAGTACGCCGGGCAGATCAAAATCCCGGTGGGACTGGAGTGCGAGGCCTTTCCCGCCTGGTTCGGCTGGCTGAGGGACCTGAAGGCCCAATGCCTGGACTACGTGCTGCTGGGCAACCACTACGACGGCACCGACGAGGGGGACCACAGCGTGTTTTCCGACCGGGGCGGCTTCTACTTCGGGCGCTGCAGCCGGGCGGAGCAGGTGATGCGCTATGCCGTACGCACCATCGCGGGCATGGAGACGGGCATCTACGATTACGTGGCCCATCCGGACCTGTTCTGCCACGTCTATGCCAGCTTTGACGCCGAGTGCGCCGCTGCCAGCCGGGATATCTGCCAGGCCGCCGTGGCGCTGGGCATCCCGCTGGAGTACAACCTGCTGGGCATACAGTACCACGCCCGCATACATGAGTGGGACAAGCTGGGCTATCCGTGCAGGCAGTTCTGGGAGATCGCGGCCCAATACCCCGTGAAGGCCATCATCGGCTTCGACGCCCATGCCCCGGAGCACCTGGAGCGCAGGGATCTGTACGACGAGGGGCTGGCGTTCCTGCGGGAGCTGGGGATTGAGGTGCTGGCGTATCTGGACAAGCCGGGGCTGAGGTGATTCACGCGCCTGCAGCGGCGGCGCCTGCGCCGCCGCTGCAATGACATGACGAGGAGGACAATATGCTGAACACCATCGACCTGAAAGGCAAGCGGGCGCTGATCACCGGCGCGGGCAGCGGCATCGGGCGGGCCATCGCGCTGCGGCTGGCCGAGGAGGGCATGAAGCTGGCCCTCGTGGGGCGCAGCGCGGACAAGCTGATGCGCACCGCGGCGCTGACCGGGCGGCCACTGGAGATGCTGGTGCTTCCCACCGACATCACCACGCCCAGGGGCATCGACGACATCATGCATATCCTGGAGGGCCACTTCAAGGGCCTGGACGTGCTGGTGAACAACGCGGGCATGGCGCTGAACTGCCCCTTTGAGGCGATTCAGGAGGCGGACTTCGACCGCATCATGGCGCTGAACGTGAAGGCCCCCTTCGTGCTGTGCCAGCGGACGCTGAAGCTGCTGCGCCTGTCGGATTGCCCCACGATCATCAATATCGGTTCGGTGACGGCCCACCAGGGCTACGCGGGGCAGGCGGCCTATTCGGCCTCGAAGCACGCGCTGCTGGGGCTGACCAAGGCCCTGGCCAGGGAGGTCAGCGGCGAGGGTATACGGGTGCACATGATCTCCCCCGGCGGGGTGTACACCGACATGATTGCCATAGCGCGGCCGGACCTGTCCCCTGAAGGCATGATCCAGCCCGAGGAGGTGGCCGAGCTGGCCGCGTACCTGGTCGCCCACCGGGGCAACGCCGTGGTAGACGAGATCCGGCTGCACCGGGCGGCGAAGGAGCCGTTTCAGTAAAAAAACATCAGGCATTGCCTGATGTTTTTTTACTGGATACGTAATTGTTCGGTCACGTGCAAATTCTGATTTATCGAGCAGTGCTCGATAAATCAGAATTGAGTGATTAGTGGTTAGTGGCTAGTGACTAGTGGTGGAGCAAATCCCTACGGGATTTGTTTGATTCAATGGGAACGGCA
>CADBVG010000098.1 GCA_902798105.1 uncultured Eubacteriales bacterium
CGAAGACCTCATCCGTCTTTCGGCAAAAACGCAAGCGTTTTCACCGAAATCCACCTTCCCCACCGGGGGAAGGCCACTTTTGGGGCCTTCGTCAACAGCCCTACAAACCAGAATTTACGCCGCGGCCTCGTCGGCCAGCATGAACTGCAAATCGTCGTCCCGCATATAGCCGGTGTGGTCCTTGTAGCTGATCAGGCTCCAGCCGCCGCTGGTCTCCACCACCATCAGCCGCTTGCCGTTCTTCAGGCGCCCCAGCTCGGTGGCGTCCTCGGAATCCACGTCATAAACAGGCGCGTAGCCCCCGTCCATGGCCAGCACCATCGCCGGGATCATGGCAGTCTGCTTTTCAGGTTCCTCCTCGGCGGCCTCCTCCCCCGCGTCCGCGGCAAAGGCCAGGTATTGGTTCATCAGGTAGCCGTTCTGGCCCTCCCATTCCACCAGCGTCCATTCGGCGCTGCGCAGAAGCACCTTTACCTCGGTGCCGTTGGGCAGGGCCGCCAGCACGGCGCTTTCGGTATTCGGGGCCTGCCGCAGGTTCAGCATGTCCCCCGCTCCGGCGGTATCCACGGTGGCCAGCTCGTCTTCCAGGCCGTACTCCTCCAGCGAACCGCCCGAGGCCAGGTACTCCTCGAAGTCCTCCGCCGGTATGGACGCGCCACGCCGGTAGCCGTCCTCGGTGTGGCCGATGGTATAGGCCATCTGGCCGTCCGAGGAGGTGTAGTTCAACTCATAGATGTCCTGTGGGTAATAGGTGAAGAAGGCGTTGTTGACATAGCCCACATTCCGGCCCCGCTGCACCTTGCTCCAATTGGTATCGTATTCCAGCGCCACCACCAGGTCGCCGGGGGACAGCCGGGTCAGGGCGTCGCTGCCCGAGGAGGGCTTCTCCCGCAGGCGGATGCTGACGTCGCTGGTCACCTTGCCCATGTTGATCTGGCCGCCGGTGACCTCGCAGGCGAAGTCCGGGTTCTGGGCGAATATCTCCTCCAGTTTGCCGGATTCATAGTACAGGGCCTTTTGGATTTCGGATTCCATGACGCCGTCTGCGGGATAGCCATAGGCTCCCTGGAACACCTTCACGGCCTCCAGCACGTCCACGTCGAACACGCCGTCGATCTTCTCGTCGTACAGCTTCATCTTTTGCAGACTTTCCTGAATGCTGCGCACCACCGGACCGCTCATGCCCTCCTTGACAGTCACGTTCCGGGCAGTGGGGGCCTGGGCGTCGTCCATCAGTGCTGCAAGGAACTCGGGGCTGGCGACGCCAGTCTCCTCCCGGCCCATCAGCCGCTGGGCCTCCCGCACCGCGTTGACGGTGCCGCCGCCGTACTTGCCGTCCAGCTTGCCGTCGTAGATGCCAAGGTCACGCAGCCGGGTTTGCAGGTTCAGAACGTCCTTGCCATCGCTGTCCCGCCCCAGGTCCTCGTCGTTATCCGGAATGCCCAGGAACTGCTCATAGGTCTGGCCCTTTTCGTTGGTATAGGAGCCCGCGATCAGCAGCGTGCGCAGGTCGTTGTCCCGATGGCGGCCCTGGAAGATGTGCACCCGGGTACCCTCGAGGCAGCACTTCGCGATAAACTCTGCGTCCTGCCAGCGCAGGCGCACGCAGCCGTGGGAGGCGGGGTTGCCCAGCTCCGCCACGGCGGATTTTGACACGGTGGCGTCCGATTTCTGGCTGCAGGGCAGCGAGTGGAACAGCACGCCCTTGTAGATGCGGGTGGCGTAGTGGGCGTAGCAGCTGTAGTAGCCGAAGTAGTACCAGTACTCCCGCTCCAGCTCCTCCTCCTTGGGCGGCATGTAGTAGGTGCCGTGGGGCGTGGAATCGTTCAGCCCGGTGGAGCAGATCATCTGCCGCACCACCGACTTCGAACCGGTGCTGTAGACGGTGACGATCTGGTTGAATACGTCCACCTCGATGTAATAGGGCATGTTGTATTTTACCTTCTCCGCGGCCAGTGCGCCGATGGAGGCTGTCACAAGCAACAGCGCCAGCAGCAGCGGGAAAATTCGGCGTTTCATCATATCGTTCAACCTCACCGTGATAAGCGTATGTATCAGATACAATTTGACAGTATAATTATACCACCATCTCTTCCGTTTTGCAATGCCCACGCTTTATCCCGACACAATATATCCGTAAAGGGATTGAAACCAGCCTTCCGTTTTCTTAGGGTGTGTTTCTAAGGAAATACCGCATAATAAGGGTGGTTGGCTGGCGAGTGAATTTTCCGTCATGCGCGCCTGCAAATTTCGCAGGCTTGCTGGCGGCAAGTCAAGGGAAATGGCACCGCCAGACATGCCGCCCGTTTGTGCGGTATTTCCCTAAGTCCGGGATGTGCAAGTCCGAGTGGATTATCAGTCAAAAAAAGGCGGAAAACCACAGGCTTGCTGGCGGCAAGTCAAGGTTTAACAACGTAGTCTCGGCAGAAAAGACGCCGAAATTGCATGTTCAGGATTACTGTGAAACATGCCTCAAGAGATGATTTGTGGCAGAAAAGATGCCTCGACCTCGCCCGGGATGACAGCGCGCAGTACGTTGTCATCCCGGGCGAGGTCGAGGCATCTTCTATTCATTTTATATAACTGCCCAGTCGCAGCGGCATAGCGGAATCGCGCCCGCTTCCCGCGCACGAGAAGCGGAATCGCGCGCGCTTCCCGCGCACCAGATGGCGTCACCGCTACGGCGTCGTTCATTGTAGCGGCGGCCCCTGGGCCGCCATAGAAGCTACCGATGCATCCGAAACGGAACAGTTACAATTTTATAACAGTATAAGCATCGCGCAGCATATATGCGGTATTGAACCGTCGGCTTTTCCGTCAGGTCGATTCCATCATCAGGTCGTCGCCGATCATGTAGCCCTCGTGGCCCTTGTAGCGAATCCTGCACCAGCTGCCGGTGGTGCTCACCACTTCCAGCAGCGTGCCGTCGGGCAGGTGACCCAGTACCTTGGCGTCATCCACGTCCGCTTCGTATACCGCGGCCCGGCGGTCCGTGGCGCTGGCCACCACCGCGTAGCCCGATTCTAAGGTCTGATCAGCCTCCACTTCCTCGTGGGTCTCCAGCGCGTCCTTCAACCCGGTCCAGAACGTCAGGTAGCGGTTCATCAGGTAGCCCGACTGCCCGCCGTAGTTCACCAGGGTCCAGTCGCTGGTGCGGCGCAGCACCCGCAGGTTTTCGCCGTTCTTCACCGTATCCAGCACGGCGCTGTCGCCGTCGGGCAGCGCCCGCAGGTTGAGCGGTGCGTCGCCGTCGCCAGTGGTCACGGTGACGTAGTTCTCCAGGCTGTCCAGCTTCACCTGCTGGTCGTTCGTGGCGAGATAAGCCTCGAACACCTCGCAGGGCAGCTCGGCCCCGGCCAGGTAGTCGCTCATGTCGTTGCCAATGGTGTACACCAGGTCCTCGCTCGCGGAGGTATATTTCAGAACGGCGATCACCCGCTGGCTGAAGGCCACCAGGCCATTGTTGACGTAGCCCTCGTCGCTGCCGACGCGCACGCGGGACCAGTTCTCCCCCCGCTTTTCCACGATCATCAGCTTGTTCGGCGGCAGCTTGCGCACCTGTTCGGAACCCTGGGAGGCCGACTGGCGCAGGTTGATATCCTCCCGCACGCTCACCCGGGCCAGCAGCACCGGCTCGCCCGTCCATGCGCAGCTGTAATCGGATTCACCGAAGGTCTCCGCCACCCTGCCGGCCTCGTAATCCACGGCCTTCTGGACGGTGGGATCCGCCACGCCACTCTCCTCGTAGCCGTAGGCGCGCTGGAACTGTCGAACGGCTTCCACTACGGCGGTGTCGTAAACGCTGTCCAGTTCGTCGTTGAACAGCCGGAGGGCCTTCAGGTTGGCCTGCAGCCGCCTGACCGCCGGGCCGCTCATGCCGCTCTCCAGCGGGACATTCATCGCGGTGGGCGCATCCTCCTTGAAGATTGCCTCGATGAAATCCGGTGTCGCCAAACCCGTTGCGTCCCCGCCCAGCAGGTACTGGGCATAGCGCACCGCATTGATGGTGGCGCTGCCGTATTCGCCGTTGATCTCGCCGTCATACACGCCCAAGTCCCGCAGCCGGTATTGCAGGTCCAACACGGCCTGGCCTGTGCTGTGGCGGTCCATCACGTTCGGGTCGTCGGATATGCCCAAAAAACTTTCGTAGGGCACGCCCTTGGAGGCGTCATAGGTCTCCTGGAGAAGCAACGCCCTGAGCTCGTCGTCCCGCTTTTCACTGCGCAGCACCTTCACCCGGGTCCCCGGGCCACAGTTCTCCGCGATGAAGCGGGCATCCTGCCAACGCAGGCGGATGCAGCCGTGGGAGGCGGGAAAGCCCAGCAGCTTGACCGCGTCCCGGTCAATGCAATCGGTCTTTTTCGCGTAATAGGGAATGGAGTGGAACAGCACCGGGCCGGACAGCCGGGTGGCGTAGCGGACGTAGATGTCCCCGATCTTGTACCAGGGGTCGCGGTCGCTGCGCCTTTCGTCGGCCTGCATGATGTAATCGCCCACGGGCGTCCAGTGTTCCTTCTTGCCCGCGGAGCACAGCATCTGCCGCACGATGCTCATGGTATCGGCATCATAGATGGTGACGATCTGGTTGCCGATGTCCACTTCGATATAGTATTTTGCGTCTGTGAACGCCATCGCGGGGGCGCAGAAGCACGGCAGCAGGAGGCAGAGCATTGCCACCAGCAAAACCCACGAAAGCCGCCTGATCTGACCCATATCCATCCGCTCCATTTCTGTAACAACAGGCATATCGATACGGAACCGCAATCATGCCTGATCTCCCATATACTACCACATTGTATTTTATCACAATTCACGCATATAAATGTTGTAATTGATTGTCATTAGTATCACAATTTTGTCACAAATTGAAGCATACAGCCGTTCATATCATGTGAACGGCTGTATGCTTCATCTTCTAAAACAAGTGTCGCTGCCCTCACGGAACCAATGTCTCAGACTTCAATGCGGAATCATCCGCCTCCCCGCTATCGTCTTCTTCCTCCAGCTTCAAATCCTCGATGCTCATGTAGCCGTCCCGGCCCTCATAGCGGATCCAACACCAGCCGTCGGCGGCGGACAGCACCTCTACCCGGGTGTCGTTAGGCAGGTGCCCTAACACTTCCGCGCCGTCCATGTTCTCGTCGAAGACTGGGGCCTTGCTGCCGGCGACACTGCGCACCAGGGCGTAGCCCATCACCTGCGCTTCGCTGGCGTCGGCGTCCAGTTCCTCGTCCAGGGCATCCTTCGGCCCGGTCCAAAACTTCAGGTAGCGGTTCATCAGGTAGCCGGTCCTGCCCCGGTAGCTGACCTGCGTCCATTCGCTGGTGCGGCGCAGGGCCGGCAGGCGCTTGCCGTTTTCCACGGTATCCAGCACTGCGCTGTCGGCCTCCGGGGCCTGGCGCAGGTTCAGCGGCGGGGCGCCCGCGCCGGTGTCCACGGTCACGTAGTTCGCCAGGCTCTCCACGTCCACCTGCTGGTCGTTGGCGGCGAGGTAGGTTTCAAAGACCTCGCAGGGCAGCTCCGCCTCAGCCAGGTAATCCTCCACGCCGTTGCCGATGGTGCAGACCAGGTCCTCCGTCGCCGAGGTGTATTTCAGCAGCACCAGCAGCCGATCGTAAAACGCCACCAGGTCATTGCGCACATAGCCTTCCTCGCCGTTCACCCGCACCCTGGACCACGCCTCGCCACGCTCCAGCACGATCATCGTCCGGCCCTCGGCCAGCCGCCGCAGCTGGCGGCTCTCCTGGGCGGCGTCCTCCCTCAGCCGCGCGCCCTCCTTTACGTTTACCCGGGCCATCGTCAGCGGCTCCCCCACCAGCTCGCAGGCGTAATCCGCCCCGCCGAAGGTCTGGGTCAGCCGACCGGCCTCATAGGCGGCGGCCTTTTGCAGCGTGGGTGTAGCCACGCCGTCCTCCTCGTAGCCATAGGCGCGCTGGAACTGCGTCACGGCCCGCACCACGTCCGCGTCGAAGACGCTGTCCGGTGCATCCCGGTACAGGCCCAGCGCCGCAAGGTTGTTCTGGAGCGCCTTCACGGCGGGACCGCTCATGCCCTCGGTCAACCGCACCTCCATGGCCACGGGGGCGTCCGGGCCGTACAGCACCGCCTGGTATTCCGCCGTCGCCACGCCGTTCAGCTCGTTACCACTGATGTACTGGGCCTTGCGCACCGCGTTCACCGTGGCGCTGTCGTAAATGCCGCTCAGCTCGCCGTCGTACAGGCCGAGATCCCGCAGCCGGTATTGCAGGTTCAGTACCTCGGGTCCCTCGCTGAACCGCGCCAGTGCCCCCGGCTCCTTCGATATGCCCAGGAAGCTGTCGTAGGACTGCCCCGAGGCTGCGTCGTAGGATTGCTGCCGCAGCAGCTCCCGCAGGGCCTCGTCCCGCTTGTCCCCCTTGACGATCATCACCACCGTGCCGGGCAGGCAGTTCTCAGAGATGAACGC
The DNA here is from genome assembly GCA_902798105.1 of uncultured Eubacteriales bacterium. Taxonomy (GTDB): domain Bacteria; phylum Bacillota; class Clostridia; order Christensenellales; family Aristaeellaceae; genus UBA2862. The sequence continues at coordinate 6,446 of CADBVG010000098.1, forward strand.
CGCGTCCTGCCAGCGCAGGCGGATGCAGCCGTGGGAGGTGGGCTCCCCCAACTCGCTGGCGGCCTTCGCGTCGATGGATTGCAGGGACTGCCGCCGGTACGGTATCGAATGGAACAGTATCATGTCGTAGATGCGGCTGGCGTACTTCACAAACCGGTCATAGAGGGCGATGTAGTACCAGGGCTTGCGATCCCGGTCCGCCCTGCCCCGGGGCATGACAAACGTGCCCAGGGGCGTGATGTTCCGCCCCGAGGAGCACAACATCTGTCGCACCACCCCGTCGGTGGCCGAATCGTAGACCGTGACGATCTGGTTGGCGATGTCCACCACGATGTAGTAGGGCATATCGTAGTTCGCCCGGTCGATGGCATGGCAAACCGGCGCTGCCAGGATCAGCAGCGCAAGCAGCAGAAGGGCGAATCGCTTGCGTAATGTCATGTGTACCTCGCTGATATATCACTTCTCACATTATACCACTTCCTCCCCTATCCTGCAAACCCCACAAAAAACGCGCGTCCTCTCGGACGCGCGCAAACGCAACTGTGGCGACCTGCCGGGGTTGATACGAAACCCAGCCTTGCTTCTGCCATATTGTTTCCTGCTTTGCTTTAGAAGTCCACCTCAGTGTCGTAGTAGCAGCACTTCAGCAGCTTCTCCATCTCCTCCTGGCTGGGCTGGCGGGGGTTGGAGCCGGTGCAGGCGTCGGCGATGGCGTTCTTGGCGATCTCCGGCAGGCGCTCCAGGAACACGTTCTCCGGCACGAAGCCCTGCTCGCAGGGATAGCTGTCCGCGCCATAGTGCTTGATGCAGTGCGGGATATTCAGCTGGTCGTTCATGCCCCGCAGGAACTTGATCAGCTTCGCGACCTTTTCATCATCGGAGGCAGCCTTATCGGCGATGCCCATGTAGTCCACGATCACGCCGTAGCGCTTCTTCGCGGTCTCATCCTTGGCGTTGAAGGCGATGACCTTCGGCAGGTACATGGCGTTGGCCGCGCCGTGTATGATGTGCGCGCCGTAGTCGGCGAAGATCGCGCCGGTCTTGTGGGCCATGGAGTGGACGATGCCCAGCAGCGCGTTGGAAAACGCCATGCCGGCCAGGCACTGGGCGTCGTGCATGTGGTCGCGGGCGGTCATGTCGCCGTTGTAGGACGGCACCAGCTCCTTCATGATCATCTCGATGGCGTGGATGGCCAGCGGGTCGGTATAATCGCTGTTGGCAGTGGACACGTAGGCCTCGATGGCGTGGGTCATAGCGTCCATGCCGGTGTGGGCCACCAGCTTCTTGGGCATGGTCTCAGCCAGCTCGGGATCGACGATGGCCACGTCAGGGGTGATCTCGAAGTCGGCGATGGGATACTTGATGCCCTTCTGGTAGTCGGTGATGATGGAGAACGCGGTCACCTCGGTGGCCGTGCCGCTGGTGCTGGACACCGCGCAGAAATGGGCCTTGCGGCGCAGCTCGGGGATGCCGAACACCTTGCACATGTCCTCGAAGGTGCACTCCGGGTACTCATACTTGATCCACATGGCCTTGGCCGCGTCGATGGGGCTGCCGCCGCCGATGGCCACGATCCAGTCGGGACCGAAGTCCTGCATGACCTTCGCGCCCTTCATGACGGTATCCACGGAGGGATCGCTTTCGATGCCCTCGAACAGCGCGACCTCCATGCCCGCCGCCTCCAGGTACTGCTTCGCGCGATCCAGGAAGCCGAAGCGCTTCATGGAGCCGCCGCCGACGCAGATGATGGCCTTCTTGCCCTTCAGGCCCTTCAGATTTTCCAGGGCGCCCTTGCCAAAGTAGATGTCCCGGGGCAGAGTGAAACGTGCCATAATAAACTCCTCCTTCTGTTGTCGGTTTGGTTTGGCGCGGCCTCCCGCGGACGAAACAAGGGGAAAACGTCCACTTGGGGCATCGGCACTGCCCGGAGGCCGCAAATGAAAACAGAACACGCGGAATCAACGTCCAACATGTCCTGTGTATGGGATTGCGGTGGCTGTGCGGTTTGTTTGGGAAAACCAACGCATACTTCGAAGGGCGGCATCGCGAGATCATTGACCCGCCGATCGCTTTGCAATCGCGCCTCGAAAGCCACGGCGATCAGCCGCGTTTTCCGTCGCGCCGAGGGACATATTGTTCCTTAGAGTGTGTTTCTAAATCGGCATCCCACGAAGTGGGCCCACCATGAATGAAACACAGGACGTAATGTTTACACCATACCGCAAAGCGTAGTATACT
>CADBVG010000099.1 GCA_902798105.1 uncultured Eubacteriales bacterium
CAAATCCCGCAGGGATTTGCACCACCACCTAAAACCTAACCCCTAAAACCTAATCCCTCAATTCTGATTTATCGAGCCCTGCTCGATAAATCAGAATTTATTTATACCATTCCTCCGCGTCCTTCCTGAACTGCTCCAGGGAGGGATGGTGCATGTAGAGCATGTGGCCGGAGGGGTAGTAGGTGAAGCGCAGGTTTTCGCGGCTCTCGGGGTTCAGGAACACGTGGTCGTACACCCACTCGGCAGCGAAGAAGGGCGTGGCCAGGTCGTAGTAGCCGCAGAGCACCCAGATCTTCAGGAAGCGGTTGCGGGACATGAGGTTGTAGATGATCTCCTTTTGGTCGAGCGTCCGGTTGTCGACGTTGTACTTCCAGGCTCTGTAGGGCGCTTCGCCCGAGCAATCGTAGATCAGGTCGGTGTGGTAGTCCAGCTCCCCGCCCAGGTAGCTGTTGGCGGTGTTGCCGAAGGCCGTGTCGATAATGCCCATGGAGGGATCGGCGTCGCCGTCGCCAATGCTGCCCTGGGTGACGGGGCCGGTCATGCGCCCGTCGATGCGGCCCACCGACAGCTTCCGGTCGCTGAGCAGGCCGGTGCAGAAATCGTCTGTAAAGATGCGCAGGTTGAGGCGCAGCACCTCTTCCTTGCCAAAGCCGGTATAGGCGGCGACCCTTCCGGCGATGTCGTCCTTCTCGGCGTCGGTCAGCCGCACGCCCTTGAACAGCGCGGCCTGGTAGTCGCCCCCGGCAAACTCGCGCACCTCGGCCAGGTAGTCCTCCAGGGTCATGGACTGGTATTTTTCGTCCAGCAGGCCGTGGTACCAGGCGATGGCCGCGTAGGTGGGCAGGCAGAGCGTGTAGGTCAACTCGACGGCATCGCTCTTCTTCTCCGGCACGATGCCCGCATTGTTGCAGCTGGAGATCAGCATCACGCCGTTCACGGGCATGGTATAGTTCTGGGCCAGGTAGTCGGCCACGCCCACGGCCCGGATGGTGCCGTAGGATTCGCCCGCCACGTACTTGGGGCTGCCCCAGCGCCCGTTGCGGCTGGCATAGAGGCGGATGAACGCGCTCACGGAGGCCACGTCGCCATCATAGTTCCAGAAGACCGAGGGGTCGGTGCCCTCCGCCGCCCGGGAGTAGCCGGTACCCACCGGGTCGATGAACACCAGGTCCGTCATGTCCAGGATCGAGCAGGGGTTGTCCACCAACTGTGTGGGCAGCGCGTTCGGCATGCCCTCGTCGTTCACGTCCACCCGGCGAGGGCCCATCATGCCCAGGTGCACATACAGCGACGCGGAGCCGGGACCGCCGTTGAAGGCGAAGGTGACGGGGCGCTCGGCCAGGTCCTCCACGCCGTCCAGCGTGTAGGCGGTAAAGAACATATCGCACTTGTTGCCGTCCACCTCCACCGGCAGCCGGCCGGCGGTGGCGGTGTAGCTCAGGGTCTGGCCCGCGATCTCGGCGGTGTGATGGGTGACCGACAGCGCCTCTTCGGCCGAGGCCTGCGCCAGCGCGCCCGCCAGCTCCATCATCACGCACAGCGCGAGGAGCATTGAAAGCAGCTTTTCATGATACCTGCTTCCTTTCATCCGTGACACCCAAATACCTGCCTATAATTATAACATGCGTTCACAGCGTCAACAAGTGTTTTTTTTGCGGGTGGCACGGCCCGGGCCGGAACTTCCCGCGCACACTTGTAGAATTATCATTTGTCTGATACAATACCCACCATGAAAGAAATACACCGAAGGGAGGCGGCGCGGATGGGCGAAAGGGCGCAGGCCGGGGCGAAGACGCCGGCGAACCCCAGGGCGTCGGCTTCCGCGAATGCCCGGGCCGCCAGTGGCGCAAAGGCCGGGGCAAAGCCTGCGGCGAAAAAAAAGCCCGCGGCGGCGAAAAGGCCGGCGAAGGGAACCGGGCGCGGCCACATCGGCCTTGCGCTCTTCGCCTTCGCGGTGGCGGCGGCGCTTTTGTACGTGTCCGGCGGGGTGAAGCCCTACCGGGGCAGCGTGGACGCGGACGCCGAAATCGCCGCCAACCGCGCCCTGCTGGCCGACCTGTCCGCCCGGGAACCCCTCGACCTGAACGCCGAGCTGAAGCAGCGGCGCAAGGCGGAGCTCATCGAGCGACACGGCATACTGGTGGACGACCTGGAGGCAGAAAAGCAAAAGATACTGGCCATGACCGACGCCGACTGGAACCGGGCGGACATTGCCCGCTGGTTCGAAAACGCCGCCATCGTGGGGGATTCCATCGTCCGGCAGGTGCGCCTGTTCCACTTTTTGGACGCGCCTGTGTTCGCCGAGGGCGGCATCCACATCTCGGTTGAGCTGCCCCTGCTAGACGAGGTGGAGGCCGCGAAGCCCTCGGTGGTGTTCCTGTGCTTCGGCATGAACGACGTGGGCGTGTTCGAGGACCGGGTGGACCGCTACGTCGAGCGCTATTGCAACGTGATCCGGCGCCTGCAGGCCAGCCTGCCCGACGCCGCCATCTACGTCTGCGCCGCGCTGCCGGTGACCGCCGAGCGGCTGGCGGAGGAGCCGAAGTACGGCTACCTCGACCTGTACAACCGGGAGATGGAGAGGGCCTGCCCCGGCGCGGGGGCCTACTTCGTCGATTCCAGCTTTATACTTGAAGGCCATCCCGAGCGCTACAACGTGGACGGGCGGCATCCCAAGGAGGAATACTATCCGATGTGGCTGACCTATCTGGCCGACCTGGCGGGGTTGAACCATGACTGAGCACAGGGTGAGCGCGCGGCCCGCCGCGCAAAGGCGGGCTCCCCAACGCCGCGGCCCGGGCGCCGGGGCCCAGCGTCGCTATGCCATCGTCAAGTGGGCGCTGCTGGCGGCGCTGATCGCCTACGCCGTGCTGGTAGTGGGCGCGAATTCTGCCCGGAACGTGGACTTTTCCGTCATCCGAAGCGCCATCGCCGCCGCCCCCGGCGTCTCGGGTCTGAACGCGCTGGACGAGAACGGCTTCCAGGAGCGCATGGACGCCTCCCCTACCCCCTGCGAGGATTGGCTGATGTTCGGCTCGGACGACATCATGGACGTTTCCGAGGTGATGGTGGCCAAGGGGAACGCGGCCGCGCTGGACGACCTCGAATCGGCGCTACAGCGGCGGCTGGAGGCCCAGCTGGCGGTGTTCCGCAGCTACGGCGTGAACCAGAAGGACCTGCTGGAGGGCGCGAGGGTGCTGCGGCGGGGCGACTATCTTTTCTACGCGGTGGGCGAAAGCGCGGACCAGTGGGAGGACGCGTTCCTCGCCTGCATACGATAGGAGGGCGGACGGCACATGGTATTCAGCAGCCTGCACTTCCTGTACATCTACCTGCCCGTGGTGATGCTGGCGCACCTGCTCGCGCCCCGGCGGCTTCGCAACGGCGTGCTCCTGGCGGCCAGCCTGTGGTTCTACGCCTGGGGCGAGCCGGTGTACGTGGGGCTGATGCTGTTCAGCGTGGCCTGGAACTACGTCACCGGGCTCCAGCTGGGCGCGGCGGCGCGGCCCTCCCGCAGGAAGGCCATACTCGCCGGCGCGGTGGCCGTGAACCTGGCCGTGCTGGGCTTCTTCAAATATTACGGCTTCTTGGTGCAAACCCTGAACGGGGCGCTCGGCCTGCGCCTGCCCGACTACAACCTGCCGCTGCCCATCGGCATATCGTTCTACACCTTCCAGGCGCTTTCCTACATCATCGACGTGTACCGGGGCACGACGAAGCCCCAACCCAGCCTGGTGGACTTCGCCACCTACATCACCATGTTCCCCCAGCTGGTGGCGGGCCCCATCGTGAAGTACGCCGACATCGAAGCCCAGCTGCAAAAGCGCCGCGCCACGCTGGCCCAGGTGGGCCAGGGGCTGGAGCGGGTGATACTGGGCCTGGCCAAGAAGGTGCTGCTGGCCAACAACCTGGGGCTGCTGGCCGACGCCATGCGCGCCGCGCCGCGGCTGTCGGTGCTGTCGGCGTGGCTGGGTGCCGCGGCCTACGCGCTGCAAATCTACTTCGATTTCAGCGGCTATTCCGACATGGCCATCGGCATGGGGCGGATGCTGGGCTTCGGCTTCGCCGAGAACTTCGACTACCCCTACCGCGCCCGCAGCGTCACCGAGTTCTGGCGGCGCTGGCACATCTCGCTGTCCGGCTGGTTCCGGGACTACGTCTACATCCCCCTGGGCGGCAACCGGGTGGGCATCGGGCGGCACATACTGAACCTGCTGGCGGTGTGGCTGCTGACGGGCCTGTGGCACGGGGCCAGCTGGAATTTCGTGCTGTGGGGGCTGTACTACGCCGTGCTGCTGATCGCGGAGAAATACGTGACCGGCAGGGCGCTTTCAAAGCTGCCCGACGGCGTCGCCCGGGCGCTGACGCTGGTGCTGGTGACGGTGGGCTGGGTGATATTCAGCAACACCGACTTTTCCGCCATGGGGCGCTACCTGGGCTTCCTGGTGGGCATCGGGGCCGGGGGCTTCGCCGACGGCGCGTTCCTGTACGCCCTGCGCAGCAACGCCCTGCTGATCGCCTTCGCGGCGCTGTGCTGCGGGCCGGGGCTTCGGCAGTGGCAGCTGCGGCTGACGGGCAGGCTGCCCGCGGTGGCGCTGGTGCTGTTCGCGGCGCTGCTGGCGGCCTGCACGGCGTACCTGGTACACGGGAGCTATAATCCGTTTTTGTATTTCAGGTTCTGATTGATGGCGGCGCAGGCGACGCCGCTGCAACCGCGCATCCCTGCGGCGGCATAACCCTGTCCTGTTGGGGCGGCGTTGCGCCGCCATGTCCCCCGCCATGCCCTCAACAACCCACGAATCCATCTGTCAATCGAGGTGTCCGGCATGAAAAAGAAACGCCTGTTTTTCCTGCGCGCCACGGCCATCATGGTCCTGGCGCTGGTGGCGCTGCTGGATATTGCCTTCATCCTCCACAAGGACCGCGCCGCATCGCCGCTGGAGAACCGCAATTTGCAGCAGCGGCCCGCGCTGACGCTTACGGGCCTGATGTCCGGGCGGTTCGAGGGCCGCTTCGACAGCTACGTCGCCGACCAGTTCCCCTTCCGGGACCGCTGGATCGCGCTGAAATCCACGCTGGACCGGCTGGCGGGGCGGACGAAATCGAACGGCGTGTTCCTGGGGAAGGACGGCCACCTGATCCAGGACTTCAACGCCCCGTCGGAGGAAAACTACCGCCGCACGACGGACGCGCTGGCGCGCTTCCTGGACCGGCACGACGACCTGAACGCCTGGGTGATGGTCGTCCCCACGGCGGTGACGGTGCTTGCGGACGCGCTGCCCGCGCTGGCCGACGCCGGGGACGAGGGCGGCTACATCGACCGGCTGGCGGAGGACCTGTCCGAGACCCACGCCGCCTTCATCGACCTGCGGGGCGCGTTTGCCCGGGCGAAGCCGACCACCCCGCTGTACTACCGCACGGACCACCACTGGACCAGCGACGCCGCGCGGCTGGCCTACCTGGAGCTGGCGCGGGCCGCGGGCCTGCCGGAGAACACCGACGCCTTCCGGCGCCGCCTGCTGTCCGGCGGCTTCCAGGGCACCCTTTCCGCCGTCAGCGGCTTCCGCATGGAGGACAGCGAGGACCTGTGGGCCTATGTACCGGGTGACGACGCGCCCCAGACCGTGGTCACATGGGTCAGCGAAAACCGGCGCGGCGCATCGCTGTTCCGGGAGGAATGCCTGGACACCCGGGACCAGTACGCCGTGTTCCTGGGGGGCAACTTCCCCGAGGTGCGCATCGAAACCACGCTGGACAACGGGCGCACGCTGCTGGTGCTGAAGGACTCCTACGCCAACTGCCTGATACCGTTTTTGACCGCGGGGTACCACAAGATCGTGGTGGTCGACCCCCGCTATTTCACCGGGGATCTCGAGGTGCTGATGGGCGCCGAGGGCGTGAATGAGATCCTGGTGCTGTACAACGCCGAAACCCTGGCCGAAGATACCGCATTGCGGGGGGATGTGGGGGAATCCTGATCTGTCGCTCCGCGACAAATCAGAATTCAGGTTTTAGGTTTTAGGTTGTAGGTGTTAGGGAAGGTAGAAATCCTTGCGGATTTCTTTTGATTAAAAGGTAACTGTTCAGTCGTAGGCAAATTCTGATTTGTCGGGGAGCGACAAATCAGAATTTGAGTGGCTAGTGGCCAGTGATTAGTGGCTAGTGAAGGAGGAAATTCTTACGGATTTCTTTTGATAAAAGGACCGAGAAACGTTGAAACCTCTGCCATTCCCATTGAATCAAACAAATCCCGTAGGGATTTGCTCCACCACTAGTCACTAGCCACTAACCACTAATCACTCAATTCTGATTTATCGAGCACAGCTCGATTTGCACAACGGCAAATCCGGTTTTTGTCACGCTTTTTTCCGCCGCGCCAGCCTTCGGCGCAGCCGCCTTCGATCGTCGGCGACGCGCAGGGCGCTGGCGGCGATCACGACGACGCAGGTGAGCAGCAGGAACCCCTTCACCGGCGCCTTCAGGAACAGGTCAAGGCCGGGCTTTACGCCATCCACCAGCAGCAGCACGAGCGTCGCGGCGCAGAGCGCGGCGCTGATGGCGGAGAACGCCTTCATCGTCGTCTTCATGCGGCCGCCTCCCCGTCCTTTGCGACGTGCTTCGGCCTGTGCGGCGCCACCGGGGCTCCCGGGGCCGGAGGTTCCGGCGCCGCCGGGGCTCCCGGTGCCGCCGGGGCTCCCGGGGCCGGAGGTTCCGGTGCCGCCGGGGCTCCCGGTGCCGCCGGAGGTTCCGGGGTCGCCGCCCGCTTCGCCCGGTCCCTTCGGCGGGGACGGGGCAGCAGCACGTCGGCCAGCACGATCAGGCTCATCGCCAGCAGCAGGCCCTTTGTCAGGCCGTTGTCGATGAAATTCATGGCCGTGTTCACCCGGTCGATCAGGAAGAACACGATGTACATATTCGCGATGAGTATGGCCGCGTGGGGCAGCATCGCGCGGAGCTTCTTTGGCATGTGGCCGCCTCCCGTCATGAGACCTTGTCGACGACGATGATGAAATCGCTGGCGCTGCGCCCGCCGCCGGAGGGCCGGTTCACCAGCGTGTCCGCCCGGGCCAGCAGCGAGGTCTGGCCGCCGTCCAGGTTGTAGGCCGCCGTGCAGCCCAGCCCCTCCATCACCTTGGACAGGCCGTCCAGCTTCACGCCCTTGGAGGAATCCAGCCGCCCGTCCACCACCACGAAGCAGTAGTGCCCCGGCTCGTAGTAGCCGAAGGCCGAGCGGGGGTGGCGCTTGACCATGTGGCTGTCGGCGTTGAATTCGGTCATGGCGTGGCCGCTGTCGTCCAGCAGCCGGGGGCCGAAGTGCCAGATCTGGTACGCCCCCGCCGCCATGGCCTGCTTCGCGTCGAATCGCTCCGGGGGCAGGGTTTCGAAGCTGCCGTCCCAGTACAGCACGGCCACGTCCCGTATGTTCTTGGCGTCCCGGTAGAGTATGCCGTTGCGGGCCACCACGCCGAAATCCCGGGAACCGTAGTAGTCGCCGTTCATCGTGACCACGCTGCCGGTGCGCCGGGCGACCTTCGTGATCCACTCCTTGTAGCCCCGGCCGAAGGTGTCCTCGGCCAGCACCGTCTTCAGGCAGGAGATGTCGGCGATGTAGATGTCCGCGTAGTACACCCGGGACATCAACTCGTCGAAGTATTTCTTCTGGAAGGTGATGTTCAGGTTGGCGCTCTGGTAGCTGTTGTCGGTCTCGATGACCTCGCCGTCGGTGAACTTGTCCGCGAACCTGTTCCGGAAGCTGCCCACCGGCTCGGGGGTGGGTTCCGGGGTGGGGTCGGCGGCGGGGAGGATGGGGTCGCCCTCGTCGTCGTACTCAACGGCAGCGGTGGCGGTGGCCGCAGGCGCGGCGCTGTGCCTCGCCACCGATTCCCGGGTGGACACGATGCCGGTGGCCTGCTGGCGGCTGGGCAGCACGTGGTGGGGCAGCGCGTACAGCACCAGCGCCACGCCCAGGGCCAGCAGGTGCGCCAGCGCCACCATCCACGCCGGCCTGGGCCGACGGCGCAGCCGGGCGCGGAGCCATCCCCCGCCCTTATCAGGCCCGCCGCTTCCATTGGAAAGCGCCATTTGTAATCCCTCATTCCCTGGTATCGTCGCTCTTACCCGAACATTACGGACAGTTTATCATAATGCAATGTTGCGGTCAAGTGTTGTTGTTTAACTTGCGTTGACATAAAAAATCTAATATAATGATAGAAACGCAATTTTGAATCGGGAGGCAATGCCCTTGATCAGCTATATCGACGAATTCTTCCGGGACCCGAAGGGGATGCTGATATTCTTCCTGCTGGCGTTCCCGGGGCGCATACTGGCCCTTTCGCTGCACGAGTTCGCCCACGCATGGATGGCGAACCGCTGCGGCGACCCCACGGCGAAGATGATGGGCCGCATGACCATCAACCCGCTGAAGCACCTGGACCCGCTGGGCACGGTGCTGATGCTGGTGGTGGGCTTCGGCTGGGCCAAGCCGGTGCCGGTAAACCCGCGGAACTTCCGCAACTACCGGCAGGATGACCTGAAGGTGTCGCTGGCGGGCGTGACCATGAACCTGATCATGTTCGTGCTGAGCCTGGTGGTGATGACCGCCGTGGTGGGGCTTGCGCTTTCCCGGGTGCCCGCGGGCAACCTGACCACCACCGGCGTGAGCATCTTCCGGATGAACTACCAGGGCACCGACGCGCTGATCTTCCCCGCCGACAACACCTATGTGCCGGTGATGCAGTTGCTGCGCAACCTGCCCTATTACCCCGGCGAAGCGCTGATCAAGCCGGTATTCGGCTCGGTGGCGGGCAACCTGTACCAGATGCTGGGCTACTTCGCCATGACCAACCTCGTGCTTTGCCTGTTCAACCTGCTGCCCATTCCCCCGCTGGACGGCTACCACGTGCTCAACGACCTCATCCTGCGCAAGAAGCAGCTGTTCGCCAACCCCCAGACCGCCCGCATCGCCAGCACCGCGCTGTTCGTGCTGGTCATCACCGGCGTGGTGGGCAGGGCCATCGGCTGGCTGGACACGCAGATACTCACCGGCGCGGGCAACGTGGCCGCGGCGGTATTGAGGGCGTTCAAGGTGATGTAAATTAGGAATGAGGAATGAGGAATGAGGAATGAGGAATGGTTGTACAAATTCCTTCGGAATTTGTAACTGTTCAGTCGCAGGTAAATACTGATTTGTCGAGCTGGCGCCCAGGGATTAGGGATTAGGGATTAGGGATTAGGAATAGCTGCTGCCGCGACCAAAAGCCTTCCCCAGCGACCGAAGGGAGCGATTCAGGGGAAGGTGGGCCGGCCGCAAGGCCGGGTCGGAAGAGGTCGGTCCCCCTGCGGTATCGACGATTAGCGTGCTTTCTCCCAGGAGAACGACCTCTTCCGTCTTTCGGCAAAAACGCAAGCGTTTTCACCGAAATCCACCTTCCCCTGAACCGGCAGCTTCGCTGCCTGGGGAAGGCTTTGGGCTGACGCATCTCCCCGACAAATCAGAAGTTGTGGCATGGACTGAACAGTTACCGGAATTTGAATTAATAGAAATCCGACAGGATTTCATCCGCCATTCCTAATTCCTAATTTCTAATTCCTAATTCCTCATTTTGGAGGCATCATGTCATACATCGTATCCCTGAAGGATTTTGACGGTCCGCTGGACCTGCTATTGACGCTGATCTCCAACGCGAAGATCGACATCCACGACATATTTGTCAGCCAGATCACCGAGCAGTACCTGGAGACCATGTCGCTGGTGGACGAGCTGGACATGGACTCCGCCAGCGAGTTCTTGCAGATGGCCGCCACGCTGCTGGAGATCAAGAGCCGGGCGATGCTGCCCAAGCCGCCCAAGCCCGAGGACCCCGACGAGCTGTCGCCGGAGGAGGCCCTGATCAAGCAGCTGGAGGAATACCGCCAGTTCAAGGAGGTATCCGCACGGATGCACCAGCTGGAGGAGGAGGCCCGGGCGCTGCTGACCAAGCTGCCGGAGGAATACCCGCTGCCCCCGCCGAACATCGAAATCACCGGGCTGACGCTGGAAAAGCTGCTGAAGGCCTACAAGCGGGTGCTGGAGCGAGCCGAGCGCAACGACGCCGACGACCGCATGGCCAGCCGGGAGATTCGCCGGGACAACTTCACCGTGGCCGGCTGCATGGCCCGCATCAGCCGCATGGTGCGCAAGGGAAGCTGCACCTTCTCCCAGCTGTTCGGCGAGGAATACAGCCGCCAGGAGGTCGTAACCATGTTCATGGCCCTGCTGGAGCTGATCAAGCTGAACCGCCTGCACGTGAAGCAGGATTCGGCGTATGAGGATATCGTGCTGAGCGCGTAAGGAAATACCGCGCAATTAAGGTGGTCAGCTGGCGAGTGAATTTTTCGACAGATGCAATTGCAGATTTCGAAGGTTTACTGGGTTCGAGCGCCCGGATGCAAGCAGCAGATGTCGGAAAAGGCACCGCCAGATGTGCCGCCGTATTGTGCGGTATTTCCGTAACAAAGCCCGCGCCCATCCACGCATGTGGATGGGCGCGGGCCTCTTTTCCTGGACAGCCTACTTCCACTGGAAGGTGGCCATGCCGTAGATGTAGATGAACAGTATCGCGGCGGGGACGAACCACCTGAACAGGGGCTTCATCCACTGCTTCACCTTCATGCCCCTGCCGGCGTTGGCCTCGGCCAGGAAGCTGTCCCAGCCCCAGCCGAACTTATTGCAGCAGAACAGCGCAAACACCAGCGATCCCAGGGGCAGCACATTGTTGCTGACGATGAAATCCCAGAAGTCCAGCCATGCGGTGCCGTCGGCGAAGGGCTGGAACTTCAGCACGCTGTAGCCCAGGGCCGTGGTCAGGGCCAGCAGGAAGATGCCCACGCCGCAGATCAGGCTGCCCTTGGGGCGGCTCCAGCCGGTCAGCTCGCGCACCATGGCCAGTATGTTCTCGCACACCGCCAGCACCGTGGACATGGCCGCGAACACCATGAACAGGAAGAACAGCGTGCCCCACCAGCGGCCCCCGGCCATGTTCACGAACACGGTGGCCATGGTATCGAACAGCAGGCTCGGGCCCCGGTTGACCTCGAGGCCGTAGGAGAAGCAGGCCGGGAACATGATCAGGCCCGCGATCAGCGCCACGAAGGTATCCAGAACGATGACGTGCACCGCCTCGCCCATCAGGGCGTGGGTCTTGTCGATGTAGCTGCCGAAGATGGCCATGCTGCCCATGCCGATGGACAGGGTGAAGAACGCCTGGTTCATCGCGCCCACGATCACGCTGCCGTTGATCTTCTTCAGGTCGGGCACCAGGTAGAAGCTGACGCCCTCCTTCGCGCCGGGCAGGGTCAGGCTGTGGCCCGCCAGCACCAGCAGCAGCACCAGCAGCGCCACCATCATGAACTTGGTCACCCGCTCAAGCCCGCCCTGGAGGCCGAAGCTGAGGATCAGGAAGGCCAGCACCACGGTGATGGCCAGGAAGGTCACGTTCACGCCGGGGTTGGTGATCATCGGCAGGAAGCCCAGGTCCTGGGTCTGGCCGGTGGCGAAGCGGTAGAAGTAGTAGATGATCCAGCCGGTGACCACGGTGTAGAAGGCCATCAGCGCGATGTTGCCCACCAGCGACACCCAGCCCATGAAGCCCCACTTGCCCTTGGGCTTTTGCAGCTTCTGGAACAGGTGCACCGGGCTGGTCTGGGCGGCGCGGCCGGCGGCGAACTCCATCACCAACACCGGCAGGCCCAGCAGCAGCAGGCAGAGTATGTAAACCGCCACGAAGCCGCCGCCGCCGAACTGGCCGCACATCCACGGGAATTTCCAGACGTTTCCACATCCAATGGCGCAGCCCGCCGACAGCATGATGAAGCCCAGCCGGCTGCCCAGTCGTTCTCTGTTGTCCATGTCAATCTCTCCTCTTGGGTACCTCTAAAAATTCACGCGTCGCCCGACGAGGTGAATTTTGGACAGATTTGGCTTGCAAAAGACGCAGGCTGCCTGGCGGGCAGTCAAGGTTTTGCAAGCTGAAGATGGCTGAAATTCAGCCGTCCGGCGGCGATGAGCGTTTTTATACTACTCTCAGGTTAAAACAGCGAAAGCTGTGTAGCAGATTTTTCGTCCTGGCAAGGAAAGACTCCGCAGGCTTGCTGGCGGCAAGTCAAGAGTCAGGGCGGAAAAGATGCCCACAGAATCGCTGGTTTAAACTGAGAGGAGTATTAGAGGCGCCCTATTGTAGTTATGGAAATAAACCCTCGATATTGTACAACAAAAGGCGGGTTTGCGCAAGTGAAAAAATAAGCGCCGGACAATGTCGGCGCATCAGATGTAGTCCTTCCATTCCCCCGCTATCTCCGTATGGTGCAGGCGGCCCTGCCCGGACAGGCCGGGGAAGCCCTGTTGGCGCAGGGCCTCGTAGAGCACGATGGCCACGGAATTGGACAGGTTCAGCGACCGGGCGTCGGGGATCATGGGGATGCGCACGCAGCGGTCGTAATTGGCCGCCAGCAGTTCCTCGTCCAGGCCGCGGGTCTCCCGGCCGAACACCAGGAAGTCGTCGGGGCCGTATTCGGCGGCGCAGTAGTCCCGGGGCGCCTTGGTGGTGGCGAAGTGGAACACGGCGCCGGGGTTGGCCTCGCAGAACGCCGCCCAGCTGGGGTGGACCTCGTAGGTCATCATGTGCCAGTAGTCCAGCCCCGCCCGCTTCAGGTACTTGTCGCTCAGCTCGAAGCCCAGGGGCTCGATCAGGTGGAGCTTCGCCCCGGTGGCGGCGCAGGTGCGGGCGATGTTGCCGGTGTTCTGGGGGATTTCGGGGTTGACCAGTACGATGTGCATCATATTCGGGATTCCTCCGATAACGCTTCAAAGATCACCTTCGCCACACCGTCATTCGCGTCGGTGTCGGCGACGATTTTTGCGATCTGCTTCACCGTGTCGGTGGCGTTGCCCACGGCCACGGGCCAGCCCACGGCCTCCAGCATGTCCAGGTCGTTGGCGTTGTCGCCGAAGGCCATGCAGTCGCAAAGGTCGACGCCCAGCCGGTTCGCCAGCCAGCCCAACGCCGCGCCCTTGCCCATGCCCCGGGACATCAGCTCCACGTTGCGCCAGGAGGAGTGGGTCACGCGGGCGTCGGTCTCCCGGCGCAGGGCGTCGCGGACCTCGGCCAGCAGGGCGGTGTCCTCGGTGAGGCCCTCCAGCTTGTAGACCCGCTGCAGGGCCTCGGCCTCGAAGGCGGCCTCGTCGTCGATCACCAGCTTGCCGCCGCCCAGGTAGCCCTTGATCATCGACGAGGGGTGGGCCAGCGCGGCGGTGTTCAGGCAGTACAGCGCCCCGGGGACGTAGCTGTTGATTTGCACGTTGTAGCGGCGCAGCACGGCGTAGACCCGCGCCACGTCCGCCGGGTCCATGAAGCGCTCGTGCCAGACCGCGCCGCCAGGGCCCAGCACCGCGGAGCCGTTGACGATCACGATGGGCTGGTCGGCGGCGTCGCACTGGCGGATCACGTCGCCCAGCGCCCCGATCCAGCGGCCGCTGACGATGACGAAGGGGATGCCCCGCGCCCGGCACAGCGCCACTGCCCGCCGCGTGGCGTCGGATATGGCCCCGCCCCGGGGAAGAATGGTGCCATCCACGTCCGTGGCGATCATGGTGATGGGCATGGTGTTACCTCCGTAAATTCTGATTTGTCGCGTTGCGACAAATCAGAATTCAGGTTTTAGGTTATAGGTTTTAGGTGTTAGGGAAGGTGGAAATCCTTGCGGATTTCTTTTGATTAAAGGGTCCGAGAAGCGT
>CADBVG010000100.1 GCA_902798105.1 uncultured Eubacteriales bacterium
CCTTGACTTGCCGCCAGCAAGCCTGCGAAATTTGCAGGCGCGCATGACGGAAAATTCACTCGCCAGCCAACCACCCTTATTATGCGGTATTTCCTTAAATCATTATGGGACATGATAGTACCAGTTTTCCTGACATAACATTCTATATAATCTGTTCTGTACTTGGTGTCTGCACTTTATACCTGATGATCCCGCCTGGGCAGCCGAAGTAAAAGGGCGATGATCCAATTCGCAACGAGTATGATCGTAAAAACTGAGATTGCAAACCGTGGGCCAGCCTTGGCGAAGCCATACCAATCGTTGCCCTCAACGCCGTTGATCAAAACGTTTCCCATGTAGAACATACCGTAGGCCGCAAACGGGATCAATGTGACCAGGCTGTCACGCAGTGCGAATGTACATGAACGATCGAAAACCAAAAAGTCCATGACTGAGAGAACCGGCACGACCAGGTGGGAGAAGAAATTGGCCCCGGAATAAACCGCATCATAGCCGCGCGTCGGCCCTAAAAAGAAGATGGCGACGCAGAAAGTGACAGCTATGGCTGTGGTGGAAACGTACTTCCAGCGGCCTGTCCTTATGCCGAAAAAGTAGGCGAGTGAGACGCCGCCCTGCAGTAGATTGGACAGCACGGTGAAATACCTCAGATTCTTGAATCCGCCCTCACTCTGTGCGCCCAGCGGCCCCAATCTGAACGTCATGGACAGCCAGACCCACAGCACGATGATGCCGATACAGAGATTGATGATTCTGGATATTTTCATTCGCATTGAACATTCACTCCGTCATACCAGTTTTGAATCCGCATGTGATGGCAGAATCGTTCTCGGTATTTCCTTAATTCAGAGAAACTGTTCAGTCCAGGATGTATCTGTAGCTCCTATGGCGGCCCAGGGGCCGCCGCTACAGGCTTCGTTCGTTGTAGCAGCGGCGCCATCTCGTGCGCGGGAAGCGCGCGCGATTCCGCTCTGCCGTCATGACTGAACAGTTACAATTCAGAATTAGCCTATATCGATATTCTCGCCCTTCAACCCGATGTGCGCGCCGTCCTTCGCCTCGGCGGAATCGGGATGGGCGAGGAGCCACTTGTTGCGGGCGGTCATCCACTTGTCCTCCTCGCTGACGGGCGTAAAGTCGGGCTTGGCGGTATTGGTGCCCTTGGGCAGCACGATGGCTACGCGGAAGCCGTCCTTCGCGTCAGTGTGACACGGCGCGTAGTGCAGCGAGGTACCGTACACCTCCACCGGCACGCCCGCGGGTACGCGGAAGGCTTTCACCAGCGCGGTGTCCAGCACGCCGTCGACGATCTGGTCCTGTTTGGCCAGCAGCAGCACGAAATCGTGGGTACCGATATTGACCTCGCTGTCGCGATGGTACTCCAGGCAGTTCAGTTTAGTGTTGTGGCCCCAGCACAGGCCCAGCTGGATGGGCATGCCGCCGTAGGCCCGATCCCGCAGTACGGGGTAAATGGCGCAGGCTTCAAGGGAATCGATGCCGGGCTCGTAGTTCACGCCCTCGGGCAGATCGATCTTCATCATTGCCGCGCAAAGCTCCTTCGTGTCGTAGCCTTCCCGCACCTGGCCGTAGGCCTTGAATTCGGGATCGTAGACGGAATAGATTTTCATGGGAATCACCCTCCTGTTGTTTATTGGATATTATTAAGATACTATGGACAGAGGCGGGTGTCAAGGAGAAATTCTGATTTATCGAGCCCTGCTCGATAAATCAGAATTTCTCCAATGGACAAATCATGTATTTTGCGCTATAATATACAATAGTTTATTGTGCGCTGCAAGGAGTACGTTGAATGGTTTTTTCCAGCATTGAATTTTTATTCTATTTCTTGCCGGTGGTGCTGATTGGGTATTACATTTTGAAACGGTGGCGCAGGGCGGCGAATGTGTTCCTGTCGGTGATGAGCCTGGGCTTCTACGCCTTCGGCGCGCCGAAGTTCTTCCCAATCATGATGGCCTCCATCGTGGCAAACTGGCTGTTTGGCCTTTGGGTGGATCGGGTTCGGGACGACAAGAAGAAGGCGAAGCTGGCCCTGACGCTGATGGTGATATTCAACCTGGGGCTGCTGGGCGTATACAAGTACCTGATGTTCATACTGACCAGCCTGAACCAGTGGTTCAGCATCCACCTGCCCGTGCCCCAAATCACGCTGCCCATCGGCATATCCTTCTTCACCTTTCAGGCCATGAGCTATGTGATCGACGTCTACCGCGGCGATGGCAAGGTGCAGAAGAACCTGATTAACGTGTGCCTGTACATCTCCTTCTTTCCCCAGCTGATCGCCGGCCCCATCGTGCGCTACCAGACTGTGGCTGATGAGATCGAGGGGCGCCGGGAGAACCTGGACGACTTCATCGAGGGTACCCAGCGCTTCATGAAGGGGCTGTGTAAAAAGATGCTGCTGGCGAACAACCTTGGCCTGCTGGTGGACACTGCCTTTGCCCTGGAGACGAAGGACCTGTCCGTGGTCAGCGCGTGGCTGGCGGCCTGCGCCTACCTGATGCAGGTGTACTACGACTTCTCCGGCTATTCCGACATGGCCATCGGTCTGGGCCGCATGTTCGGCTTCCACTTCCTGGAGAACTTTACCTATCCCTTCATCGCCAAGTCGGTCAGTGAATTCTGGAGCCGCTGGCACATTTCCCTGGGCAGCTGGTTCCGGGATTACCTGTACATCCCCCTGGGTGGTAGCCGGGTCAGCAAGCCGCGGTTGGTGTTCAACATGATGGTGGTTTGGACGCTCACCGGCCTGTGGCACGGCGCGGCATGGACCTACTTCCTGTGGGGTTTCGGCTTCGGCGTGTTCCTTGTGATCGAGCGGCTGACGGGCATGGGCAAGTGGATGAGCAAGCATGCCATCGGTCACTTCTACGCCATGTTCGTGGTGGTGACCATCACGGTGATGATCCGCTCGGATAACCTGCACGTCGCCCGCATATTCTATGGATCGATGTTCGGCATGAGCGGCGCGCCGGTATGGAACGGGTTGACCGGGGCCTTCCTGCGGGAGTACGGCATCTTCCTGGCTGCCGGTGTACTGTTCAGCCTGCCGGTGCCCGAGTGGCTGAGGGACAAACTGCGTGTGAACGCAAACCTGTTGAAGGTCACCGGCGCGGCCGCGCTGCTGGGGCTCACGTTCATCGCCATCACCTACGTGGCGGTGGGCAGCTACAATCCGTTTATCTACTTCAACTTCTGATTGGATGGGGAGACGTGATCCCGTGTAGCAGCGGCGCCTGCGTTGCCATAGCGTTTTCAAAAACAGACATCTGATGGCGGCGCAGGCGCCGCCGCTACATATCATTTAACATCTTCCTGTCAAATCAGGTCACACCGACCCAATGGAGGCAATATGACGCATCTGATCGAAGCCCTCTCTGCCATTGCTGGCACCCATCAAATCCTCGAAAACGAGCCCATGTCCCGGCACACGACCTTCAAGGTGGGGGGACCTGCGGACGTGCTGTTCCTGCCGGAGAGCGAAGACCAGCTGGTCCGGGCCCTCGCCATTGCGCGGGACGCCGGGACCCCCTGCATCGTGATCGGCAACGGCTCGAACCTGGTGGTCCGTGATGGCGGCATCCGCGGCCTGGTGATCGCGCTGGGGGAGGGCATGGCAGCCATCGTGCGCACCGGCGATACCCTCACCGCCTGGGCCGGGGCTTCCCTGGCGCGTGTATCGGCCTACGCCCAGGCCAGCGGCCTTTCGGGACTGGAGTTTGCCTCAGGCATCCCCGGCACGCTGGGTGGCGGCTGCGCGATGAACGCCGGGGCCTATGGCGGGCAGCTCTCCGACGCGCTGATCGACGCCCGGGTGCTGCTGGACGGCGAGGTGAAGACCCTGACGGTGGACGACATGCAGATGGGCTACCGCACGTCCCTTCCACTGCGGGAGGGGGGCATCGTGATCTCTGCCCGCTTTGCCCTGACGCCGGATGACCCGGAGGCCATTGCGGCGCGTATGCGGGAGCTGAACGCCCGGCGCCGGGACAAGCAGCCCCTGAACCATCCCAGCGCTGGGAGCACCTTCAAGCGACCGGAGGGGTATTTCGCCGGGGCGCTGATCGAGCAGGCCGGATTGAAGGGCCGCCGGGTGGGCGGCGCGCAGGTCAGCGAAAAACACGCCGGTTTCATCGTGAATACCGGCGGGGCGACGGCTACCGACATACTGACGCTCATTGGCGTTGTACAGGACGAGGTTCTGGCCCGCTTCGGCGTCCGGCTGGAGACCGAGGTGCGGATACTGGGAGAGGATTGACATGTCATTTGCGTCGGATGTGCGGGGCGAGCTGGCTCGCACGCCCATGGAGGATGCCTGCTGTGCCCGCAGTGAATTGACCGCCGCATTGCTGTGCGGTGGGGGCATTGCATGGCGGGGGAGGGAGCGCTATGCCGTGACGTTCACGGCCTCGGAAGCACCCACCGTGCGCCGCTATTTCGCCATGCTCAAGCGATTTTACGGCATTATCGGACAGATCAGGGCCCTCAGCGGAGACACGCTGAACAACCAGACCCGCTACCAGCTGGCGGTGCCCGAGGAGGAGGCCCTGGAGCTGCTGCACAGGCTGGAGTTACTTGATGAAGGCGGGTTGTTCGGCCTGCGTGCCCTGCCCGTGGATGAGACCATCCGCAACAACTGCTGCAAGAGGGCGTTTGTGCGGGCGGCCTTTACCATGTGCGGCGCAATCAGCCACCCGGACCGGGATTACCACATTGAAATCGCCGCCCCAAGCGAGGCCTTGGCGGGATTCATCGCACTGCAGCTCAATAGCTTTGACATCGAGGCAAGGGTATCCAGCCGGAAGTCGAAATATGTGGTCTACCTGAAGCGGGCCGAGGACATTTCCGACATGCTCTCACTGCTGGGGGCCTCAAAGGCCATGATGGCCTTTGAAAACGTGCGCGTCAAGAAGGAGGTTAGCAATCGGGTCAACCGCCAGCTGAACTGCGACAACTCCAACATCAATCGAAGTATGAACGCCGCCGAGGCACAGATCCGGGATATTCGCTACATCGATTCGGAACTGGGACTGGAAAAGTTGCCCCGCACGCTGCGGGACATGGCCTATACCCGGGCCAACAACCCGGAAATGCCGCTGGCGGAGCTGGGGGAGCTGATGGATCCGCCCCTGGGCAAGTCGGGCGTAAACGCCCGTTTGCGAAGGATTGCCGCCATTGCTGAGAAGCTGCGGTGTGGGGACGAGGTCAAGCTGTAGGAGCGGCGTATCGCTGCTCCTGTATTATTTTGCTTTGAGGCTGCTTTGTCGCCGGGATGGTCACAATCACCCGGACGCAGTCGTCGCCCTTTTCTACCTTGCTCTGCACGGGCACGCCGATGCGGGTGAGCTGGCGCACGGTGTCAAGCAGGGCGTTGACGATCATGCGGCTGTCCCGCAGGGCGGTGGTGATTGTGCGCTTTGGCGGGTGGGGCTTTGACAGGCAATCGTCGATCCGCTTTTCCAACTGGGCCACGCTCAGGTGCTTCTGGGCGGACAACTCCACGAGGGACAGCTGGTCGGTTTCAGAGGACAGGCACAGCAATGCCCGGGCGTGGCGTTCGCTGAGACCGTGTTGACGGACCGCGGCCTGAACGCACTGCGGAAGCTTAAGCAGACGCAGCCGGTTGGCCAGCGCCGACGGACTGACGGAAAGACCGGCGGCCAGGCGCTCCTGTGTGATGGGGAAGCGGTCGAGTATGGTCCGGCAGGCTGCAGCCACATCCAGATAGTGCAGCTGTTCCCGCTGCAAATTCTCCACCAGGGCGATCAGGGCGCAGTCGCAGGGGCTGCCCGTCAGCAATATAACTTCGGCCCAGGAGCGGTTCAGCAGACGCAGCGCAGCCAGCCGCCGATACCCCGCGACCAGTATGCATTTGTCGCCCGCCTGCCGCACCAACAGCGGTGAAAGCAGCCCGTGAAGCCGTATGGATTCCGCCAACCGCGCGATGGAATCGTCGGTGCATGCCCGACGGGGCCGGTCGGGCGATTCCTGTATGCGTGACAGGGGAACGCGGGTGATGGCGCGGTTGTTGCCGATTGACGCAGACAAGGGCAGGACCTCCGACAATGATTTTGTGCCGCACAGAAATGTGCGGCACAATTATATATTCAGCAGATGCGGGTTTGTTGATAGGGTTTTGGAATTGGGGGGCATGTGAAAGGTGGGCAAATTCTGATGGTGTTAGTCAGGAAATAGGGTGATAAGTCGGTCGAGGGAGTTCTTTTGGACAGTAAGAGTAGTACAATAGGATTATCAAGAGAGGAG
>CADBVG010000101.1 GCA_902798105.1 uncultured Eubacteriales bacterium
TGTCCGCTCCTAAGGGCGTCCCCCTAATCTGCTTGTCTGCTGTATAGGGCTACCCCTAAACTGGAGCTGTCCATTCTCCAGGGTACAGTTTATTAGGTGGCGGTAGAAAAAGGTTTTAGGTTTTAGGGGTTAGGTTTTAGGTGGCGGTGCAAATCCTGACGGATTTGTTTGATTTAAGGGGAACGGCAGAGGTTCCAACGTCTCTCGGTCCCTTGAATAAAAAGAAATCCGCAAGGATTTCCACATTCACCTAAAACCTAAAACCTAAAACCTAAAACCTAAAACCTAAAACCTAAAACCTAAAACCTAAAACCTTACCCCCAACAACGAAAGGAGCGAATGACCCATGCAATCCACATCCCAGGTCTGGCGCGACCTCTTCGCCGCCGGGGCGCCGCTGGAGGCGCGGGCGGTGATCGGCGGGACGGTGTATACGGACATCTCCGCGCCGGTGGTCACCAGGGCGCTGATGCCCGACAGGCTGTCCGTCGGGAACGTGGTCAGCGCGTCGCTGGCGCTGGCCTTGAGGCGCGAAGGAACCATTTCGCGCTCGGCGGCGGTGGTGATCGAGGTGCGGCTCAACGACGGGGAGACGGCGTCGGAGTGGCTGCCCCAGGGCACGTTCTACATCTCCCGACGGATGCGCGACCCGGTGACGGGGCTGCTGGCGCTGGAGTGCTACGACGCGCTGCTGAAGGCCAACGCGGCGTGGACCCCGTCGGCAGGGGACTGGCCCCGGGCGATGTCGGCGGTGGTCGCGGAGCTGGCGGCGCTGCTGGGCGTGGCGCTGGACCGCCGGACGGCCATCCCCTCCGGCGCGGCCTATGCCATCGGCAAGCCCGCGGAGGGCACGACGATCCGGGATGTGCTCGGCGCCGTCGCCCAGGCCGCCGGCGGCAGCTGGGCCATGACGCCGGACAACCGGCTGCGGCTGGTGCGCCTCGGGGATGCCGGCGACGCCGTGGATGTGGTCGGCACGGTGGGCGGCATCGACGTGGGCCCGGCGGGCGCCGTCACCGGCGTGCGCTGTACCGTGGACGGCGCGGCCACCCTGACCGGCGACGACAGCGGCATCGTGGTGGATGTGACCATCGCGCCGATGATCGCGGCGGACATGGCCGAGAGGCTGATCGGGCTGCCGTACCAGCCCTTCCGGCTGACCGGGGCCATCTACGACCCGGCGGCGGAGCTGGGGGACCGCGTCAACGCCGGGACCGGCGGCGAGGTGTCGTCGGTGATCTGCAGCGAGCAGGTGACGCTGGGGCCCGCCTTCCGGGGGGATATAGCCGCGCCGGACCCCGGCGAGGTGACGGACGAATATCCCTACATCAGCAAAAACGGGAGCGCGATCGGCCTGCTGAAGGCCAGGGTGCAGGACCTTTCCGACGCCGCCGTGGCCGGGACGACGCTGATGTACGCCGCCGGGGCTTCGGCCACGGACCCGCCCGCGGACGGCTGGAGCGCCACGCCGCCGGAGCGCCGGGAGGGGTATTACATCTGGCAGAAGACCGTTACCACCTATGTCAGCGGCGACACGCAGACCAGTATGCCCGTGAACATCTCCGGCGCGGACGGCGAGGACGCCACGGTGCTGCGCATCGACAGCAGCCGGGGCACCGTCTTCAAGAACAACCAGGTTTCCACGGTGCTTTCCGTGGCGATCTACCACGGCCCGGACCGCATCACCGACACGGCAGGGCTTGCGCGGGTGTTCGGGCCGGGCGCGTACCTGCAGTGGCGCTGGCAGCGCATGGGCGAGGACCACTACGGCATCATATCGTCGGACGACAGCCGAATCGGCGACGGCGGCTTCACCTTCACGCTCTCGCCGGCGGATGTGGATACGAAGGTGACATTCATGTGCGAGCTCATTGTGAATTCATAAGGGAGGTAAGAACAATATGGCCATCAAGTCCAGCGACCAGATCAGCATCGTAGACATTACCGATGCCTATTCCGTAATCCTGACCAACGATTCCTACACCTTTCCCGGCACCATCAACGCGGCCAGGGCGGGCAGCTGCACCACGCAGATCATCGCCATGCGCGGCGCGGAGCAGGTGGCGGCGTCGGTGAACCTGAACAACGTGACCAAGCCCACGGGCATCACCGTCACCAAGGACAGCGACGCCACGTCCCCCACGCTGACCATCACGGCCAGCACGTCCTTTACCACGGCGGGCGTGGTGAAGATTCCCGTGGTGGTGGACGGGGACATCACCATCAACAAGGAATTCTCCGTGGCCATCGCCTTCACCGGCCAGACCGGGCAGACCGGCCCCCAGGGGCCCCAGGGCGAGACCGGCGCGACGGGCAACGGCGTGGCCAGCGTGGCGATCACCTACCAGGCCGGCTCCAGCAACACCACGCCGCCCACCGGCACCTGGTCCAACACGCCGCCCACGGTGTCGGAGGGGCAGTACCTGTGGACGAAGATCGTGTTCACCTACACCGACGCGAGCACCTCCAACCCGATGTATTCGGTGGCGAAGCAGGGCGTCAGCGGCTCCAGCGCCCAGTGGTACACCGGCACCGGCATCACCGGTACCAGCACCACGCCCACCTCCTTCAGCGGCTCCGGCGTTTCCAGCGCGAAGGTGGGCGACATGTACCTGAATACCAGCACCTACAACACCTACCGCTGTACCGTGGGCGGCGCGCCGGCGGCGGCCAAGTGGGTGTACGTCAACAACATCAAGGGCCAAAAGGGCGACCAGGGCGTCGCGGCGATTTCCATCGCCATCTCCTCCTCCAACGGCACCATCTTCAAGAACAGCGCCATCGAGACCGTGCTGACGGCCCATGTGTACCAGGGCGGCGTGGAGGTCACCGGCGCGGCGCTGACGGCGCTGGGGACGATCAAGTGGTACAAGGACGGCAGCAGCACCGCCGTGGCCACGGGCCAGACCTTGACGATCTCGGCGGGCGACGTGACCAACAAGGCCACCTATATCGCGCAGCTGGAGGGGTAAGCATGGCGATCAAGGCATCTGCGGCGATCACCCTGTCCAGCGTTGTGGATGTCTGGTCCACGACGCGGTATTACCTGCTGCAATCCTCCACCCAGGCCGCACCTGCCAAGCCCACGACGAATCCGCCGACGGGTGGGTGGGACGACACGGAGCCGACCTATACCTCCGGATCGACCAATACGCTGTACTTCACCGACCTGACCGTGTTTTCGGACGGCAGCTGGGCTTATTCCCTGGTGTCGGTATCGTCGGCCTACGAGGCGGCGAAGGCGGCCTGGAACAAGGCCCAGGCCGCCCAGAACGCGGTGAACACCCTGGACAACAGCCTGAACCAGCGGGAGATATTCAACCGCCTGACGGGCAACGGCGCGGCCCAGGGGATGGTGCTGTACAACGGCCAGCTGTACATCAACGCCAGCTACATCAATGCCGGCGACCTGAACGCGCGGTTCATCAACTTCAACGCCCCCGTGAACGATTTCAGCGTGCCGGACGAGAACGACCCGGATTCGCTGCTGGACGGGCAGGCGGTGGTGAACGGATGGATCGTAAACGCCTCCGGCAGCGGCGGCATTGTCGCGTTGCAGTGCGATTACGCGAAGCTGCTGCGGGGCCGGACCATCACGCTGACCTTCGCATACAATGGAGCGTTGGACTGGTGCGAGGCCTTTTGGGGCAGCTTTGACGGCGATGACGGTTCGCGGATCACGGAACCTGTGTCGCCCTCCAACCCCTATACGTGGTCGTTTGTCGTGCCGGATGAGGCCGAATGGTTCTCCATCGCGTTCACATGCGCGGGCATCCGGCAGGTGGGGGTGTCCGTCAGCGGTTCGGAAATCGTGTACCCGGACGACATACGGTTCAACTACGCGGGCCTTCAGGTCGGCCAGTTCAGCGTGGACCGCAGCGGCAACGTGAAGGCCGGCGCCTGGAACCAGTTCACGGGACCGGTGCGCTTTTCCGGAGACGTAGACATGGATTCACCGCTGTCCATTCGCAACGGCGGCATGGGGGCGTCCACGGCAGCCGGGGCGCGGGCGAACCTGGACGTATACAGCAAGGGCGAAGTAAACAGCGCCATACAACAATCTGTAGCGTATATAGATTTAAACGTAGGCGGCACAGCAATCAATCAGGTGTACGATGGCGCGTATTACTGCACGAAACGCTTTACCGCGGACGTGCCCAACGCATTTAAATGTATAAATGCGCACCCGGCTCCCGGGTCCTGGTGGACGCCGGCGGCGCGGGTTGTCCAGTGCCTATGGGTGAACGCGAATACAGTTGAAATATCATTTGCGTCCACGAAATCTGTTACGCTTGCGTCGAATTGCATCTACCGCATATGGTACAGGTAATGCGCGACAATATCCGATATTATTGAACCAACCGGCACTATGACCGGAGAAGGAGCGATTCATATGTCCGTAAGGATTGGCAGCGCGAGGATCGACGAAAACGGCAAGGCCAAGGGCGGCAAGGCGGGGGACCAGACCGGCAAGGAGGTCAGCACCCAGAGCTGGTACAAGCACGCGAAGGGCTGGCGGGTTTTCCGGGCGAAGAACCCCGCCGTGGCGGCGAGGATCGCCCAGGACATGCAGTGGGCCTGCGACAACAGGCACATCGGCTACGACCAGGGCCAGCGGCTGACGCTGTACGACGTGGCAAAGCCCCTGGGCTTCAACTGCAAAAACGTCGCCACCAACTGCGAGACCGACTGCTCGGCGCTGGTGCGGGTGTGCTGCGCCTATGCCGGGGTGATGCTGCCCAACTTCCGCACGCCCACCGAGCCCGCCGCCCTGCTGGACAGCGGGGACTTCGTGGAGCTGAAGGGCAGCAAGTACACCGACAGCGACAAGTATTTGAAGCGGGGCGACATACTGGTCACCCGCACCCAGGGCCACACCGTGGTGGTGCTGAGCAATGGGAGCAGGGCGGGGGAGGACGACCCCGTGCCGACCCCGACGCCCACCGAATACGGCCACGTGCTGGTGACGGGCGGTTCCGTCAACATCCGCAGCGCCCCGGGGGTGGAATCGAAGGACATCGGCACCGCCCACGAGGGCGATGTGCTGGTGTACCAGGGCGTTACCAAGGAAGCCGGAGGGCGGCCGTGGTTCCTCATCATATGGAAGAACCAGAACGCCTGGATTTCCTCGAAATACGCGAAGCTGGTGGAATGATGCGCGCGCCTCACAATGTGGCCGCCGCGGTCCTGCTGACCGGGATGCTTTTCTTTGCCCTGCTGATCCTGCGCCGCTGGGCGGGCTTCGAGGGCTTCGACCCGTACTTCATCGACTACAACCAGCCGGGGATTGACATAACGAGCGAAGGGCCGTGAGGTGATGCGTCATGGACATGACAAGGTGTATTCAGGCTGCCGTAGCCCGTGCGGACCTGCTGATCTGCCAGCTGGCCGCGCTGCCGTGGAAGCGCATGGCGGCGTCGGTGCTGCTGGCCGCGCTGGCAATACACGTGATAAAGGCGGTGAGGAACGATGGATAACACGATAATCGTGGCCCTGATCGGCCTGGCCGGTTCGGGGCTGGGGGCCTTCGGCGGGGTGATGGCGTCGGCGCGGCTGACCCAGTACCGGCTGAAGAAGCTGGAGGAGAAGGTGGACAAGCACAACAGCGTCATCGAGCGCACCTATCGCCTGGAGGGGCGCATGACCGAGGCGGAGCACGACATACGGGACCTGAAAGGAGAGAGGTCATGAGGGATTGGAAGGCATGGATCAAGGCCGCGGGCGTCCGCGCCATCAAGACGGTGGCCCAGACCGCCGCCGCCACCATCGGCACCAGCGCGGCGATGGGGGATGTCAACTGGAAGCTGGTGCTGTCCTCGTCGGTGCTGGCCGGCATACTGTCGCTGCTGACCAGCGTGGCGGGGCTGCCGGAGGTGGGGAATCAGAATTCAGTGGATAGTGATTAGGGCGTGTTTCAAAAATGCCTGAAGCGCATTCTCGGTGTCTTTGCCTGCATTTCTGCGTTGGTTTCCCTTGATTTACCGCCAGTAAACCTTCGAAATCTGCAATTGCATCTGTCGAAAAATTCACTCGCCAGCTGACCACCTTAATTGCGCGGTATTTCCTTAGAAACACACTCCAGTGGCCAGTGGCTATTGGTGGCGCAAATCCCTGTGGGATTTTGAACCTGTCAAGTTTCGTGCAGTCGGGAAACACCCAAAATAATGAACGGTAGAGATTTCCGGAGCTGGAGGTCGTCAGCCTGTTGCGAGCGGCACCAGCCTGTTGCGAGCGGCACCGAGGCAGCCACCGCGCAGCGGCTTGGTCTTGGCAGGTTGTCGGGAAAATGCTATAATGGGAAGCCGACGGGACAGCGGAAGCATGATTGATTCCCATCGCCGTCGGTGGCTGCACCACAGCATTTTCCCGGCGTTCTGTCAAGACTGGTGGGGGGCAGGAACGTCAGCCAGGCTTCCCGCCAAACGTTTTCCGGATCAACTTCCGCTCATGCTGCCTGGCGGAGGAACATCCTCCTCCAGGTCTCCGGGGGCCAGCCGCCGGGATTGGCGGTGTAGACCCGAAGGCGGTTGTAGTAGACGAAAACGTACCGGAACACCAGCGACTTGACCTCCGCCATACTGAGACGATAGGCGGAAATCCGGTAGATCTGTTCCTTCTTCAGCGTCGCGAAGAAGCTCTCCATCCGCGCGTTGTCGTAGCAGTGGGCCACGCCGCTCAGGCTCTGCGTCAAACCCTGCCGGGAAAGCTCCGAGCGGAACGCCTCGCTGGTATATTGGCTGCCGCGGTCGCTGTGAAGGATGGCGTCCCGCACGGGGAAACGGCTAGCTGCCGCCTTGACGGTGTCGATGCACAGTTCCTTCTTCATGTTGTCCCGCATGCACAGCGAGAGGATCTCGCCGTTGAAACAGTCCATGATCGGGGAGATGTACAGCTTACCGTCTTTGCATTGCACCTGAGTGATGTCCGTCAGCAGCTTCGTGAAGGGCTTGTCCGCGTGGAAATCCTGCTTCAACAGGTTCTCTGCCGCCATCGCCGCCGGGTCTGCCTTCGTCAGTCCCTTCGGCCTGCGCCTCCGCTCGTGCAGCCAGCCGTGCTCCCGCATGATCCGTTTTATCCGTCGCAGCCCGGCCTTCATGCCCCGCTGGGCCAGTGCATGCTGCATCCGCGGCGCGCCATAGTTCTCATTCTGTGGATGCTCGTTGAGGATTTCCTGCATCTTCGCCGAAAGAAGTGTGTCCCGGCTCGGTCTGCTCTTTCGATGCAGATACCGGTAATACCCCGATTCGCTTACGCCCAGCGCCCGGCACAGCGTATGCACATCCCACCGCTTCGATTGCCGTTCGATGTAGGCATACCTCACCCTCGCTACTACTTCCTTCGGCTCCCGGCGAAAAAACCCAGCGCGTCCTTGAGAATTTCGTTCGCTCGCTTCAACTCGGAGTTCTCCTTCTCCAGTTCCTGTATGCGGCGTTCCTTCTCATCTGTTGGCTGCCGCCTGTGCCCGCTGCCAACGAATGCCTGGCTTCCCTGCGCCTTCCGCGCCGCCCGCCAGTCCGCCAGCGTCCAGTATGGTATCCCCAGCTGCGATGCCGCCTGCTTGACGCCGATTTCGTCCGACAGTCGTACGGCTTCTTCCTTGTAACTCTTCTCGTAGGTTGTCATTTCCCTCACCTTCCTGTGCTTCTATTCTATCACTTCTTGGTGAGTTTCGCGACTGTACGTTTATGATACCACTCCA